>JAWVWY010000057.1:0-18248 GCA_033723495.1 Alcanivorax sp. | reverse complement strand
TTCCGCCTGCAGGGCCTTTTCCGCGTCATCGGCGCCGGGAGTGCGGCCGCAGGCGGCCAGCAGCAGGGCGAAGACGGTAATGGTCAGGGCGTGGTAAAAAGAGCGCATGACAAGCTTCCTTGGTTGAATGGCCCCACACTCTAGCACTGCCGCAAGTTTGGCCCAAGGAGGCCGGTAGCACCTTTATGGAAAAGGGATAAACATGTCGAATTTGCTATTTCGTCGCCTGCTGATGCTGGTGGCCCTGCTGTTTTGTGCGGCCTTTGCCTGGCTGGTGATTCCGCCGCTGCTGGCCAACCCGGATGTCATGGCCGCTGCCCTGGGCGGTTTCGCCAACCCCTTTGCTGCCGGCTATTCCACCGATGTGATTCTGTGCTGGGTGGTGCTCGCCATCTGGGTGGTTTATGAACGCCAGCACTACCACATCAGTGGTGGCTGGCTGGCGCTGTTACTGGGCGTGGTGCCTGGCGTGGCGGTGGGCTTTGCCCTTTATCTGCTCATGCGTCATCGGCAACTGCAAGGCTCGGGGCTGCCGTAACCGGGGCTCGGGCTGGTATACTCGCCGGCCCTGATACACCCGAGTAACGTTGGAAGCCCCATGAGCCTGCAAGACGAGGTGGCCAAGCGCCGCACCTTCGCGATTATTTCGCACCCGGACGCCGGTAAGACCACCATTACCGAGAAGCTGCTGCTGTACGGAAACCTGATCCAGAGCGCCGGTACCGTAAAAGGCAAGAAGTCCGGCAAGCACGCCACCTCCGACTGGATGGAGATGGAAAAGGAGCGGGGCATTTCCGTGACCACCTCGGTAATGCAGTTCCCCTACCATGATGCCACCGTCAACCTGCTGGACACCCCCGGCCACGCGGACTTCTCCGAGGATACCTACCGTACCCTGACAGCGGTGGATTCGGCGCTGATGGTGATTGATGCGGCCAAGGGCGTGGAAGAGCGGACCGTCAAGTTGATGGAAGTCTGCCGGCTGCGTGATACGCCGATTCTCACCTTCATCAATAAACTGGACCGGGATGTGCGCGACGGCATCGAGGTGCTTGATGAAATCGAGGACGTGCTGAAAATCGAATGCGCGCCGATCACCTGGCCGATCGGCATGGGCAAGAGCTTCAAGGGCGTCTACAACTTGCTGCGTGATACCACCGTGCTGTACCAGACCGGTCAGGGCCATACCGTGCAGGACGTGCGTGAGATCAAGGGGCTCCACAACCCGGAGCTGGATCAAGCGGTGGGCGCCGACTATGCCGGGGAGTTGCGCGACACGCTGGAGCTGGTTCAGGGCGCCAGTCATGAATTCGATCTACAGCGTTTCCTTGCCGGCAAGCTGACGCCGGTGTTCTTTGGGACCGCGCTGGGCAACTTTGGTGTCGATCATATGCTCGATGGTCTGGTGGAGTGGGCGCCGCCGCCGCAACCGCGCGACGCCGCCGAGCGTACGGTGGACGCCACCGAACCGAAAATGACCGGCTTCGTGTTCAAGATCCAGGCCAACATGGATCCCAAACACCGGGACCGGGTGGCCTTCATGCGCATCTGCTCCGGCCGCTACCAGAAGGGCATCAAGCTCAAGCAGGTACGCACCGGCAAGGACGTGCGCATTGCCGATGCACTGACCTTTCGGGCCGGGGAACGTGACAATGTGGAAGAGGCCTGGCCGGGTGACATCATCGGCCTGCATAACCATGGCACCATCCAGATCGGCGATACCTTCACCGAGGGCGAAGCACTGAGTTTCACCGGTATTCCCCACTTTGCGCCGGAACTGTTCCAGCGCGTGGTGCTCAACGACCCGCTCAAGAGCAAGCAGCTGCACAAGGGCCTGACCCAGCTGGCGGAAGAGGGCGCCACCCAGGTGTTCTTCCCGCTGCGCAACAACGATGTGATTCTTGGCGCCGTGGGTACCCTGCAGTTTGATGTGGTGGCTGCGCGCTTGAAAGGTGAGTATGGCGTGGACTGCCGCTATGAGCCGGTGTCCGTGGCCACCGCCCGCTGGGTGGAGGCGGACAGTGAACGTGAGTTGGCGGCGTTCGAGCGCAAAGCCCACGACAACCTGGCCCGTGATGGCGCCGGCCATCTCACCTATCTGGCCCCCACCCGGGTCAACCTGCAACTGGCCGAGGAGCGCCATCCGGATATCCTGTTCCGGGAGACGCGGGAAATCTGATACGCCAGCCAGTGAACAGTTAACCATTGAATCGTTAACCGCTAGCCCGTGCCGGCGTGTGCCGGCACGCGATTCGGCATTCTTCGCTTGCAGACATGCCTGCAGGGCACATGGCGCTGCCACCGTAAAAACTGGAGATCGACATGGATGTTGATGCGCTGCGTGCATATCTCCACGGCAAGCCTGAGGCGCTTGAAGACTTTCCCTTCGGGCCGGAGGCGGCGGTCTTCAAGGTGCAGGGCAAGATGTTCGCGCTGCTGATGACGCGGCATGGCCAGCTGCGCATCAACCTCAAGTGTGACCCGGCCCAGGCCCAGGCCCTGCGTGATATTTTTCCGGCGGTTCTGCCGGGCTACCACATGAATAAAAAGCACTGGAATACGGTGCTGCTGGATGGCTCCATTCCCGACGGAGAGGTGCAGCGCATGGTCGACCACTCCTATGCGCTGGTGGTGGCGGGTCTGCCGAAAGGGCGGCGCCAGGGCCTGGAAGCACGCCATGGACGCGATCTGCTTTATCGCTGATCGGATTTGCCGGTTGGCTGCTGCCATTGCCGCTTGCCTTGAGTGGCTGCTTGGCGTTATACCTCATAGGAGAATTATTGCATCGCCGGGGCGTGACCCGCGTTGCCGGTGAGCGTGCCCCTGTGAGGCACAACACCGCTATGGGCTGCAGAAGGCAGGGATTGCCTTGCCATAGTGGTTTTCACCAACCGCCTGTTGAGCAGTCGGGCCTGGCCGATGAGGACGCCAGTGGCGGACAATAACAAACATAACAACCCTCCAGCCTGCTGCCGATGGTGGTGGCTGATGATATTGATTGTGATGGCGGGGGGGGCCAGGGCGTCGGTGCCCGATACCCTGGTGTTTGCCGGTGATGACCATTATCCCCCGTTTCAGTGGCGCTCTGCGGACGGCCATGTCCATGGTTTCGTGGAAGACCTGGAACAGGCATTGGCTGAGCAGGGCGGCCGCAAGGCCGAGCACCGGCTGATGGACTGGCCCCAGGCGTTGGCGGATTTGCAGTCCGGCAAGGTGGATGTGGTCGCCATGTTTGCCTCCCGGGAGCGCGGTCAGCGTTTCTTGTTCACTACGCCGTTCTATTTTGTCACCCACGGTATCTATGGCCACAACGGGCATGCCGGCGTGGCCGGTCCCGAGGAGCTGGCGGGCCACCGGGTGGCGCTGGAAGAGGGCGGCTATGCGGCGGAAGCCCTGAAAGAACATCATATCCAGGTGCAGCCGGTTTATCGTGAAGACTATGCTGCGGCCATGGATGCGGTGCTCGGTGGTTATGCGGAATATGCGCTGTTGCCACAGACGGTGACCAACCGCCGTATCATGAAAAAAAAACTGCCACTGCAGCCGCTGGGGCCACCATTGTGGCCACGAGCGTATGTGTTCGCGGTATCCAGCAACAATCCACAATTGCATGACTGGTTGCAGACCCAACTGGGGCTGGTGGTCTCCAGTGGCCGTTACTATGACATTTATCAGCAATGGCGGCCGCAAATTGAATGGGCCAGTGCCAGCTTCTGGCAGCGTTACCGTTGGCTATTGTGGACGTTGGCGGCCCTGGCATTACTGATGTTGCTGGGCTATGGCTACTCCTGGCAGTTGCGGCGGGTAGTGCGTAACCGCACCGGTCAACTGCAGGCGGCGCTGTCACGGCAAAGAAAGGCGGAAAAGGAGGTTCGCTATTGGCTCAATCACGACCGCCTGACCGGTTTGCCGACGCGGGGAGAGTTTGTCAAACAGGTTCGCCGTTATCTCGGCAAGCGGGGTCGCGCTGGCCATACCTATGTGGTGATGGTCATTCACCTCAGTGACATTAACGATATTGTCTGCTCATTGAGCTACGAAACCGGTGAGGCGATGGTGGCGGCGGTGGCGCGGCGCTTGCAGCAGCAGCGCTTCAAGGCGCTGGGTTATTTTGGCCGGGGCGTTTTTGGCGTGCTGGCAGAGGCGGATGCTTCCCGGCAGCACAGCCTGCTGGATGAATCCGCGCTGGAGCTGGAAGGGGTGGAGCTTGAGCCGCATTTCGGCGTGGGCCTGGCGCGCTACCCGCAGCACAGCCGGGATGTGATCGAATTGTTGCGCCAGGCGGAAATCGCCCTTGCCACGGGCGCCCATCGCCAGCGTTACTGGGCCGAGTATCGGCCCAGTATGGATCCGGACCCCAACAACCTGTTTATTTTGCGCGATTTCCGGCGCAGTGGCAGTGACGGCCTGAGTGTGTGTGTGCAGCCTCAGGTGGACCTGGCCAGCGGTGCCATTGTCGGCGGCGAGGTGCTGGTGCGCTGGCAGCATCCGTCTCTGGGCGCGTTGTCACCCGCCTATTTCGTTCCCCTGCTGGAGCAGGCGGGCCTGGTCGGGCAGCTTACCGAATATGTGCTCGACCAGGCGGTGCAGTTGGCGGTGCAGTTACGTGACGAGGGGCGCCCCACCCGTATGAGCGTCAATGTGTCGGCGGTGGATATTCTGGAATCCGACCTTTTCCACATAGTGATGTCGGTGCTGGAGAAACATGGCGGTCTGGCGGAGGACCTGCGGCTGGAAATGACCGAAACCTGTGTTATCGGCGATCCACAAAGAGCCAGTGAAGTGGTGTCCCGGTTGTCTGCCCGGGGCGTGGCCTGCAGCATTGATGACTTTGGGGTGGGCTTTTCTTCCATGTCCCATTTGCGCCAGTTTGCGGTCAGTGAAGTCAAGATCGACCGCAGTTTTGTTCACGATATGTGCCGCGAAGAAAGTCACTACGCCATCGTCAAGGCGGTGGTGGCACTGGCCCACGAGTTGAGCCTGACCGTGGTGGCGGAAGGGCCGGAAGACATGGAAACGGTACAGGCGCTCCAGGCGCTGTGCTGTGATCGGGCACAGGGTTATGTGTTTTCGCGGCCGCTATCGGTGGAGGACTTTCGGGCCCAGCGTGGCAAGGGGTTCTTGCACCGGGATGGCCGGGAAAGAGCCTGACGGCTGGTGTTTGCCGACGGCGGCGCCTACCATGCCGATAGAGTTACAAGCGGGGTGCTTATGACGGTGGTTGTTGGTGGTTTGATCATTATCTGGCTGGGCCTGACCATGGGCGCGGCCTTGCTGCGAGCCTTGGGCGTGCAGTTGCACTTGCCGGCGCAATTGGCGGCTCCCCTGTTGTTGGCATTGCTGGAAACCCTGCTGTTCCTGCTATTCATTCCCCGTACTTCCCTGGTGCCGGAAAGCTGGGGCTGGCCTCTGGCTGGCGGCCTGACCGGCGCAGCCTGGTTGATTAACGCCACCATCAGCGGTCACTACTGGTATCGCCACCGTGCCATTGCCGGCACCGAGACCGGCGGCGCCTGATTGCCGAGGCTGGCCGGGCTTGCTCCAGTCATGCCGGTAGCAGGTGCGGGTTCCAGGCAATCTCCCACAGGTGGCCATCCGGATCACGGAAGTAACCGGCATAGCCGCCCCAGAAAGTGTCGTGGGCGGCCTTTACTCGCTCTGCCCCGGCGGCCTGCGCTTGCGCCATGACCGTATCCACGTCCTTTCTTTGTCGAACATTGTGGCCGATGTGCAGGTCCGTGGTAGCGGGCGGGCTCAGCGGCAGGCCGCTATGGTGGGCCATGCTGGCACGTGGCCACAGGGCCAGGTTGACCCCGCTCTGCAAGGGAATGAAGATCACCGCGCCATGCTCGAACTCGGTGCCGACAATGCCGTCGGTATCCAGGCCGAGTCCATCACGGTAGAAGTGCAGGGCGCGCTCCAGGTCATCGACGCCCAGGGTGATGACGGTGATGCGCGGTTCCATATCAGAAGCTGCTCCAGCCAGTGAATTCCATGGCCCGGTAGAGCCAGTACTTGAAGGGGGACTGATCGGCATATCGCCGGTAAGGCACGCTGTGATGCTCACCATGCAGGTTGCTCCAGCGTCGCTCGAAGGCCTGACCGGCCTGCTGGATCACCGGGCTTTCCGGGCTGGCCAGCAGGCGTACGCTGGTTTCCAGATTCAGATTGTCCAGGTTACGGCGGGTGTAGTTGGCGGAGCCGAGAATCAACGCCGCCTGGCTGGGACTCACGCGCAGCAGCATCTTGGTATGGCATTGCTCGCCGTGGGTATGGCACCAGCGCACCGGAATGCCGGCCCGGTGTAGCTCCCAGGCCACCTGGCGGTTGGGGATGCCATTTTTCTGGTGGCCGAAGGCATCCTTGTTCGGGTCCAGCAGTATACGCAGTCTGACGCCACGCCGGTGGGCCGCCAGCAGGGCTTCCACCAACGGCCGGTGAGACAGGTAGAACACGGACACATCCAGCTGTTCCTCCGGGCCGGCGTCGTTGATGGCCTGCAGCAGGGCATCGCGGATGGCGCCCTCTGTCAGCACCTGAATCTGTTGTGGGGCAGGCGCTGGGGAGGCGTCATGTCGCGGCGGCAGGGCGGGCAGGTCGGCACCGGAAAAGCGCGCCACCGCCAGCTCACTATGCAATACATCCAGCGCCGCCGGGCCGCTGAAGCGCAGCCCGATATTGCTGTGGGCGCTGCTGCCGTCATGGGCGTTGGCGGAGGTGACTATCGCCGTCCATTGATTGCCTTCATCCACCACCAGCGTCTTGCGGTGGTTGGCCTTGAAGTTGAGCAGCGCCAGGTAGCTACGCAGGGTGACCTGGCCGGGCCCCAGCGGGTTGGGCAGCCAGCCGTGGCTGGCATTGTTACCCAGCCACTGACAGCACAGCCGCCACAATCCTGACCAGCCGGGGTTGGAATCGCGCAGGGCCGTTAGCCGGGTTGTGACCACCGTGATGCCGGCCTGGCGCAGGCGTTCTAGCTGCGGATCCAGCAGGCCGCCATAGAGGGTATTGAGCGGGTCGGTGATCACCACCATGGGCATGGCCGGATGCTGATGTCGGGCGGCCAGCAGGGTGTTGGTCAGCTGCCCGGACAGCGGGCGCAGGGTTTCCGGCGGGGAGCCCTGGAAATCGTTGAACAGGAACATATCCACCACCACCAGGCGTTGGGCCTGGCGAATCAGCCGGAAGTATTCATCGAAGATCTGCTGGCGACTGTGGCGCTGGTCGTGGGCGTCCACCCAGGTGTCGTCCACCAGCAGCGACAGGTTGGTGGCCGGTTGCAGCTTGCCGTGAAAATCCAGGTCGTCAGGCAGGGGTTTGTAACGGTGCCAGGTGGCCATGGCGGCAACCAGGGTCGCCACCAGCAGCAAGATTTTCTTCCATGCCCGCATGGTCTGATTCCTTGTCAGATCGGTCTACACCTTATCAGGCCCCGGTCACAGGTCACAGAGCAGACACATTGCCGGTCAATATGGGACATTCGTGCTACATTTCGCAACGCCGGCCAACACCGGTTACCTCGCTACAACGGCTCAACAACAGCCAGCTTGGCGCGGCTTCTCCAACATGCCGTCATCGCAAACTCCAACAACAAACGGTGGCGCTACAACAAAGCCGCCAGCATAGCGGACCGGTCCCGGGCCGGCAGGAGCATAATAATGAAATACCGGCTAGCGCTGACACTTGTCAGCACCCTGGGCCTGCTTGCTTCATGTGGGGGCGGAGGCAGCTCTTCATCGGCGGCAACCAGCCCGGTGATGGCTTCGCAGACCCCAGGCGTGACAACAAAATCACCGCCACCGGAGGTCCCCACACAGAAGGTGCGGGGTGACGGGGAAATCCGCGTGCTCTCCAACCGGGCTGATTTGATCAGCGGGGGGGATGCACTGGTGGAGGTCGTGGCAGCCGATCCGGCAAACCTGAAGGGAGCCCAGGTAAAACTGGGCACCACCGAGGTCACGGGCATGCTCACGCCCACCGATGCCGGCACCCTCAAGGGGCTGCTCAGCGGCCTGGCGCTGGGCGATAACACCCTGACCGTGACACTGGCGGACCATTCCGTACTGCAGCGTCATATTATCAACCATCCCAATGGCGGACCGGTGTTCTCCGGCCCCCAGGTACAGCCCTGGCATTGTAACAATGCCCAGGCAGTGGATGCTCAGTGCAACCAGCCGCCAAACTACAGTTTCAAATACGTGCCAGCGGACAAGTTGCAATCCCTGGTCAGCAATTTTGATCCGCAAAATCCCGGCTTGCCTGGCGCCTTCCAGCCCTATGATCCGGCCAATCCGCCGGCGGCGGACAGTATTGCCACGGTGACCACGGATCAGGGTGTTACCGTGCCGTTTATCATCCGGGTGGAAACCGGGGTGCAGAACCGCGACCGCTATCAGATCATGACGCTGTTTCGCCCCGGCCAGCCCTGGTCGGCCCTGCATCCGCAGGACCAGTGGAATCACAAGCTGCTGATCCATCACGGCGGTAACGTGGGCGTCAGCTATGGCATGGGCAACCCGCCCAATGGTGATCTGTCCGGCACGGCGCCGGATGGCGCCGAATTCCTGCTCGGCGACAGCATCAGTGTGGCGCTGGGCCGGGGCTTCATGACCCTGTCCACCGCCCAGGGCAACCTGGGGCACAATGAAAACCTGGTCACCGCGGCGGAGTCGTTGATGATGGCCAAGGAGCGCATTGTCGAGCAGTACGGTGAGCTGCGCTACACCATCGGCACCGGCTGTTCCGGTGGCTCCATTACCCAACAACATGTGGCCAATGCCTACCCCGGCATCTATCAGGGGCTGATAGTGCAATGCTCCTACCCGGATGTATGGACCACCGCCACCCAGTTTGCCGACTACCATCTGCTCAGCCATTACTTCGGTAACCGAGTTCCGGAAAGTCCCGACGATATGGTGTCCGTATTCAACTCGGTATTCTCATCCGGTGTGTTGCCGGTTGCCCAGTGGACGGCATTTTACGGTCATCTGCCGCTGAACCCGATTGTTTCCGACGTGGCCTTTTTCCCGGCCGCTTACCCGGATCAGCAAAACTGCCCGGGTTTGGCCGACGGCGTGCCCGTCTATGATGCCGAGCAGCGGCCCGACGGTCTGCGCTGTGGGTTGCTGGATTATATGGCCACGCAGTTTGGTCCGCGGCCACCTGCCGTGTGGAGTACCAATGAGCAATTGCTGTCGCGTGGTTTTACCGGTATCCCGCTCGACAATGAGGGCGTCCAGTATGGGCTGGGGGCATTGCAGACAGGGGTGATCACCGGTGATCAGTTCCTGAAAGTGAACCGTAATATTGGCGGTCTGAATGTGGATATCGATTTTCAGCCGCAGCGAACCGTGGCGGACCCGCAGGCACTGAGCAATGCCTACCGTACCGGCGCGATTAATACCGCCGAGCACCTGGCCAATGTGCCGATCATCGACCTTCGTGGCTCGGACCCGGGCATCGCCCACGACGCCTACCACTCCTGGCAGATGCGGGCACGCCTGCAGAAGGCCCAGGGCTACTTTGATAACCAGGCCATCTGGTTCGGCCCGATACCGCTGGCCGGTGACACCACCTTTGCCACCGAGGCACTCCTGGTGATGGACCGCTGGCTGTCCAATATCGAGGCCGACGACGACAACAGCACCACCATTGCCGAAAAAGTGGTGGCCGACAAACCGGTTCAGGCCAGGGATCGCTGTTTGTCAGTGTCGTCGTTGCTGGATGACGGCATTGTGCCGTTCACCGGCAATATTCTCTATCCACAGCCGATCGTGCCGGGCCTGGACCCGACCCTGTTGCCATCCCCGCCGCCGGAAACCGGTGTAGTGGTGGATGCCTTGACCGGTGAGGTGTGCGGGCTGGACATTAGTGCCTTGCCGGTGGCGGATGGCCAGCTGGGCACCGTTGGTGACCTGCTTTCGCCGATCACCGACCCGATCGCCCAATTGCAGCATCGGGTGGTGCAGACCCGCTTCGGTACCCCGCGTACGGTGGCCGGTGACAGTATCAAGACGCTGACCAACAAGTGCCAGCTGAAAGCGGTGGACCCGGCGGATTACCCGGCCAACCCGCTGACCGGTATCCTCGACCCGCAGGCCTTTGCCGCCCAGGTGGCCGAGATTTTCCCCAACGGCGTGTGTGATTACAGCAAGCCGCCGGAGGATCAGGTGCCGACCCGTGCGTGGCTCCAGTATGGCTCGCCGGACAGTGCCCTGATCGGCGGCCAGCCTCTTTCCGACCAGGCGGCGCCGGACTCCCGGGAAGGCTGGGCGGCGCCATCATTCCAGGTCGGGCTTTAATGCGCGTCCAGCTGATACTGCTGCAGGCCGGTATCGTCGCCCAGCGCAATGGGGATGCCGCCGGCCAGGCGGATGGCCGTTGGGCTCATGCTGACCTGATCGTCGCCGATAACTCCCTCGTTGAAACGGTAACGTGATGCGGGGGGATCACCCAGGCACTGTTGGCGAAAATCGTCCTGCTTTTGGTGTGTGCGTTGGCGTTTCTGTTGCCACTGCTGCATGGCGCGTCGACCGTGGCGTTGATCAAGCATGCTCTCGGTAACCCCGGGAGCCAGCACCACGGCGGTGGCGTTGTTGCCGCCAAAGCCCTTGGAATTGATCAGGCTGGCCTGCATGTCGTCACGCTGGCGGTGTTGCAGACACAGGTCCAGCCGCTGGCGATGCACATCCTCGGCGATGTGATCAATGGTACTGATACCAGGCAGCCAGCCCCGGGCGAAACTGCCGAGCGCGGCGGCCAGCTGATCGCCGCCGGCGCTGCCCAGTGAATGGCCAAGGTAAGATTTGATGGCCACCACCGGCCATTGCTCAATGGCAAAGGCCTCGGCGGTGCTACTCAGTACCCGTGATTCAGTGACCCGGTTCTGTGGCGTGCCGGTACCATGGGCATGGATAAAACTGTGTTCACGCAGGCCCCGCTCGCCGAGCAGTTGGCGGGTGAGCGCGGCGGCCTTGCCCAGGGTCAGGTAGTTGCCGACCCCCGGGGCGGAGATGGATTTTTTGGCGCCGTCTGCGTGGATAAAGACATCCGGTACCGCGCCAAGGATGTCGGCACCCAGTTCCAGCGCCAGGCTATCGTCCATCAGAATGGCAAACTGGGCCGACTCCGCCATGGTGAACCCGCAATTGGCCGAGAACGGCCGGCACGCCCGGCGCAGGTCGGCGCCCGGAGCATTATCCAGCGCCGCCAGGGCCTGATCTTCTGCCAGCGCGCCCATGGCCCGGTAACCTTCCATCACTTCCGGTACCAGTGGTGCTTCGCTGGTGCCCACCACCGCCAGGCGTACCTTGCCACTGCGAATGGCCTGTACGCCTTTTTCCAGGTTGTAGAGAAAGGTGGCACAGGCGCCGAGCATGCCGCCGGTGGTGCCCACCGAGTGCAGGGCATAGGCATTGAGAAAATCCGCGGTCATCTCGCCCAGGCCCAGGGGCACCTGCTTGGAGGTAATGCGGTTGCCTTGCAGGGGGGCCTGCATGACACCGCCCAGGCCGTTGCCATCCAGTTGCGACATGGCATTGCTGGCATAGACGGCAATCTGGTCGGGGGCAACAGCGCCCGCCACTTGCTGCCAGTCCATGCCCAGCATGCCGAGGGCATCGCTGATACCGAAGATGGCCATTTGCAGGGCGCGTGGGTGATGGCGGGAAGCATACAGGCTGCCGGGGTCGAAACCGTCCGGCAACTGGCCGGCGGCACTGACCCGGCGCGGGCTGGTATGCGGCACGCGCAGGGCGCTGCCTGCCGGCAGGGTGACGCGACTGCGGCGATTTCCCAGGGGCAAAACGTGCCAGTCACCGGGCAGCGGGTCCGGCAGATCCATATTGCGCATTTCCAGCGTTACCGGGCTGTCGCTGATGGCCGCCAGTGCCTGTTGCAGCTGGTGTGACTCGGGCAGAGCGCGAACCAGGGTGGCCTGACATTGCTGATCCTGTGGCTGGCCGGTAAGACGGCACAACGAGTCCAGTGTTTGCTGCTGGTGGCTGTCGTCCAACGCCTCCAGGATCAGGCGTTGAAAGCCAAAGTGCATGGCGCTGCGGCCGGCGGCGTTGATGCCGCCCATGGCGGTAATGACCGGTAGTGCTGACATGGGGCTCCCGGGGTATGCACAACCCAAAAAATGACTGACGGGTCAGGGTAGCGCTAGCGGGCAGCTTTGCGTAGACGACCAAGGGCGAAGATCGGCAAGAAACTGAAACAGAATTTTAGAAGTGAAAGCAGGTGTTGCTGGTACTTGACAGGAATATTGATGCGCGGTGTGTGTGACATCCATAAAAAACGGGGCCCGCTGGCCCCGTTTCGGCATCCGACGTCAGACTTCAGACGTCCGAGCGGATCACAGCAGTTCGATGGCGACCGCCGTGGCCTCGCCGCCACCGATGCACAGGCTGGCCACACCGCGCTTGCCGCCGGTGCGCTTGAGCGCGTGGATCAGGGTGAGGATGATGCGTGAGCCGGTAGAACCGACCGGGTGACCCAGGGCGCAGGCGCCGCCATGGATGTTGACCTTGTCGTGGGGGATACCCAGGTCAATCATCGGCATCATGGCGACCATGGCGAAGGCTTCGTTGATCTCGAACAGATCCACGTCTTCCACCTTCCAGCCGGCTTTCTGAATCACCGCTTCGGTGGCGCCGATGGGGGCCAGGGTGAACTCGCTGGGGTGCTTGCTGTTGGTGGCGTGGGCGAGAATGCGCGCCAGCGGCTGCAGGCCGCGCTGGTTGGCAACGGATTCGCGGGCCAGTACCAGCGCGGAACCGCCATCGGAAATGGAGCTGGCATTGGCGGCGGTGACGGTGCCGTCTTTGGCGAAGGCCGGGCGCAGGGTGGGGATCTTGTCGATGTTGGCATTGCCCGGCTGCTCGTCGGTGTCCACCACGGTTTCGCCCTTGCGGGTTTTCACGGTGACCGGAACGATCTCGTCCTTGAACCAGCCTTCGGTAATGGCAGTCTGGGCGCGCTTGAGCGATTCGATGGCGTAGTTATCCATGTCTTCGCGGGTAATGTCGCGCTTGTCAGCCACTTCCTGGGCAAAGGAGCCCATCAGGCGGCCGGTTTCCGCATCTTCCAGGCCATCCAGGAACATATGGTCATAGATCTTGCCGTGCCCCATGCGCATGCCGGCACGGGCCTTGTCGAGTACATAGGGGGCATTGGTCATGGATTCCATGCCACCGGAAACAACGATGTCGTTGGTGCCGGCCTTGATGGAGTCATAGGCAAACATGGTGGCCTTCATGCCGGAGCCGCACAGCTTGTTGATGGTGGTGGCGCCCACATTATCGGGCAGGCCGGCCAGACGCATGGCCTGACGGGCCGGGCCCTGCTTGAGGCCGGCGGGCAGCACGCAGCCCATGATCACTTCCTGGACATCCTCGGCCTTGAGGCCGGCACGGGCCACGGCTTCACGGATGGAGGCGGCACCCAGCTCGGGGGCCGACACCGCAGACAGGGAACCCTGAAAACCACCCATGGCGGTACGGGCACCATTTACAATGACAATTGCATCATCAGACATGTGTTTCTCCTGCCAAACCTGTCGTAATAAGGCTCAGATAGTAAAAATTCGGACTGCATTGTACTTGAAAGCCCGGCGTCCCGCCCCATGTGTCAGGGACCTGCCGGTCACGGTTTCTGGCGCCTGAATAGACTGTGCCTATGGTTGCAACAGTCTTTGCCTTGCGATGGGCTGTCGGCGGTGGAGATTTACGGCAGTAGCTTGTTATTATCGTTGCGCCGTCGGGCTTGTTACCTGGAAAGTCCGGCAGGGAAATTCTTTCCCGTTGCATTGAGGCAGCGGGACAACACGATGTCAGGGGAACTACTATGGCTTTTGAACTTCCGCCGCTTCCGTTCGAGAAAAATGCGCTTGAGCCGCACATCTCTGCCGAGACACTCGAATATCACCACGGCAAACACCACAATGCTTACGTGACCAAGCTCAACGACATGGTTGCCGGCACTGACAACGAAGGCAAATCCCTGGAAGAGATCATCAAGAGCGCCGAGGGGGGGCTGTTTAACCAGGCCGCCCAGGTATGGAACCATACTTTCTACTGGAACAGCCTGAGCCCCAATGGTGGCGGTGAGCCCACCGGCGAGCTGGCTGATGCCATCAACAAGGCTTTCGGTTCCTTCGAGGAATTCAAGTCCCAGTTCAACGCCAAGGGCGCCGGCAATTTTGGTTCCGGCTGGACCTGGCTGGTGAAGAACAGCGACGGCAGCCTGGAAATCGTCAACACCGATGATGCCGATACCCCGATTGCCCATGGCAAGGGTCAGACCCCGCTGTTCACCGTGGATGTGTGGGAACATGCCTACTACGTGGATTACCGTAATGCTCGTCCCAAGTACCTGGAAGCTGTCTGGAACCTGATCAACTGGGATTTTGCCGCCAGCAACTTCGCAGGCTAACCCTGTGTGATCCTGTTCTCATCCAGGTATCGGAAAGGGCCGCCACGGGCGGCCTTTTTTTGTGCCCGTGTGGCGGCGCCGGGTGAAGTCTGCTAGCGTCGCGGACGGTCGGGACCTATTGATGGCTTTGTTGGTCCAATAACCTTGCCATGATGAAAATAACAGGTAATCAGTATGCGTATTTTTGGTGTTCTCACCGTCTTGTTGCTGGGGTTGTCAGGGCCGCTGCTGGCGGCACCGGCCAGCTCCGCAAACAAGCAACAGTCCGGCAAGGCCAAGGCCGCCGGTGATCAGGAAAAATCCCCGCAACAGAAAGCCATGGATACCCTGGCCCAGGCCGGCATTCAACAGGCCATCAAGGCAATCGAGAAGTCCGGCAGTTTTTATCCTTTCGGCCTGATCCAGCATGGCGATATTGTTCAGGCGGTGGGTTATTCCGGCAAACCGAAGGATGCTCCCAAGCCAGAGGATTGGGCCCGTTCCCTGTTTGTGGAACTGGGCAAGGTGGCAAAAAAACGCCCGGACATCGACCTGATGGCCATGTTTCGTCTGCATGATGTGAAAGGCAAGGACGGCAAGACGGTTAAAGGTATCTGGGCGGAAGTGGATCACCGCAAGGTACGTCCGTGGATCATCTTCCTGCCGCTGGTCAAACATGAAGACACCGGTAAATACTCCCTCGGCAAGATGATTTATTACCCCACCAAGCAGGGGCTGTTCGAGCAGCACCAGAAAAAATAATTATTGCTCGGCAACGCTGCCTTTTGAACCGGGCCCAGGCTTGGCAAAACGGATACTCAGGAAAGTTTGATGACGCGCGATCGTGAAGTGAAATTGGGTGACCTGGACGAAGTGACGGTGGATGACAAGCCGGTCGTACCAGGCAGCGGCAAACCTGCCACCAAACGCCCGGTGAAAGCCGCGAAGGGCCGGCCCTCTCCGTCGCCAGCGCCAAACAAAGGGGGGCACGGTAACAGCGGTTGGGTGGTGGCGACCCTGCTACTGGCCGTCGTCGTGGTCGTCATGGGGGTCTGGTTCAACCGCGAAATGGCGGTGATGCGTGCCAAACTGGATAGTCAGCTCGATGCATCCAGTCAGAAGCTTGGTAACCTGGCATCGCAGCTTTCCGCCACTGATGAAAACCTTAACCAGTCATCGGATAAACTGCTGGATACGGTCAAGAAGCACGGCGCCGCGCTGGACAAGAACCGTGATGAAATCCGCAAACTCTGGGATTTGAGCAACAAGCGAAACCGCGGCCAAATTGATAACAACAGCAAGCAACTGTCAGGCATTGGCAGCAGCCTGGCGGCGGTGAAGAAAAGCCAGGCGGGGGTTGACAGCAAACTCAAGGGGATTGATCAGCAGGTCACCGGGCTGCGCAATCAGGTGCAAAGTGCCGTGACGGCTATTAACAAGAGCAGTGACCAGTGGCAGACACAGCTCAGCCAGATGCAGACCCAGGTGGATGTGCTGGCGGAAAACCTTAAACAACTGGAACGGCAGAACCGGTCACTGAAAGGCAATGTCTCGAAACTGGAGAAAGCGCAAGGAAATACTGCCGCGATCAACGGTAAACTGGATGATATCCAGTCGGCAATTGCCGCGTTCGACGCTTATCGGCTGCAAGTGAACAATCGTCTGGATAAACTGGAGCAACGCTAGGGCTTTGTGCTCCGGGCAGGCAACATAATAACGATAACACCCTAGAACAGAGATCATCATGGCCAGGTTGCCGGATAATAAACAGCGCCGTCTGGAAGGGCTTAACCAGGACGTACTGGCGGTGGCAGCACCGTCCCCGGTGCCCTTGTTGCAACCCGTTGTGTCCTCTACAGATCAAGCCCGTCACCCGCAGGATCGCCAGCCTGGAAAGTCGGCCTGGCCGTTATGGCTGGCGCTGGCGGTGGCCTTGTTTGCCTTTTTCATTGCTGCGTTGGCAGGAATGCAGAATCGTCATCTAGCCAAACAATTGGCCGTTCTTCAGCAGCAGCAGAAAGAAAGCAGCAAGGAACTGGCAGAATTGATGGAGTTGCCGGTGGTCGGCAAACCGGCCGCCGACAGCAAGAGCAATGTGTCCGGCACCGCGTGGCGTGCCGCGCTGCTTCAGATCAACAAACGGCTGCGGGCGCTGGATATTGAGCAGAACAAGCTGCAAGGCAAGCTGGGCGGTGGCAGTGATATGGAGGCCAGACTGGCGTCACTCAATAACAGGGTACAGCAGTTAGGTGCGCAGCTGGAAAGCCTGTCTGCGGCACCGCCCCCTGCATCCGCCGCCCCCTCGGCACCTGACAATAGTGCTGAGCTGGATAAACTGAAGGCCAAAGTCAATCACATGGACAAGGACCTGCAATCCTTGTATCGCATTTTGCAGGGCCGGTGATTTGCCACTGGTTTTTACCCGACTGGCTGCTACAATAGCGCCCCCCATGCGCCAGTGGTGGAATTGGTAGACACGCCAGATTTAGGTTCTGGTGCCGAGAGGTGTGGGGGTTCAACTCCCTCCTGGCGCACCAATCAGGGTCTCACGTTGACCCGCAAAAGCCGGAGAGCCCAGTCAAAGGGCCTCCGGTTTTTTTGTGCCTGAAAATGGCGTTAGCCCCCTCTTCATCAGGCAACACCGGCGCTGCCGGGTTTGTCTTCCCATCACCATTTGCCGAGCTGGCCGCTACCCTGATAGCGGGCCGAGCTGACGGTGCCGGTCTGATTTTCCTGTTCTGTTCACCGCCAGCCGCCAGAGCCGATGCCGACGTGTGGAGGCGGCCCGGGTTACACAAAAACAACAAATTGATCAAAACAAATAATCTGGACATATGACCAAATTAGGTGGTTGACTGGGTCACATGCCTGTGAGGCCCCCCGCAGCAGGCTCCTCTAACAGCAAAAAAACAATTCGGGAGAGCGCAATGAAATTTGATTACGTCATTGTGGGTGGTGGTTCAGCGGGTGCTGTACTGGCCGCCCGTCTGACTGAAGATGCTTCAGTGACAGTGTGCCTGTTGGAAGCCGGTGGCAAGGGCGATCACATACTGATCCGTGCCCCCGCGGGTGTTGTGGCGATGATGCCCGGGTACGGCAAGATCAGTAACTGGGCTTTCAATACCGAGCCCCAGCCGGGGCTCAATGGTCGTCTTGGCTATCAGCCCAGAGGCAAGGCGCTGGGAGGTTCCAGCGCCATTAATGCCATGCTTTATGTCCGCGGTCACCGGGAGGATTACGATGGCTGGGCGCAACAGGGCTGTGACGGTTGGTCCTGGGACGAGGTGCTGCCGTATTTCCGCAAGTCCGAGAATAATGAGAGGGGCAGCGATGAATTCCACGGCAGTGAAGGCCCGTTGCACGTCAGTAATCAGAAAACGCCGCGCCCGATGACCCATGCCTTTGTCGAGGCGGCCCGTCAGGCGGGCTATGCGGCCAAGGAGGATTTCAATACCGGTGACAACGAAGGCGTTGGCATCTACCAGGTGACCCAGTTCCACGGGCAACCGAAAAACGGTGAGCGTTGCTCATCCGCCGCCGCTTATCTGCATCCGGTGATGGACCGAAACAATCTGACCGTGATTACCGGTGCCCATGCCACCCGCATCCTGTTCGACGGCAAGCGGGCCAGTGGTGTCAGCTATCGGTGCAAGGGCGAGGATGCCGTGGTGCATGCCAACCGTGAAGTGCTGCTATGTGGCGGTGCGTTCAATTCCCCCCAGTTGCTGCAACTTTCCGGTGTGGGAAGGCCCCAGGACATCACGCCTCACGGTATCGACATGGTCCATGAATTGCCCGGCGTTGGTCAGAATCTTCAGGACCACCTGGATTTTATT
>JAWVWY010000056.1:0-18270 GCA_033723495.1 Alcanivorax sp. | reverse complement strand
GACACCCTGCGCCACGCCGAAAAACGCGGCGGCGCCGCCTGCCTGCTGTTGCTGAAGCTGGATAACTTTACCGAACAACAAAAACAGCGGGGAGGCAAAGTCATGCAACAGGGGGTGCTGGCATTCAGCCGGCGGCTGCGGCAATCGGTACGCCCCATGGACCGACTGTGCCGGCTGGACCAGGATAGCTTCGCGCTGATCACCCACCAGCCCAGCCTTGGCCATTGCGACCCCGGCGGTTTTCGCCGCCTGCACGACACCCTCAACCACCGCGCCTACCAGACCGCGGCCGGTTTTCTCAGCCTCACCGTGAGCATGGTCATCAATGCCTCGGACGGCAGCAATACCGCCCAGGCGATGCTCGACCAGGCCAGCACCGAACTGGAGCAGTCACGCCAGCAGCAACGAATCGTGGCCGTCACCGCTAACGCCTGATCGCGCCTTGCAGTAAGATGTCGCCATGTCGACCTCTCTGCCCCACTGGCTGCTGCTGGGCGCCGGCAACATGGGTACCCTGGCTGCCAGCTATCTGATCCAGGCCGGTCACCGGGTCACCGTATTGCGCCCGGCAAGCGAGCCGCCCCTGCTGCGCCAGCTTTGCTTCAGCGATGGCCGCCAGCGCCCGCTGACCCTGCCGGTCACCACTGTGCATGCCCTGCGCTCCGCCCCCAGCCATCTGCTGGTGGCCTGCAAGACACCCTATACGGAAGCGGCCCTGGCCCCGCTGCAGCCCATGCTGAAGGACACTCAGCTGGTGGTGCGGCTGCAAAACGGGCTGGGCGCCCTGGACGGGCTGTTACCGGCCGGTCCGACCCTGATAGAAACGGTCACCACCAGTGCCGTCAAAGGCCAGGCGCCCCGTCACGACATCGTGGCGGAGAATGACACCTGGTGGGGCGGCCAGCCCCGGGCGCCAGCCTGGTTTGCCGACCTGCAACCCCACTGGCCCAACCTCTACTGGCAAGCGGATCTGCGTCACCGGCAATGGCAGAAACTGGTGGTCAATGCCGTCATCAACCCGCTGACCGCCCTGCATGATGTGGATAATGGCGTGTTGCTGACTGAGCTATCCCTGCGCCGCCAGGCCGAACAGCTTTGCCGGGAAGCGGATGCCGTGCTGCAACGCCTGGACCCGGCCTGGCCGGCCCACTCCCTGGACAATGTGCTGGCCGTGGCCCGCGCCACCGCGGCCAATACCTCGTCCATGCGCGCCGACCGGCAACGGGGTAACCGCACCGAGGTAGATGCCATCAATGGCTACCTGCTGACCCGGGCCCGGGAACTGGGGATGACACTGCCGGCTCATGCACAAATCGTCGCTGCCCTGTCCTGACGGCGCGTTACCGGCTATGGTAGCGCCAGCCATCAAACGGTGTATGGAGGATACATGCGCACCCGCTCTCTGCTGACCCTCAGCCTATTGTCTCTCACCGGCCTGACCCAGGCGGCCACCGAACTGAAAACGGTCAGGGTCAGCGGTGCGGACACTGCCAGCCTGGCCGGCGAATTGCCCACCGGCACCGTGATACTCGATCGCCAGGATATTGCCGCCATGCCCGCCACCAATCTGGCCGACGTGCTGGACAGCGTCGCCGGGCTGCACGGCAGCAGCCTCTATGGCATCAACGGCAGCGCCACCAGCCTGGACCTGCTCGGCTTCGGTGCCACCGCCAATCAGAACACCCTGGTCCTGCTTAATGGCCGACGCCTCTCCAACATCGATATCAGCAGCCCGGAACTGGCCGGCATCCCGCTGGTGGCCATTGAGCGCATCGAGGTGCTGCCCGGCGCCGGTGCCGCGCTCTATGGCAATGGCGCCGTGGGCGGCGTGGTCAACATCATTACCCGCCGCCGCTACGACAACAGCGCCGGTATGGAAGGCCGCGCCGGCAGCTACCACACCCTGGGGGGTGGCGCCTATGCCACCGGCCGCAGTGGTGGGGTCAGCGGCGCGCTGGCGGCGGATACCCTGTCCGGCGACGGCTACCGCGACAATAACGCGCTGCGCCAGCACAACGGCTTTGCCGACCTGCGCTATCGCGGTGAGGGCTACAGCGCCTACCTGACCGCCAGTGGCTCCAGCCAGCAAATGGGCCTGCCCGGTGGACGCAATGCCAGCCAGTTTCACAATGATCCGACCGGCACCGGTACACCAGAAGATGACCTGGAACAGGAAAACGCCTGGGTCATGCCCGGCCTGCGCATCGATCTGCCGGGCCACAGCGCTCTGACCCTGGATCTGAGCCGGCGCCATCAGAAACAGCAATACCGCTACCCGTCGCTGGGCAGCAAAGGCACCACCCGGGTGGACAGCAAGAGCATCACCCCCAAGCTGGACGGCCAGCTGGACACCGCCGGCCTGATCCACAACTGGACCCTGGGTCTGGACCTGCATGACTACGATTACCGCAGCCGGGCCAGCTTCGGTAACCGCGATTTGCAACAGCGCCAGCAGGCCTGGTACCTGCATGATCTGGTTGCCATCGGTGAGCGATTGTCGGTCAGCGCTGGCACCCGGCAGCTGAACAGCACCCTCAGCGGTGACGGCCAGCGCCACCACCAGGACGGCGAAATGTATGAAGGCGGCCTGCGCTATACCTTCGATGGCGGGCTGGCGGTGTTTGCCGGGGCCCAACGCAGCGTGCGCATTGCCAACGTGGATGAACTGACGCCCTTCAACCCCCCCATCGACCCACAGACCGCCCACGGCTACACCGCCGGCGCCAGCTGGGCGGAAGGGCGTCAACATTCCACCCTGACCTTCTGGCGCACCGACGTCGACAACGAAATCGTTTTCGACCCGGTCAGCTTCACCAACCACAACCTGGCCGACCCCACCGTGCACAAGGGCATCAGCCTCAATTCCCGCTGGGACCTGGACCAGGACCTGGCCCTGACCATCAACGGCAGCCTGCAACGCGCCCGTTTTGATGGCGGCGCTTTCGATGGCAACCGCGTGCCGCTGGTCCCGGAATCCACCCTGCAACTGATCGCCGACTGGCAGGCCCTGCCCTGGCTGACGGTGCAGCTGAGCCATCGTTATGTGGGCGCCCGTTACTACGACGGCGACCTGAACAATACCATTGAGAAACTCGACCGCTATCGCAGCAGCGACCTGCAGCTGACCGCCCGTTACCATGTGCTGTACCTGCGCGCCGGCGTTTATAACCTGGAAGACAACCGCATCTCCGACTACGGTAATTACAGCAATGTCTCCGGCACGCGGACCTTCTATCCACTGCCGGAACGACATTATCTGGTCACTGTAGGCATGGATCTGTAATGAGCGACAAGACCCGCATCAACCGTGTTATCACCCGCACCGGCGACGGCGGCGACACCGGCCTGGCGGACGGTTCGCGGCTTCGCAAGGACCACCCGCGCATCCACGGTCTGGGCGATCTGGACGAGCTGAACAGTGCGCTGGGCGTATTACGGGCCCGGAGTCTGGATAGCGATCTGGACCAGCTACTGGAAAGCCTGCAACAGCTGCTGTTTGACGTGGGCGGCGAACTGGCCATTCCCGGCCACTGGATCGTTACCGAGCATGACCTGGTGGAAGTGGAGGCCCATGCCGATACCCTCAATGCCGAGCTGCCACCGCTGCAGGAGTTTGTACTCCCCGGTGGCCACCCGGATGCGGCCTGGTGCCACCATTGCCGTACCATTGCCCGCCGCGTGGAACGGCAACTGGTGAGCCTGCACGGCAGTGACGAGGAGGCGGTCAACCCGGTCAGCCGGGCCCTGCTCAATCGCCTCTCCGACCTGCTGTTTGTGATGGCGCGGCTGATTAACCTGCGTCAACAGCACGACGAGACCCTGTGGCTCAACCGCTCTTCGCGCTGAGCCTCGGGGCGGGGTAACCCTGGATTGTGGAAACATTGTGCAGCAGCTGCCGGCCGGCGCCACCGCACGCTACACTGTGGGCGTCTTGTCAGTGAAGTCGCGCCATGGGCATCCGCAATAAACTGTTTGTCATTTTTCTCGGCACTCTGCTGGTCCTGATTCTGGCCGCCAGCGGATTTTCCTTCTACGCCTTCCAGCGCAGCCTCAATACCTATCTGGATGAACGCCAGCAGGCCCAGGTAGAGCGTCTCGCCAACCACCTGGGCTCGCTCTATCGACAGAATGGCAGCTGGGATTTTCTGCTCAGCAATCCCCGCCAGTTGGGCCGCCTCTACTGGCTGGCTGGTGAACATGACCAGGACCGGGATGACAAAGGCCGCCGCCATCGCCACCTGCAGCTGCTGGCCGCCGACAAGCGCCTGCTGATGGGGCCGCCAGCGCCGCCGCGTATGCGCATCGAGGTGCCGATCCACAGCGCCGGCCAGGTGGTCGGCTGGCTGACCTACCCCAATCAGGATGCCATTCGCGACAAGCTGGACCAGCGCTTTATGGGGCGGCAGATCGATCTGGGCCTGTGGATGCTGGGCGTGGGCGTAGTGCTGTCGCTACTGGTCTCCTGGCTGCTGGCGCGCCACCTGGTGGCGCCGATTCTGGCGCTGTCCCGCTACGCGAGGGACCTGCAGGAGGGCAACTATGACGCCCGTCTGGACAGCCCCCGCCGTGACGAACTGGGCACCCTGATCCGCCAGGTCAACCAGCTCGCCGAGCGCCTCGAACAGGGTCAGCAGGCACGCCAGCGCTGGTTCTCGGATATCGCCCATGAACTGCGCACACCGGTGTCGATCCTGCAGGGAGAGCTGGAAGCCCTGAGCGACGGTATCCGCCCGGTCAACGCCCAGTCACTGGCGGCTCTGGAAGGCGAAGTGGGCCAGCTGACACACCTGATCAACGATCTCCATGATCTGGCGCTGGCCGATGGTGGCAACCTGCGTTACCACTTCAGCACACTGGATTTCAGCACCCTGCTGGCGGACCTGCTGGATCACTATCAGCTGAGCCTGCAGCAGCATGGCCTCGACTGCGAACGCCAGCTGGCGCCAGCGGCGCCGCTCAGCGGTGACCCGGTACGCCTGCGCCAGCTCCTCGATAACCTGTTGCAGAACAGCCTCAAGTACACCCGGAGCGGTGGCTGCCTGCGCGTCAGCCTCAACGAGCGGCCACAATACTGGCAACTGTTACTGGAAGACAGCGCGCCCGGCGTGCCCGACGAGGCGCTCAACCAGCTGTTCGATTACCTTTACCGGGTAGACAGTTCACGCAACCGTCGCACCGGTGGTGCCGGGCTGGGCCTGGCCATCTGTGAACGCATTGTGCAGGCCCATGGCGGGCAGATCCGCGCCGATCATAGTGAACTGGGCGGGCTGCGTATTGAGGTCCTGCTGCCCAAGGAGAAAGCATGAGCCGCATCCTGATCGTGGAAGACGAACCACGCCTTTCGCAACTGCTGGCAGATTACCTGGAACATGCCCAGTACCAGACCCGTCAGACCGACAGCGCCGAGGAAGCCATGGCGCTGGCACGTAGCGGTGAGTTTCAGGCCATGCTGCTGGACGTGATGCTACCTGATGGCGATGGCATGACGGTGTGCAAGAGCGTACGCCAGCACAGCCAGCTGCCGATCCTGATGATTACCGCCCGGGTCGATGAAGTGGACCGCTTGCTGGGGCTGGAGCTGGGTGCCGATGACTACATCTGCAAACCGTTCAGCCCGCGGGAAGTGGTGGCCCGGGTCAAGGCGGTCTTAAGGCGCACGCAGCCGGATAACGAACCGGCGGAGACCGGCCTGACCCTGGACCAGGACCGCTACGAAGCGGTCATCCACGGTAGCCGCATCGCCCTTACCGCCATCGAATTTGCCTTGCTGGCGACACTGGCGCGTCAGCCCGGGCGAATCTGGAGCCGCGACCAGTTGATGGACGAAATTTATCAGGACCACCGGGTGGTATCTGACCGTACCATCGACAGCCATATCCGCAAACTGCGCCGCAAGCTGACCGAGGATAGCCCGGATGATCATGACTGGATCGGCAGCGTTTACGGCGTAGGTTACCGGCTGGATGTGCCCTGAACCATCTTGCACGGAGCTTGAGCAATCCGTGCATAATGTTTGCACCCTTTGCGCCGATAGTAGCCCTCATACCGTTACCTTAAGCGTCAAGGAGAACCCATGAAGAAGTTACTGATCGCCACCCTGCTCGTTGCCAGCACCTCGGTCATGGCCGCCGGCCCCGGCCCGCAGCACCCCGGTGCGCAACGCATGATCAACCATATGGAAAAAAGCCTGAAGCTGACCGATCAGCAAAGCAGCCAGATCAAGGCCATCTTCCAGGAACAGGGCCAGAAAATGAAGGCGCTGCACGATGACACCGAGGGCAAGATCAAGGCCGTGCTGACCCCGGAGCAACAGAAGAAGTTTGCCGAGATGAAGAAGAAGCGCCAGGAGCGCATCAAGCAGTGGCGCGAGAAGCACGACAAGCGCATGGAAGACGGCAAGGAATAGGCACCCTGCCCCCAGGCCCAATAGAAAAAGCCGGCATCACGCCGGCTTTTTGCTGTTGTAGCGGCACACCGTGTTACAGCAAGGCGCGCCGCATATCGGTCAGCAGATCACGCAGATAGACACAAAAACGAGCGGCATCGGCGCCATCAATCACCCGATGGTCATAGGACAGGCTCAGCGGCAGCATCAGCCGCGGTACAAACTGCTGACCATCCCAGAGCGGCTGCATGTCCGAGCGACTGACGCCGAGAATCGCCACCTCCGGCCAGTTGACGATGGGCGTGAACGCAGTACCACCAATGCCTCCCAGTGATGAAATGCTGAAGGTGCCACCCTTCATGTCCGCCGGCGTCAGCTTGCGGTTGCGGGCTTTCTCGGCCAGCTCACCCATTTCCCGGGCAATCGCCTTGAGGCCTTTCTTGTCCGCATCCCGAATTACCGGCACCACCAGGCCATTGGGGGTATCCACGGCGATGCCGATATTGATGTAGTGCTTGTGGATCAGTGCTTCACCACTGTTTTCCAGGGAGCTGTTGAAGTTGGGAAAGGCCTGTAATGCCGTGGCACAGGCTTTTACCAGGAAGGCCAGCATGGTCAGCTTGACGCCTTCTTTCTCCAGCGCCGAGTTCTGTTGCTTGCGGAACGCTTCCAGGTCGGTAATGTCGGCCTGTTCGTGCTGGGTGACATGAGGAATGGAGAGCCAGGAACGCGTCAGGTTCCGGGCCGACACCCGACGCAGCTTGTTGAGCTCAACCCGCTCGATGTCGCCGAACTGACTGAAATCGATATCCGGCAGCTCCACCGCCAGACCACCACCGCCGGTGGCCGGCTGAGCATCCAGCCGCTGCTTCACATGGGCATGCACATCCTCCTTGAGAATACGTCCCTTCGGGCCGGTGCCGCTGACCGCCGCCAGATCCACCCCCATCTCCCGGGCCAGCTTGCGCACGGCCGGGCCGGCATGGACCGCCCTGGATGGCCCCGCCGTGGAGGACGAGGCCCGGGGCGCCGGCGTTTCAGTACTGGCTGGCGAGGACGCCGGCGGCTCGACGCTCTGCTGCTTGCGAGCCGGCGCGCGATCCTCTGCCGCTGGCGGCTTGTGTGCCACCGGTGCCGGCCCGGACACCGCCAGGGTCAACAGCGCATCTCCGGTGCCCACCTTGTCGCCCACCTTTACCGCCAGGGACTCCACCCTGCCAGCTCTGGGTGCCGGAATTTCCAGCGAGGCCTTGTCGGATTCCAGCACCACCATGACCTGTTCCGGTTCCAGGCTGTCGCCGACGGCCACATTCACTTCAATGATTTCGGCGGCATCGATATCCCCCAGGTCCGGCACGGTCACCGTTTCGCTGCTGCCGGATTGAACCGGTGCCGGCGTTTCTTGCTGCTTGTCTGCATCCTTCCCGGCATGGTTTTCTTTGGCCTGGGCCGGCGCCTCTTCCGTCTTGTCATGCTGCGACTCGACGGCCTGGTCATCCGCGGCATCCACCTCCAGCAGATCGTCGCCTTCCCTGACCCGGTCTCCGACCTTGACCTTGATGGCGGTTACTTTGCCGCCCTGCGGGGCCGGCACTTCCACCGTGGCCTTGTCGGATTCCAGTACCACAATGGTATCTTCGGCGGCGATGGTATCGCCCACCTTTACGCTGATCTCGATGACGTCAACAGGATCACTGCTGCCCACATCGGGAACATGAATCATGGTTTTAGCCATATCCCTAACCTTTGCCAGTTGATTCCCCTCTCCCGCTTGCGGGAGAGGGGTCAGGGGAGAGGGCCGACAGCTGTTGAATTTGCTGGCGAATACTCTCCAGTACTGCCTGGGTCTCAGTCAGCACCTGATGATTCCAGAAACGTACGACTTCGTAGCCCTGATTCCGTAACCAGGCGTCTCTAATCTGGTCGCACTCCCGCTGCTCCTCATGCTGACCACCATCAAGCTCAATGATCAAACAATGTGAAGGCGACACAAAATCCACAATGTAGTTGCCGATGGGGCTCTGTCTCTTGAACTTGATACCCATGAAACGACCGGCACGCAGGTAATACCATAGCTTTTTCTCTGCCTCGGTTTGCCGACTACGCAGATCTCGTGCCCGCTTTGTTAAAAATCGAGGAACGCAAACTCCCTCAGACACATCACTCATTGCAATCGTCCCTGATCCAATGAAAGCGCCCTCTCCCCCAGCCCCTCTCCCGCAAGCGGGAGAGGGGAGAATCCCATCTCTCGGAAAGGTACCCTCTCTCGCTTGCGGGAGAGGGACCGGGAGAGGGCTGTTTTTAATGCGTGACCGGATAGGGTTTATCCGTATCAATCCCGTATTTCTCGATGGCCTCCTTGATCACCGAGGCGTCCACCTTGCCCGCTTTACGCAGGGCATTGAGTGCCGCCAGGGCCACAAAATAGCGATCGACTTCGAAGAAGTGACGCAGCTTCTGACGGGAGTCGCTGCGACCGAAACCGTCGGTGCCCAGCACCGAGTAGGGGGCCTTGATCCAGGGGCGAATCTGGTCGGCATAGGCGCGCATGTAATCGGTGGAGGCAATCACCGGCCCATCACGACCCTCCAGACATTTTTCCACCCAATTCTGCTCGCGCTCCTGCTCCGGGTGCAGCATGTCGTCACGGTCCATGCGCAGGCCTTCGCGGCGTAGTTCGTTGAAGCTGGTGACGCTCCAGACATCGGCGGCCACGCCGAAATCGTCACGCAGCAACTCCGCCGCTGCTTCCACTTCGCGCAAAATGGTACCGGCACCGAGCAGCTGTACCCGCGGCGCCTTTTTGGTTTTTGCCTTGCCTTCGCGCAACAGGTACATGCCCCGGCGGATGCCCTCTTCCGCGCCTTCCGGCATGGCGCCATGCACATAGTTCTCGTTCATCAACGTCAGGTAATAGAAGACCTTTTCATTGTCTTCGTACATGCGTTTGAGGCCATCGTGCAGGATCACCGCCAGCTCATAGGAGTAGGCCGGGTCATAGCTGACACAGTTGGGCACCGTGCTGGCCAGCACATGGCTATGGCCATCCTGATGCTGCAGGCCCTCACCATTGAGGGTGGTGCGCCCGGCGGTAGCACCGAGCAGGAAGCCACGGGCCTGACTGTCACCGGCGGCCCAGGCCAGGTCACCCACCCGCTGAAAGCCGAACATGGAGTAGTAAATGTAGAAGGGAATCAACGTGAAGTTGTGCACGCTGTAGCTGGTGGCGGCGGCCAACCAGCCGGACATGGCACCGGCTTCGTTGATGCCCTCTTCGAGAATGCGCCCCTTCTTGTCTTCCCGGTAATACATCACCTGCCCGGCATCTTCCGGCTGGTACTTCTGGCCGCCGGAAGAATAGATCCCCAGTTGCCGGAACAGCCCTTCCATGCCGAAGGTGCGCGCCTCATCGGGCACGATGGGCACTACCCGGTCACCGATCTGCTTGTCCTTGATCAGCGCGCTCATCATGCGCACAAAGGCCATGGTGGTGGAAATTTCCCGGTCGCCACTGCCTTCCAGAAAGCTGGAGAAGATATCCAGCCCGGGCAGGGTCAGCGCCTGACTGGCCTGCTGGCGACGTACCGGCATATAGCCACCCAGCTTGTCACGCTGCTCCTTCATGTAGCGCAGCTCGGCGGAATTGTCCGCCGGGCGGTAATAGGGCACGTCCTTGAGCTGTTCGTCAGTAAACGGCATATCGAAGCGGTCGCGGAATTCCTTGAGGCTGTCCAGATCCAGCTTCTTCATCTGGTGGGTCTTGTTGACCGCTTCGCCGGCACCGGTGGCATAGCCCTTGACGGTCTTGGCCAGAATCACGGTGGGCTGGCCGGTATGGTTGGTGGCTGCGTGGTAAGCCGCATAGACCTTGAAGGGGTCATGGCCGCCACGGTTGAGCCGATAGACGTCCTCGTCGGACATGTGCTCGACCAGTTTTTTCAGCTCCGGGTATTCGCCGAAGAAGTGTTCGCGGGTGTAGGCACCACCGTTTTTCTTGTAGGCCTGGTATTCGCCATCCACGCATTCCTCCATGCGCCGGCGCAGCAGCCCCTGGTTGTCCTTTTCCAGCAGCGGGTCCCACAGCCGGCCCCAGACCACCTTGATCACATTCCAGCCGGCACCACGGAACACACCTTCCAGTTCCTGGATAATCTTGCCGTTGCCGCGCACCGGGCCATCCAGACGCTGCAGGTTGCAGTTGACCACGAACACCAGATTATCCAGCTTTTCTCTGCCAGCCAGCGCCAGCGCGCCCAGGGATTCCGGCTCGTCCATCTCGCCATCGCCAAGGAAGGCCCAGACCTTGCGATCATCGCGGGGAATCAGTTCGCGGTTCTGCAGGTACTTCATGATATGGGCTTGGTAGATGGCCTGAATCGGCCCCAGCCCCATGGACACGGTGGGAAATTGCCAGAAATCCGGCATCAGCCAGGGGTGCGGGTAGGAGGACAGGCCATGGCCATCCACCTCACGACGAAAGTTGTCCAGCTGCGCTTCGGAAATACGCCCTTCCAGATAAGCGCGGGCATAGACACCCGGGGCGGAATGCCCCTGGAAAAACACCAGGTCCCCTTCGTTGTTGTCACTGGGGGCGCGGAAAAAATGGTTAAACCCGACATCATAAAGCGTG
The DNA here is from genome assembly GCA_033723495.1 of Alcanivorax sp. GTDB lineage: Bacteria > Pseudomonadota > Gammaproteobacteria > Pseudomonadales > Alcanivoracaceae > Alcanivorax. The sequence goes on along the minus strand of JAWVWY010000056.1, from coordinate 7,255 downwards.
GCTGACGACGCGAAGGAAGCGATGTGCCCTCCCAGCTCGTCATCGTTGTTCATGTTGGCCCGCATCACCGTGGCCAGCGCATTCCAGCGCACCAGTGAACGGATGCGTCGCTCCATGAACATGTCACCGGGAATGGAGGCTTCATCCCGGGCGGAAATGGTATTGAGATAGGGGGTGTTCAGGTGGGTTCGATAAACGCCCTGTTCCTGGGCTTCGTTGGTGATGATATCCAGCAGCCAGGCGGCCCGTTCCGGGCCTTCTCGCTCGACCACCGATTCCAGGGCTTCGAGCCACTCCCGTGTTTCGGACGGATCAACATCATCAAAAAAACTGCGTTTGTGCATGGGCTTGCGTCCTTTTTCGCGTTGCCTGTGCCGACCACGGGATCACCATGATCCGACACGCTGGTGCCCGCAGTGTTAACGGGCTAACAGTGAAGAAATGCATTCCGGCAGGGGTATTGCCGGAACACGTATCTCCCCAAGAATTTTTCAAACCATACTAGCCGGGCGCGATAGACGGTCAAGCGAGCACCTGACGAAACTGCTCAAAGAAACGCGCAACAAGGCCCTTGTCGCCCAGCCATTGGGGCAGCGCCATCACCGAAGCGCGGCTCAGGTCAGCAGTATCCACAGCGCCGACAGAATCAGCCACACCGCCAGGCAGCGCAGCAGCAACCCCTGCATGGCTTCCAGCTCATCCATGGCTTCCGGCAGGCTGGCAGGGACCTCCTGGGTCAGCTCGTCAGACAAGGCCTCGTGACAGACTGCCGCCAGCTGCGACGCCCTGTCATCACGCTGCCACCAGTTACCATTCATACGGGCCATCACCGCAGAAAAATCACCGGCCAGGGCCATGCAGAGAATCAGCAGCTGACGCGGCATCCAGCTGAGAATGCTGTCCAGCTCCGCCAGCCAGCCCTGGGTCAATGACTGGCGCTGCAACCACGCCCGGTTCAGCAAGTAGAACGTCGCCGCGCCATAGCCCAGCGTGACCAGCCAGAAGATGGTGGCGAAAAGCTGCATTTCCCGGCCCAGAATCCGTGCCATCAGCTGCCGCTGGTAGGCCTGTTCGCCGGGCTGGCCATCAGTTACCGCGAATTCGTCCTCGGCCAGATCCGCAAAGCCTTGCGGGTCATTCATGCGGCCACGTACCAGTAATTCGTCCACCTGACGGAATTCACTTTCCGGTCCCAACAGCCACAACAGCAATGCCAGCCCGAGCACCAGCTTCAGCAAGATTCCCAGGCTGCCACCACTGTAGGCAAATGCCATTGCCACCAATACCGACGGCAGGAACACGGTTAGCCACCACAGGCGCTGGCCCTCACCGAGGCGGCCAGCGCAACGCTGAAACCAGCTTTGATGGCGCTGCGCATTCTGAAGCCAGCCCGGCCAGCCAAGATCCAGCCGGCGCAGACCCAGCACCACCAACAAAAGCAGAAATTTCATCTCATCCCTCCTTTAACGGCCGTCAGGCGGCGCCGGAAATCCTGCCAGTCGAAGGCCGGGCCAGGATCGGTCTTGCGTCCCGGCGCTATATTTTCATGGCCGGTGATCCGCTCATCGGCAATCGCCGGATAGTGCTGCTGAAGCAGTGCGGTGACTGCTGCCAGGGCATCGTACTGAGCCGCCTCATAGGGAATATCATCCGCCCCTTCCAGCTCGATACCCAGCGAAAAATCGTTACAGTTTTCCCGGCCTTCAAACGAGGAAACACCGGCATGCCAGGCACGCTTGTCACAGGCGACAAATTGCAACAAGCGCCCGTCACGTCGAATCAGAAAGTGTGACGACACTCTCAGCTGACTGATGCCCTGAAAATACGGGTGCGCCTGCGCATCCAGACGATTCAGAAAAAGGTCTTCGATATAGGGGCCGCCGAACTGGCCCGGCGGCAGACTGATGTTGTGCACCACCAGCAGAGAAATAGCGGTGGCGTCGGGACGGTCGTTGTAATTGGGAGAGGGGCACCATTGTGCCTGATCGATTCGGTGTTGGTTGAGGGTCAGCACCTGGGCATCCTTGGGAAAACCAAAAAACGTCTGACGCGCCTGCAGCAACACCGGCCGAGGATATTAACGCCCCCGTTTATGACGGGTGGTGCGAGGCCTGCATACGGCGCAGGTCACCAATGACGGCTTCCAGTGCCCGGTCAAACAGCGCGCCTTCCTCAAGCAGTTTAACAGCCCCTTGGTGCAGGGCAACGGCCAGGCTGTAGGCGCTGTACTCCTGCACCTTGATGCCGCGCCGGTTGGTAAATACCAGTTTCACGCCGGAGCGGATATTGGCCGCCAATTTGGCACGGACGGCCTCTTCACCTTCACCAATCTCGATCCACTGCCCCGGCGACAGGTGGCTGGCCTTGCGTACCAGGAAATGATCTTCCGGCAAATCCGCTTGCAGCTCGGGCTCAACCACCTGCTCGGCCTTGACCGCCACCCGCTCGGTCTGCAGCCCCTTGAGCAGCTGCACATGAACCTGCTTGAGGCGCGTGAGCAGCTGGTTGATTTCAGCCGGATCGTAACTGATGCCATTAAGCCCCGCATGCAGGGTTTTCAGCAGCTTGGGGCTAAGGCCCTTGAGCTTTTCCAGGGCGCTCTGATTGCCGTGTTCCAGCACACTCCAGACCACCGCATCCACCACCTTGACCTGCTGGGCCCATTTCGGGCTGTCATCCCCTTCGCGCAGCAGCGTCAGGTAAAGCACCTGCTGCCAGCCCTGGCGCAACAGCCTGACAGCCACATCCGGTAGCTGGCGGCCGGCCATGCGCTGATCCAGCAGGCCGGTCACCGTTTGCCGGGCCTGCTCGGCCAGCACCTTGCCTTCCTCGGCCTCGCGCACACGCTGTTCGACCCGTTCGGAGCGGGCCTTCTGACTGTCAAAGTAATCCTGGAATTCCTGCAACAGGGAGGAGAACAGGCTGGCATCGTCTTCGAAGTCATCGATGATACGGTGCACGGCATGATTGATGCGCTGATACAGCTCATCCTGAATACCCTGCTTCGGGTCCCACTGATTGCCGGCCCGCGCCAGCATATTCAGTAGCCGGCGCGCTTCATGATCATCATTGCTGAAGAAGGTCTTGTCGGTGATTGCCACTTTCAGCAATGGAATCTGAAGACGGCCGATCAGTGCCTTGATTTCCGAGGGCAACCCTTCGTCATCCAGAATGAAATCAAACAGCATGGAAACCAGGTTGATAACGTCGTCATCTGCCTGTTCCAGCGCATGAATGGCTTCACCGTGTTCATTATCGAGCAGCTCGGAGAGGTCGGTTTTCAGATCCCGCTCCTGACCCTCCTCATCTTCCAGGCTGCGCTCAACCCGTTGCAACCGGTTCAGCACCCCCAGCAGGTCTTCGGAGCTGACCGAATGCACCGAATTGGCATTGTCGACCGGCGCGCCGTTCAGGTAAGGCACACCGTTCTGCATCACCGCCATGCTGGAGGATGTCGATGCACCGAGCCCGCCGCCCTGGAGACTGCGCATGGTAACCAGCAGCTCCTGCAACAGACCGAACATCTGATCATTGGACGGGCCGTTCGCCTCGCCACTGGCGCTCGCTTCTGGTTGCTTGGCCAGGGTCCGGCTGCCGGGCTTGCGAGCCGGCGGGATGGGCGCGGTCTTCATGTCCGGCAGCACCCCGGCCTCAATCAGCACCTGGTTAGCTTCAGACACAAAGTAACCGGTTTCCGCCATTACCTGGCGCTCGAACAGCTTGAGAACAATCAGCCGCGCCTTGATATCCAGCGACAGCTTGTCCAGCCCTTCACTAAAGCATGACACCAGCTGGCGCGGCTCCAGCGGGTTCTCCCGCTCGCTGAACTCGCGCTTTCCTTCATAGAGATATTCCAGGCGATGCTTGAACACCTTGAGCTGATCGTCGCAGCCCTGGCGGGCCCGGCGGGCCATGTTATCCAGCGCCACGGAGGTTTCCAGTTCATCCTCATTGACCAGGGACAGGGAATCCAGATCCACCTTGACACTATCAAAGCTGTCGCTGTCGCCAACGGCCCGGGAAAGATGCTGAAACAGGTTGGTTATGCCCTGGCGAAAGCCGGTCTCCAGCCCCGCCCGCTGCACACGCAGCTCACGCATGGCGCCAAAGGCCTGGTCATCACCGTCGTCGTTTTGTTTTTCCGACAGGTCATAGAGGGTGTCGTCTGCACCATCGAGCATGTCCGCCAGGTACCCCACCGCGAGCTCGATGTAGCGGTCCCGCACCTTTTCCAGCGGGCGCGGTAGCGCTTTGCTACTGGTTTTCTTGGTGACCGGCTGTAAATGCGAGACCTTGGACATGGCACCCCCCTGAAGGGAAATCGTAACTAAGTATTTGGTACGCTAGCACAACATACGCAAAAAGCATTATGAACCAGTTAACACCCGTGGTTTTGTGAGCGCTCACCAACCCATATTGCAGGACACTTTCACTACTCAGTAATTTCACCTAGCCTATTGGTTTTCCTGAAGATAGGCGATACCCATGGAGCAGACTGTAACCATACTCAAACAGATTAGCGGTCTTCTGTGGGGATGGCCGGCGCTGGTACTGATTGCCGGCACCGGTCTCTACCTGACCCTGGCGCTGCGGTTTTTACCTCTGCGCCACCTGGCCTTCGGTTTCCGTCAGATGCTTGGCCCCAGCCGTGGTGAAGGCACCATTGGCTCCGGTGCCGCTCTCGCCACGTCACTGTCTGCCACCATCGGCACCGGTAACATTGTTGGTGTGGCCACCGCCATTCACGCCGGCGGCCCCGGTGCCCTGGTGTGGATGTGGCTGATCGCACTGGTGGGCATGGCAACCAAGTACTCCGAGGCGGTGCTGGCAGTAAGATTCCGGGAAACCGACAGTCACGGCCAGTATGTGGGCGGGCCCATGTACTATATTCGCAATGGCCTGGGCCCTCGCTGGCAGTGGATGGCCGCCGCCTTCGCCTTTTTCGGCATGTTTGCCGGCTTCGGCATCGGCAATACCGTGCAAGCCAATTCCGTTGCCGATGGCCTGCTCAACAGTTTCGACATCCCCACCTGGATGACCGGCCTGACCCTGGCCATTCTGGTCGCCCTGGTGGTGCTGGGCGGCGTCAAGCGCATCGCCCATGTGGCCACCGTGCTGGTGCCCTTCATGGCACTGGCCTACCTGCTGGCCGGCGTGACCGTGCTGATCCACCATGCCGGGGAACTGCCCCACGCGCTACGTCTGTGTTTCGATGGTGCCTTCAACGGCACCGCCGCCGCCGGGGGCTTTGCCGGCGCCGTGGTCAAGGAGGCGATCCGCTTCGGCATCGCCCGGGGCATTTTTTCCAATGAAGCCGGTCTCGGCAGTGCGCCGATTGCCCACGCCTCCGCCAACACCGATCACCCGGCGCGCCAGGGCTCCATCGCCATGCTCGGCACCTTTATCGATACCATTGTGGTATGCTCCATTACCGGGTTGGCGATCGTCTCGTCCGGCGCCTGGACCAGCGGGGAAAAAGGCGCGCCCCTGTCGGCACTGGCATTTTCCAGCACCTTCGGAGATGTGGGCGACATAATCGTGGCCGTGAGCCTGGCCATTTTTGCCTTCACCACCCTGCTCGGCTGGAGCCTCTACAGTGAACGCTGCACCACCTACCTGTTCGGCGAGAAGGCGGTACTGCCCTTCCGCCTGCTGTGGGTACTGGCAGTACCACTGGGCGCAGCGGTGAGCCTGAACGTTGTCTGGGCACTGGCGGACATCATGAACATTCTCATGGCCATCCCCAACCTGATTGCCCTGTTACTACTTTCACCAGTTGTTATCGGCCTCAGCCGTGAGTTTTTCAGAAAATGACAGCACTTCCCGACTATATTCGTGACGACATCCAGCGCGCCGCAGCCTTTGCCCTGGAAGAAGATATCCGTAGCGGCGATATCACCGCGCAACTGATCGATGAAGACAGCAGCGCAACGGCCACCATCATTACCCGGGAAGAGAGCGTCATGTGCGGCGCCCCCTGGGCCGACGAAGTCTTTCGCCAACTGGGTGGCAAGGTGCAACTGCAATGGCATGTCGAAGAGGGTCAACGGCTGCATGCCGATAGCACCCTCTGCACGCTCAAGGGTAACACTCGGCAGCTCCTCACCGGCGAACGAACCGCGCTCAACTTTCTGCAAACCCTGATGGGCACCGCCAGCACCGCACGGCACTATGCCGATGCGGTTGCCGGCAGCCGTGTCACGATTCTGGATACCCGGAAAACCCTGCCAGGCCTGCGTAGCGCCCAGAAATATGCGGTGCTGTGCGGCGGCTGTGAAAACCATCGCATCGGCCTCTATGACGCCTTTCTAATCAAGGAAAACCATGTCGCCGCCTGCGGCGGCATCACCGCCGCCATCAATCGCGCCAGAGAGATTGCGCCGGACAAGAAAATCATCGTGGAGGTGGAAACCCTGGCCGAGCTGGAAGAAGCCGCCCACCTGGTGCCCGACCAGATCATGCTGGACAACTTCAGCCCGCAGATGCTTGAAGCCGCGGCGGGCATGCATATCAACGCCGCCCTGGAAGTCTCCGGCAACCTGACCGTGGAAAATGTAGCCAACCTGCCAGACAGCCGCGACTGGTTTCTATCGTCAGGGGCGCTAACCAAACATATTAATGCGACGGATCTTTCCCTGCGACTGCACGCAGAACCTTGACCGATTTAACAGGATTCAGCCTTAACGGGAAGCCGGTGAACCGGACACCAGTGGGTTTTCCTCAGGCGTAATAGCCCCTTGAAACCAGAATCGAGGGGCATCACTGCCTGCCACACTCCGCCGCTCTATCACTTGCAGCCCATGAAAGTCAGTGATTGCAAGCACCGCCAGTCCAGCGCAAGACAACGCCAATGCCCCTGCGAAAAATGATCGCTCCCAATTGATATGTACATGTTTTAATGGAGAGCCTGCTCCAGATGAAAGCTCATACCAGAGCAACCCAACAATAATAGCCAGCCATAACTGTGGATACGGCAGCACGATAATACCGCTGAGAAGCGAATGGATAGCGGCCACTAATAGTGACGCCGAGAGAACCACCGCCCGTTTAGAATTACGTTTTCCTTCATCCCCCTTGAATACAGAGACACTTTTCTTCAGGCAAATAAATACAATCACAAGCACAAGCAGCAAAGCTGGCACGCCCCATTCATAAGCAATTTGAATAAGCGAATTGTGTGGGTGCGCAACCGGAAAGAGTGTGTTGGCGGCAAAGGACATTGGCCCTTGACCCAGCAAGGGATGCGCGCAAATCT
>JAWVWY010000055.1:0-18457 GCA_033723495.1 Alcanivorax sp. | reverse complement strand
CGCAGATGCTTTCCCGCCATGATCATCTTCATGTCATCCTTGTCGGCCAGCCGCAACCGTTGACTGACGCCTTGAAAAAGCAGGGCCTGCAAGGTCATGCCCGGATTACCGTTCAACCCGCGTCAGAAGTGGTGCAAATGGATGATTCGGTTGCGGTTGCCATGCGCCAGAAAAAAGACTCCTCCATGCGCGTGGCCATCAATATGGTCAAGGAAGGCCGGGCCCAGGCGGCGGTCAGTGCCGGCAATACCGGTGCCCTGATGGCGGTCAGCCGGTTTGTGCTGAAAACCCTGCCGGGGGTCGATCGGCCGGCCATCTGTACCGCCATTCCCACCGCCAGAGGTCACTGCCACATGCTCGACCTGGGTGCCAATGTGGACTCGGAACCGGCGCATTTGCTGCAGTTTGCCCTGATGGGGCAGGCGGTGGTGTCCGCCGTGGATGGCGTGCAGCAGCCGCGCGTGGCGTTGCTCAATATCGGCGAGGAAGACATCAAGGGCAACGAGCAGATCAAGGAGGCCGCGGCGCTGTTGCGGGCTCACGGCGGCCTCAACTACGCCGGATTCGTGGAAGGCAATGGCATCTTCGCCGGGGAGGCGGATGTGGTGGTCTGTGATGGCTTTGTCGGCAATGTGTCGCTAAAAACCATGGAAGGGGTGGCGACCATGATCGGGGGCATGATCCGTGAAGAGATTGCCAGCAGCTGGTGGCGCAAGCTGTGTGGCCTGTTTGCCCTGCCGGTACTGGCCGGCCTGAAAAAGCGCATGGACCCGGAGCACTATAATGGCGCCAGCCTGGTGGGCCTGAATGGTGTGGTGGTCAAGAGCCATGGCGGTACCGGCGTAAATGGTTTTGCCAGTGCCCTGGAAGTGGCCGAGTTGGAGGCCCGCCGCAACGTGCCGGCGCTGATTCGCGACGCGCTGGCCGAACCGGTCGAGCCCTGACAGGCTATACACACTTTGTTTCAGCCGGATTCGGACAGTGCCGGGTAAAGCCGGCATACTGCGCCGGAATTGGCACACCCTGTATCCGTACACCCGGCAAGAATAAAAGGGGAAAAGAATGTCCAAGATTGCCTTTGTATTTCCCGGTCAGGGCTCCCAGAGTCTCGGCATGCTGGCGGACTTTGCCGAACGCACGCCGGTTCGTCAGGCCTTTCAGGAAGCTTCCGGCGCCCTCGATCTGGATCTCTGGGAACTGGCACAGCAAGGCCCCCAGGAGGCCCTCAACCAGACGGAAAATACCCAGCCATTGCTGCTGACTGCCGGCGTCGCCCTGTGGAAACTCTGGGAGCAGGCCGGCGGGCCGCGTCCCGCGCTGCTGGCCGGTCACAGCCTCGGTGAGTACACCGCCCTGAGCTGTGCCGGGGTAATCAACCTGGGTGACGCGGTGCGTCTGGTACGCACCCGTGGTCTGCTGATGCAGCAGGCCGTGGCCCAGGGCGAGGGCAGCATGGCAGCGATTCTGGGGCTCGACGATGACCAGGTCCGTCAGGCCTGTGCGGCCGCCGCCGCCGGCGATGTGGTGGAAGCCGTCAACTTCAATGCACCAGGCCAGGTAGTGATTGCCGGTTCCGCAGCGGCGGTGGAGCGGGCTATTGACGCCTGCAAGGAAGCCGGGGCGAAACGCGCCATGGCCTTGCCGGTCAGTGTGCCTTCCCATTGCGCGCTGATGAAGCCGGCCGCTGAGAAGCTGGCCGAGACGCTTAATGCCACCCGTTTTCACGCCGCTGAAATCCCGGTGATCAACAATGTGGATGTGGTGGCAGAAAGTGAGCCGGCGCAGATCCGTGATGCCTTGATCCGCCAGCTCTATTCGCCGGTGCGCTGGGTGGAGACGGTGCAGGCACTCAAGCAAAGCGGCGCCACGACATTGTACGAGTGTGGCCCGGGCAAGGTGCTTTGTGGCCTGGTAAAACGTATTGACCGCGAGCTGGCCGGCAGGCCGCTGGAAACCGATGCTGCCTTCGAGGCTGCCTTGAGAGGGGAATAATCCATGACCGATAAAAAAGTGGCGCTGGTCACCGGCGCCAGCCGGGGTATCGGCCGGGCCATCGCCGAGGCGTTGGCCATTGACGGCTTGTTCGTGGTGGGAACCGCCACCAGCGACCAGGGCGCTGAAGCGATTGGCCGGGCGCTGGGTGAAAACGGTGCCGGCAGGGTGCTGAACGTGGCCGACAGTGAATCGGTAACTGCGACCCTCAAGGCGATCAACGAAGAATTCGGTGCGCCGCTGGTACTGGTCAACAATGCTGGTATCACCCGCGACAACATCATGCTGCGCATGAAAGAGGACGAGTGGCAGGATGTCATCAACACCAACCTCAATTCCCTTTACCGGGTCAGCAAGGCCTGTCTGAGGGGCATGACCAAGGCCCGCTGGGGGCGCATTATCAATATCAGCTCCGTGGTGGGGACCATGGGCAACGCCGGCCAGGCCAACTATGCGGCGGCCAAGGGCGGTGTCGAAGGTTTCACCCGCGCATTGGCGCGCGAGCTTGGCTCGCGTAACATCACGGTGAATGCGGTCGCCCCCGGTTTTATCCAGACTGATATGACCGATGCGCTGCCGGAGGCCCAGCGAGAGGCGCTGCTCAAGGAAATTCCCCTTGGCCGCCTGGGCCAGCCGCAGGAAATTGCCAGTGCGGTCAACTGGCTTGCCAGTGACGGTGGTGGCTATGTGACGGGCACGACTTTGCACGTCAATGGCGGCATGTTTACCGGATAGGTTAAAAAACGAGCATTTCGGGTTTTCGGGCAAAACACTGTAGCTAGCTGTTTTTGCAGGAAAAAATATTTGGAAAAACTTCAGGATCAAGCAGTACCGGCGGCGGCTTGCAAGCGCAAACAGCGTTCACCTAGAATAGCCGCTCATAGGTGCTAGCACACCATTAACAGGAGAGTAATAGGATCATGAGCAGCATCGAAGAACGCGTACAGAAAATCATTGTCGAGCAACTGGGTGTAAAACCGGAAGACGTAAAATCCGAAGCGTCCTTCGTTGAGGATCTGGGGGCAGACTCTCTGGACACCGTTGAGCTGGTGATGGCACTGGAAGAAGAATTCGAAACCGAAATCCCGGACGAAGAAGCTGAGAAAATCAGCACCGTTCAGGCGGCTGTGGATTACATCAAGTCTCACAGCTGATCCGGTTGCTGTAACAGCACACTGAAAAGCCGCAGGTTCCCTGGACTTGCGGCTTTTTTGTGCTTGTTGGTCAGACATGCTGCCAGGCCGTAGCGATTCGCTGATAACATTGATTTTTACTTACAAAACAGCGATCAGAACGGCAGGGCATTGTAGTACGCTTGCAGCCTGATAGCCGGATAATCAGGCAAACCGTTTGGATTGGGAGGTACAACTGGTGACGTTACGTCGTGTAGTGGTGACGGGTCTGGGTATGCTGACGCCCCTGGGCGCGGACACCGCCAGTAGCTGGGCAGGCATCAAGGCCGGAAAGAGCGGTATCGGTATGATTGAGCATTTCGATACCGAGGCGTTTTCCACCAAGTTTGCCGGCCTGGTGCCGGAATTTGATGTCAGCGACTACCTGCCCGCCAAGGATGCCCGCAAGATGGACATCTTTGTTCAGTATGGTCTGGTGGCGGCGATCCAGGCGTTCCGCGATTCCGGTCTCGACCTGGACAGTGAAGACCCGACCCGTATCGGCGCTGCTTTCGGCTCCGGTATTGGTGGCCTGACCAATATCGAGGAAAACCATCGCAAGCTGCTGGAATCCGGCCCGCGCAAGCTCTCGCCGTTCTTTGTCCCCGGTACCATCATCAACATGATCGCCGGTAATCTGGCCATCATGTACGGCTTCAAGGGGCCGAATTTTGCCACCGTCACCGCCTGTACCACCGGCACTCACAACATTGGTTTCGCCGCCCAGCAGATCCAGCTTGGGCAGGCTGATGTGATGCTGGCCGGCGGGGCCGAGAAGGGCTCCACCCCGCTGGGAATGGGTGGCTTCAGCGCGGCCCGTGCGCTGTCCACTCGCAATGATGATCCGCAGGGTGCCAGCCGGCCCTGGGACAAGGACCGTGACGGCTTCGTGCTGGCTGACGGTGCCGGTGCTGTGGTGCTGGAGGAATACGAGCATGCCCGGGCCCGTGGCGCCACGATCTACGCAGAACTGGTGGGTTACGGCATGAGCGATGATGCCTACCATATTACCGCCCCCGCCGAGGGTGGTGCCGGCGCTGCCCAGGCCATGCGCAACGCGCTGGTCGATGCCGGGGTCAGTCCTGAGCAGGTGGGCTATATCAATGCCCACGGCACCTCCACCCAGGCCGGTGATGTGGCTGAAGCCATGGCTATCAAGAGCGTGTTCGGTGAGCATGCCTACCAGCTGGCGGTGAGCTCCACCAAATCCATGGTCGGCCACCTGCTGGGCGCTGCTGGCGCTGTGGAAGCGATTTTCTCCATCCTCGCCATGCGTGATTCCGTGGCGCCGCCCACTATCAACCTGGAGAACCCGGACGAAGGCTGTGACCTGGACTTTGTTGCCAACCAGGCGCAAACCCGTGAGATCGATTATGCCTTGTCCAATTCGTTTGGGTTTGGGGGCACTAACGGCACCTTGCTGTTCAAGAAGGTCTGATTTCCGTTGTGCGCATAGATTCCCGTGATCGCGGCCTGGCCTATGGTGACGGTGTCTTCGAGACCTTGCGGGTCGGTGCGGCTGGCACGGTGCCGTTGTGGTCGCATCATCGCCGGCGTTTGCTGGCAGGCTGCCAGGCGCTCGGTATTCCACTGGAGACGGCCCATCTGGAGCGGCAACTGGCTGACCAGCTGAGTGCTGGCAGCGGGCAGGGTGGGGTGCTCAAACTGTTGGTCAGCCGTGGACCGGGTGGGCGGGGTTACCTGCCTCCGGCCGATCCCCGCCCAACCCTGTTGTGGCAGCGCGCTGCACTGCCGGTCTGGCCGTTGCAGCAACGCCAACACGGGGTGGTGCTGGGACTGTGCCAGCAGCCGCTGTTCCCGGAGCCGCTGGCCGGCCTGAAGCACCTTAACCGCCTGCCGCAGGTGCAGGCGCGACGGGAAGTGGCGCGTCAGGGCTGGGATGAAGGGTTGCTTCTCAGCCCCCGTCGCCAGCCTCTGGAAGCCACCGCCATGAACCTCTTTGCCCGGTTCGATGATCACTGGTGGACACCGGATCTGCTTGCTGCGCGGGCTGGCGTTCAGGGGGTGATGCGTGCCTGGCTGCTGGAGCAGCTGGGCGAAACGGTGCGTTGCGAGCTACGCCCGCTATCGCATTTACGCCGGGCGCGATCATTATTTCTCTGTAATAGTGTTGTCGGCGTGCTGCCGGTGCGTAAACTGGCGCAATGGACCTGGCCGGTGGTTGAGCCGGTAGAACAACTCCAACAGACTGTCGAAAGCCTTTTTTAATGCGTCGAATCATTCGGTTTCTTTTTCTGCTGGTGCTGTTGCTGGTTGTCGCGGTACCGGTGGCCGGTATCTGGATCAACAGCAACCTGCATGACCCCTTGCCACTCAAACAGGCGCGCCTGGTGCAGGTGACGCCGGGCATGGGGTTCAATCGCTTCCTGTTTCGTCTGCGTGAACAGGGCCTGCTGGGCGATGCCAGGGAGGCCCATGTCCGTTATTGGGGCGCGCGGGTATACAGCCTCTTCACCGGTGTCGCTGGGCGCATGCATGTGGGTGAATATCAGCTGCAACCGGGCGACAGCCTGCAGACCCTGCTCGACAAGATCGAAAAAGGGCAGGTGCTGTAGCGCAGCGTCACCCTGGTGGACGGCTGGACGTTTGACGAATGGCGCAAGCAACTGGACGCCATGGATACCCTCAAGCATGCCCTCAAGGGGCTCAGCGATGATGCGGTGATGGCCCGTCTGGGCCACAAGGGGCAGCACCCGGAAGGCTGGTTTGCGCCGGATACCTATTTCTACACCCGTGGCACCAGCGATCTGACCCTGCTGGAGCGGGCCATGGCCCGCCAGCAGGATATTCTGAATCAGGCCTGGGCGGAGCGCGATCAGAACCTGCCTTACTCGGGGCCTTATCAGGCGCTGATCATGGCGTCCATCGTTGAAAAGGAAACCGGCGTTCCCTCTGAGCGAGCAGAGATTGCCGGCGTGTTCGTCAATCGCTTGCGCAAGGGCATGCGCCTGCAGACCGACCCCACCGTGATCTACGGCATGGGCGACCGCTACCACGGCAATATCCGCCGTTCCGATCTGCATACACCGACCCCATACAATACCTATGTGATACCGGGGCTGCCGCCCACTCCAATAGCCATGCCCGGTCGTGAGGCGATCATGGCGGCGGTACATCCGGCCGATACCGAGGCGCTGTATTTCGTGGCCCGGGGCGATGGCAGCCACTATTTCTCCAAGACCCTGGCCGAACACCGCAAGGCGGTGCGGGATTTTCAGCTGCGACGCCGTCAAGGCTATCGCTCGGCACCGGGAGACAAGCAATGAACGGGCGTTTCATCACCCTGGAAGGCGGTGAAGGTGCCGGCAAAAGCAGCAACCTGCATTGGCTGGCGGAACAGTTGCGCGATCGGGGGCACTCCGTGGTGGTGACCCGCGAACCCGGTGGCACGGATCTGGCCGAGCGAATCCGCGAGGTGCTGTTGGCCCCCGGAGCAGAGGTCATGGCAGACGACACCGAGTTGCTGCTGGTGTTTGCCGCCCGCGCCCAGCATCTGGATGCGCTGATTCGTCCGGCGCTGGCGCGCGGTGACTGGGTGTTGTGCGATCGCTTCATCGATGCCACCTGGGCATATCAGGGCGCTGGTCGCGGCCTGGATGCCGGCGTCATCGCACGGCTTGAGCAGATGGTTGTGCGCGACACCCTGCCAGATATGACCCTGTTGTTTGATGTGCCAGTGCCGGTGGGCATGGGGCGGGCCGGCAAGCGCGCTGCGCTGGATCGTATCGAACAGGAAGACCAGGCTTTTTTTGAGCGTATCCGGGAATGCTACCGGCAACGGGCTCATCAGCAGAGCGAACGTTTTCGCCTGATCGATGCGTCATTGTCTCTGGACGCGGTGCGAGAGCAGATGACACCGCTGCTGGCGGAGATGGACCAATGGCGTTAAATCGTGCCCGTGTGCAGGTGCCCTGTCCCTGGCACCAGCAAGAAATGCGTCGCTTGCTGGAGCAGCACGAGCAGGGCCGGCTTCCCCATGCCTTGCTGCTCAGCGGCGCAAGTGGCACCGGCAAGCTGCGATTGGCGCAGTCACTGGCCCAGACCCTGTTGTGCGACAAACCCACCGGCGGGGTCGCCTGTGGCCAGTGTCAGGGCTGCCAACTCAGCAGTGCCGGCACCCACCCGGACCTGCATACGCTGTACCCGGAAGAGCCGGGTAAGGCGATCAAGATTGACCAGGTGCGCCAGCTGGTGGCTTTCGCCACCCGCACCGCCCAGTACAGTGGCTATCGGGTGGCCATCATCTGCCCGGCGGAAGCGCTCAACCGCAATGCCCAGAACGCCCTGTTAAAAACCCTGGAAGAGCCGGGCGGGCAGACTCTGTTGCTGCTGGTCAGTGATCAGCCCAGCCTGTTGCTGCCAACCATCCGCAGCCGCTGTCAGCAGCGGCCCCAGCCACTGCCGGGCCGTGAGCAGGCGCTGAGCTGGCTGGCGCCGCAGGTAGGAGACAGCGCAGCGTCGTTATTGGCCGCCGCCCAGGGTGCCCCCCTGCGGGCGCTGGAGCTGGAACAGGCGGACTGGTTTGCCGATCGTGAACGTCTGCTGGAGGCCCTGGTGACAGTGGCGGAAGGGCGCCAGTCGGTGGCCCAGGCCGAGCCGGTGCTGGCGCGCCATGATCCCAGGATCATGGCCCCGGTGCTGTATGGCTGGTTGTCGGCCTGCCTGCATCAGCATTTCAGCGAGCAACCGGGTAGCGACCCGCTGCTGGCGCCATTGCTGGCGCGGCTGGCCCGGGGGGTGCCGGCGCCACGCCTGTTGCGCACCGCCCAGCAGATCCTGGAAGGGCGTCGCGCCCTGCAGCAGGGAGCCAATCCCAATAAGGAGCTGCTTTACGAGCAGTGGTTACTGGTACTGACCGGCGCCTTCTGAGGCGCCGGCAGCATTGACGCTGTGGCTGCGGCGCTCTAATCTGGCAATACCCCTAATAATAAATTCCTAAGGGAAGCAAACCATGAAAATGCCTGGAGGGCGCAGTGGCATTCTGTCGCTGACGATCAAAGACAAGGCGGTCCTGTATTCCGCCTATATGCCCTTTGTTACCAATGGTGGCCTGTTCATTCCCACTGAAAAGCAGTACAAGCTCGGTGAAGAGATCTTCCTGCTGCTCAACATCATGGATGAGGTGGACAAGATTCCGGTGGCCGGCAAAGTCGTGTGGATTACCCCCAAGGGTGCCCAGGGCAACCGCAGCGCCGGCATCGGTGTGCAGTTTTCCGACCAGGACGACACCGCCCGCGTGACCATCGAAAACCACCTGGCCGGCTCGCTGGAGTCCGACCGTCCCACGCATACCATGTGATAGGCGGTTTCAAGGGGGCCGGGACTGAATCGTAACTTCGACGGTGTCGGCAGGCCTGGGGTGTTGTTTTCAACGGTAAGAATGCCTGCCCATGCCTGCTACAATGCCGGCGTTTATTCCGTCGGAGTCTGTAATGTCTGCTGCCACTTTTGTGGATTCCCATTGTCACCTTGATCGCCTGAACCTGGATGCCCATGACGGCGATTTCCAGGTCATGATGGCGGCCACCGCTGCGGCCGGCGTCAGTCATATGCTCTGTATTGGTGTGGACCTGGAGAGCTTCCCGGACGTACAGGCTCTGGCGGAACAGTATCCGCAGGTCTTTGCCAGTGTCGGCGTGCATCCGCTCTACAAGGAATCCCGTGAGCCGCAGGTGGCGGAGCTGGTAGCACGGGCGGCCCATCCCAAGGTGGTGGCCATCGGCGAAACCGGGCTGGATTACTTCTATGCCAAGGAGCAGCGAGACTGGCAGCGGCGTTATTTTGTCGCCCATATCCAGGCGGCGCGGCAGACCGGTTTGCCGCTGGTGATTCATACCCGCGGCGCCAAGGACGACACTCTGGCCCTGCTGCGCGAGCATGGCGGTGGCGAAGTCCGTGGCGTGCTGCACTGTTTTACCGAAGACCTGGACATGGCGAGACAGGCCATCGAGATGGGCTTCTATATTTCCATTTCCGGCATCGTGACGTTCCGTAATGCCGACGCCCTGCGCGAAACAGTACGACAACTACCGCTGGAGCGACTGCTGATCGAAACCGATGCCCCCTGGCTGGCACCGGTCCCTTATCGGGGCAAATCCAATGAACCCCGCTTTGTGGCACAGGTGGCCGAGTGCGTGGCGAGCCTGAAAAATATCAGCGTGGAAACCCTGGCGAAAGCCACGGCAGACAACTTCTTCACCCTGTTCAACAAGGCGACACCATGAATCCTTATCTGATGCTGGGCCTGGCGCTGCTGGCCGGTGCTGCGCTGGCGGCATTGCTGGTTTTCTTGATGGAGCGCCAGCGGGCCGCCCGCTTGCTGGCGGATCAGCAACGCCGAGCCAGCGAATACCAGCAGCAGCTGGCGCGGCTGCCGATGCTGGAACAGCAACTGGTCAGCGAGCAGCAGCAGCGTCAGCACAGCGACAGCCAGGCCCGCGAGTTGGCCGCACAAAAGGCGCGGCTGGAGGAGCGCCTGGCCGGCCAGGAGGAAAAGCTGGCGTTTTCCGAACAGAGTCGCAGCCAGCTCAAGCAGGAATTCGAGAACCTGTCCGCTCGCATTTTCGAGCAGCGCGGCAAACAGCTGCAGGAGCAGCAACAGCAGGGGCTGGATGGCCTGCTCAAGCCATTTCGTGAGCAACTGGCGGATTTCCGTCGGCGGGTGGACCAGATCCACAGCGATGAAACCCGTGCCCAGGCCTCGCTGATCGAACAGCTCGGTCAGCTGAAGAGTCTGAATCAGCAGATGCACGAGGATGCACGTAGTCTCACCGATGCCCTGAAAGGGCAGGTCAAGACACAGGGTAACTGGGGCGAGATGATTCTCGAGCGGGTGCTGGAGTCCTCCGGCCTTACCCGTGGGCGAGAATATGAAACCCAGGTGGCCTTGAAAGGGGAAGGGGGGCAACGACGCCTGCCGGATGCCATTGTCCATCTGCCGGAAGGCAAGGATGTGGTGGTGGATGCCAAGGTGTCGCTGGTGGCCTATGAGCGCCTCAGCAGTGCCGATACCCCGGAGTTGCGCGAGCAGGCCCTGCGTGAGCACCTGGCATCGCTGCGCAGCCACATCAAGGGGCTGGATGCCAAGGACTACAGTGGTCTCGAGGGGATCCGCAGCCTCGATTTCGTGCTGCTGTTCATTCCTATCGAAGGTGCCTTCATGACCGCCATGGAACAGGACGCCTCGCTCTATACCGATGCCTTCGAGCGCAATATCGTGTTGGTCAGTCCCACCACCCTGTTGGTGACGCTGCGCACCATCCAGAACATCTGGCGTTACGAATACCAGAATCGCAATGCCCTGGATATTGCCGATCGGGCCGGCAAGATCTGCGATCAGGTATCACTGGTGGCAGAATCCATGGACGATGTGGGTGACAAGCTCGACAAGGCCCAGCAAGCCTGGCATCTCACCTACAATCGCCTCAGTCGTGGTCGTGGCAATCTGCTCGGCCAGGCCCACAAACTGCAGGATCTGGGCGCCAAGGCGCGCCGCTCATTGCCAACACCGGGGGATGAGGAGGCCGCGGACAATCCCTGATCCATGGCAATGACGGCAGGTGGTGTGGTGCCATAGACTCGTTAAAAACGTTTACTGCTGAAGGAGAGCGCGCATGGCCGCATTGCTTACCGGAATTGCCCGCTATGGGGTACTGATCGGCGCCATAGTGGCGGCGCTGGTGGGGTCGCTGATTCTGGCCCTGCAGGTGCCGGTGCATCACCGTGAGCTGTTCTGGGGCGGTGTGCTACTGGCCTGGGCGCTCAGCGTCATCGGTGTCTGGAACCTGTTGCAGTCATCCCATACCTTGCTGCGCAATTATCCGTTGCTGGCCTATTTTCGCTGGTTCTTTGAATTCCTGCGGCCGTTCCTGCGTCAGTACATCGTCGAAAATGACCGCGAAGGGCGCCCCTATAATCGCAATATGCGGTCGCTGATCTACCAGCGCGCCAAGGACGTGGTTGACGTCAAACCCTTTGGCACCGATCTGGATGTTTACGCCAATGAATACCAGCTGGTGACGCATTCCATGGCGCCCAGGCCCACGCCGGACGCCGGTTTCAGATTGACCGTGGGCAGCAGTCAGTGCCGCCAGCCCTATGAGGTCTCGCTGCTGAATGTTTCTGCCATGAGTTTCGGTTCACTCAGTGCGCCGGCGATTGAAGCCCTCAATCTGGGGGCCAGGCAGGGTGGTTTCTATCATGACACCGGGGAAGGCAGTATCAGCCGTTACCATCGGCGCCATGGTGGGGATCTGGTATGGGAAATCGGCAGTGGCTATTTCGGTTGTCGGGACCCGCAAGGTCATTTCGATCCGGCCCAGTTTCGTGAGCAGGCGCGCAGTGAGCAAGTGAAGATGATCGAAATCAAGCTCAGTCAGGGGGCCAAGCCCGGCCATGGTGGCGTACTACCAGGCTCCAAGGTCACCGCTGAGATTGCTGCTGCCCGGCGCATTCCGGTGGCTCAGGACTGTGTTTCCCCCGCCTACCATACCGCCTTTTCCACGCCTCGAGAGCTGTGTGAATTCGGCGCGCTGTTGCGTGAGGAATCCGCTGGCAAGCCGGTCGGCATCAAATTGTGTGTGGGACATCCCTGGGAAGTCCTGGCGGTTTGCAAGGCCATGCTGGAAACCGGATTTCGCTTTGATTTTATCGTGGTCGACGGTGCGGAAGGGGGCACCGGGGCGGCACCGGAGGAATTTTCCGACCATATTGGCATGCCGTTGCACGAGGGCCTGCTGCTGGTGCGTAACGCGCTGGTGGCGACCGGTTTACGCAGTGAGATCCGCCTGGCGGCCAGCGGCAAGGTCTACAGTGCCTACACGCTGGCGGCCAATATGGCACTGGGGGCGGACTGGTGTAACGCCGCGCGCGCTTTCATGTTGGCGCTGGGCTGCGTGCAGACGCGCAAGTGCCACACCGACCATTGCCCCACCGGGGTCGCGACCCAGCAAGCCGGGCGCCAGCGCGGTCTGGTGGTGGCCGACAAGGCGCCGCGAGTGGCAAATTTCCATCGTCGTACCCTGGAGCAGCTGGCAGAGCTGATCGCCGCCGCCGGGCTGGAGCACCCGGGCCAGCTTCACCCGCATCATATTCTGCACCGGCGCAATGGAACGCGACTGGAAACCCTGGATGAGATTTATCCGTTTCTGGAACCCAACAGTCTGCTTGAGAATCCGGAATTGAGCCCTTACTACGCCTGGTGGCAGGCGGCAGACCCGGACAGCTTTTTACCGCGTCAGGTGGTCGGCCCACACCATCACAAGGATGGTCATACTTCGAATATAAACAAAAATGCTTAGCTAAATGTGCTAAAAAGTGCATTAAAATGGCGTCGATATGCTTAAAATAGCATTCTAAATTCGCCGAATGTGCACGTTTCTAAGAAAAAAATCCGGTCGTTTTTCTAAGACTAGAACCAGGTCACATGACCCTCTATTTCTCCCTCGTTAGTATCGCTAGCGTTACTAAAGATAAATAGAGGGTAAGTATATGTATCGTTTCATTGTCGCCCTGCTGCTTGCTCTGGGCCTGATGCAAACGGTATCGGCTCTGGAAGCCCAGCCCCGGATTATCGGGGGACAGGACGTAGCGCAAATTCGGCCCTGGATGGCCGAGGTGGAAATCAGTCGGTCCGGAGACCCCGCGGATGCGGCCACCATTTGTGGTGGGGTGCTGGTGGCCCCCGGTTGGGTGCTGACCGCCGCACATTGTGTGACCACGGCCAGTGGAACTGTGGTTTCCCCCAATTATCTGTTTGCCGCCCTTGGTGAACTTGATCGACTGTCCACGCCACAGCAGCGGTTGGCGGTCGCCAGTATCCACGTTCACCCGGATTACCGCAGCGATGTGTACCAGAATGACCTGGCGCTGCTGGAGTTGTCTGCCCCTGCCAGTGAACCCCCTCTGGACCTGGCCACCGAAAGTGTCATGGATAGGCTCAGTGCTGGTCCGTCGGATGAAGCCCTGCAGGTGCTGGGGTGGGGACAGACCGATACCCAGACACTGTCCGATACACTGCAACAGGCCGATCTGGATTACGTGTCTCCCTCCTATTGCGCCAGTGAGTGGGGAAACCTCACCGATAAACAGATCTGTGCCGGCGAAATGAACCCACAGGGTGGCGTCAAGCAGGATACCTGTCGGGGTGACAGTGGCGGCCCCTTGCTGTACCAGCAGAACGGCCAAGTCTGGCTGGTGGGGGTCACCAGCTACGGCAGTGAGCAATGTGCGTCTGATGGTGTGCCCAGC
Organism: Alcanivorax sp.; assembly: GCA_033723495.1. GTDB lineage: Bacteria > Pseudomonadota > Gammaproteobacteria > Pseudomonadales > Alcanivoracaceae > Alcanivorax. Next base: position 5,024 of record JAWVWY010000055.1, on the reverse strand, counting down.
GTCTATACCCGTGTTGCCAGCTACCTGGACTGGCTTGAGCAGGCATCCAACGGAGCGCTGGTTAACCTGGCCGATGATGTCTTACCGCGAGCCTATTATCTGTCTCCGGGCCAGCCGCTCAACATCACTACCCGCATAACCAACAGCAGCCTGGTGAGCACCGCCAAGGATGTGGGCATACGGATTATCCACGTCAGTGGCCTGCAGGTCAGTGCTGCCGGTATGACCTGTGAAGACCATGACACCTACACCGATTGCCTCAGTGGTCAGGATTTGGCTGTTAATCAGAGTACCGGCACCCTGAGCCTGACCATGTCCAGCGATGTTAAGTGGTACGACGACATTCGTGTTGCGCCGATCAGTACCAGCGGCCATGACTATTTCCAGCAAGGGGATCAGCGCTTCCGGCTGGTGTTCAGTGATGAGCCGGATGTGTCGTTGATGCTGACCAGCCGCAAGCACAATGACAAGGTGATCGTGCGTGCCACAGTGACCAACAACTCCACGCTGCATGGCGCCGCTCGCGTGCGCATGGGGGTGACGTTACCGGATGGCTGGCAGGGCCCCTTGCCGAAGGATTGCTATGGTTCTTCCTCTATCCAGTGTGGTCTGGGAGACCTGGCCCCGGGGGGCGCTGCCAGCCGTGAGTGGAGCCTGAGTGGTTCTGGCTCCGGTGAAATGCAGGTGCAGGTATGGACGGATAATGGTGATTACCCCGCCGGTGACACGCGCAAATCCACCAGCCTGGCGCAAGCGCGTTCTGCCGCTCAGGAACAGCCCAAGACAACCGACTCCGGGGGCGGCGGAGGCGGTGGAGGGAGCCCGACGCCAGCTACCTTGATCGGGTTACTGGCGGTGCTTTTCTTCCGCCGCATCCACCAGTGACAGGTGCCGCTGGCGTTCCGGCGCCAGCGCGCTCTGGTTGCCTTTCCAGGGCACGGCATCCATGCCCCGTGGCACTTCAGCAAGCTGGAAAGGCGCCTTAATGATATCGAAATAGGGTGAGTGGTCGAAGTCTGCGGCGGTAAAGGCGCGAGGTTGCAGCCGTAGCAGCCGCGCCGTGGCATGCTCTTCCTTAACCAGAGGCAGGATCGGGAACTGCACAAAGCCAAAGGCCTCGGCCACCAGGGTGCCACTCATGGCCCTGATCAGGTCGCCCGCCCAGCGACGGAACAGCCGGCTGCGCCAGCGCAGTGGCAACCAGGTCCACGGCATCAACGTCAGCATGGCCAGCGCCGGCCAGGAGCGGGAGCTGCCGGTACCGATCCGGCTGATGGCAAACCGCAGTACATCCTGCGCTTCTGCGTCGCTCAGGCTCTGGGCCCGACAAACCCGCAGTTGGCGACCCTCCAGTGCGGTAAGCGGTTGCACGATCAGCCCCCGTTCCAGGCGAGCATCAATGACTAGCTGGGTATCCGGTTCACAGGGGGTGTAGTCAGCCAGCAATGCCCGCAAACTGGGGTCGATTACATCATGCAAGCGGCCAATATACAGCAGGGCGCGGGCAAAACGGCTGTCGCCGATGGTTTTGAACCTGCGGTCGACATGACTGTTACCGGATACCAGAAGAATATCGCAGGGTCGCAGTATCGCCCGCAGACTATCCAGGTCGGCGCTGGGTTGTCCGCTAAGCAGTTCATCGCGTTGCAGTCTCTGGCAAAACCAGTGATAGACGGCCAGCTGTTTGTTGCTCATGGCGACAGGCTCCATTACAAGGGGGCAGCATCCAAGCCGCTGGCAGCTTACAACAGGGCCAGGGTGCGGTCGATAACCGAATCGGCGGTGTAGAAGTGAGGTGACAGACGGATACCGCCGCCGCGTTGGGCACAGACGACACCTCCTGACTTGAGGCGCTGGCAGGTTTCTTGCGGATCTTCTCCAACTACCCGAAACGTGACAATTCCGGCGCGACGATGACGGCGAACGTCGCTGAGAAGCTGTACGCCGGGCCGGGCCTGCAGGCCCGTGATCAGGCGTGTCATGCGTTCATCCAGAGCGGCGGCCACCTGCGTCATGCCAAGTTCCAGCAGCAGCCCCAGGGAGGCTTCCAGCGCATGGGCTGCGAGCATATTGGGGCTGCCACACTCGAAGCGGCGGGCATCATCCGCGGGCTGCCAGTCTTTCTGGCTGTAGTCGCCGGCATTGGCAATCATGTGCCAGCCATGCTGGCGCAGGGTCAGTTGTGATTGTACTTCCCCGCGACAGTAAAAAAGCGCCAGCCCTTCAGGCCCCAGCATCCATTTGTGGCCATCCGCGACGACAAAGTCCGCCTGGTCGGTGAGCGCGTCAAACGGCAGGGCGCCGAGCTGCTGTATGGCATCGACACAGAACAGGATGCCTCGCTGTCGACAGGCCGCGCCTATCGGCGCCATATCCAGCTTCAGGCCGGTGCCGTACTGGACCGCCGACAGGGACACCAGACGGGTGCGCGGCCCCAGGGCGTTAATCACATCCTGTTCTGGCTCAGCGCCATCCAGGTTGACCTCGATAACCTGAACACCCTGATCAGCCAGGGCTTGCCAGGGGATGCAGTTGGAGGGAAATTCCTGGTCGCTGATTACCACCTGATCACCGGCTTGCCAGGGCAGACCCTGGGCAATCACCGACAGGCCCTCAGAGGTATTTTTCAGCAGGGCGATATCGCTGACCGGCACCCCCCCGATCAGCATTGCCAGATGGCGGCGTAGTCGCTGCTCCACATGCAGCCAGGCAGGGTAGTCGCGGGCGCCAAGCGTGCAGTTTTGCTCGGCGAAGGCTTGTACCGCCAGGGCCGTGCGACGGGGCCAGGGGGCGACGGCTGCGTGGTTGAGATAGAGCAGGTCGTGCTGTTGAGGAAATTCCTCTTGCCATTCGGCCATGGGGCCTCCCGAAACAGGGTGAATGAAGCAGCAATGACGCGATACTGATATTGCTTCAACGATTGTAGGTGGCCAAGACCTTAACTGCATCAATATGCGTGGGCATTCGGTATACGCTAGAATTGACGCCACTGACAAAAGCCCGTGTTTATCCCCAAGGAGAGCCAGATGGGTGACCTGGAAAAAGCCACGCGCAAGGCGCAGGAGTTTCGCCAGCGTGAAAAGCAGATTCTCGATGCGGCCCTGGAGTTGTTCCTCGAACAGGGGGAAGACCGGGTGACGGTGGAGATGATTGCCGACCGGGTCGGTATTGGCAAAGGCACCATCTACAAACACTTCGAGACCAAGAACGAGATCTGCCTGCTGCTGATGCTGCGCTATGAGGAAGATCTGGCCGATGTGTTCCAGAAAATCTCCGATCAGGACGACAAGGAAAAACTGGCCCGCGAATATTTCCTGTTCCGCATCAAGGACCCCAAGCGCTATCAGCTCTTTGACCGCCTGGAAAACAAGGTCATCAAGGACCATGCAGTGCCGGAACTGGTGGAAAAACTGCATACCATCCGCGAGGCCAACTTCGAACGTCTTACCGAAATCGTTGAAGCGCGCATTGCCGAAGGCTCTCTGGAAGAGGTGCCACCGATCTATCATATCTGTTCGGCCTGGGCGCTGGCCCACGGGGCGGTGGCGTTGATGGAGTCGCCGTTTTACCAGAAGCTGATCGAAGACAAGGACGATTTCCTGCATTTCCTGGTGGAAATCGGTATTCGCATGGGTAACAAAGGGCAACGGGGGACCAAATGACGGCACCGGACGACCTGCTGGCACTGTTGGAAAAAGCGGCCGGTGATGAAACCGGCCTGCCGCCGGTGCATCAGTGGCAGCCCAAGCGTGAGGCGGACGTGGCCATTCGCATTGGCCGTGACGGGCGCTGGTATTACCAGGACTCACCGATTGAGCGTCAGCGCATGGTCAACCTCTTTTCAACCATTCTGCTGCGTGAGGGGGAGGACTTCTTCCTGATTACGCCGGTGGAAAAGCTGCGTATCCAGGTTGACGATGCGCCCTTCGTGGCAGTGGAAGTGGAACAGGTGAACGACGGCGAGGACGTGAAACTGGTCTTTCGTACCAACGTGGGCACCCATGTGGTGGCCGGGCCGCAACACCCGATTCGCGTCCATATCGATGACAATACCGGGGAGCCGTCACCCTATTTGCTGGTACGCGATAACCTCGAGGCCCTGATTAGCCGCAATGTGTTTTACCAGTTGGTGGAGTGGGGTACCGAACAAGGCGAACTGCTGATGATACGCAGTGGTGGCACCGCCTTTGAGCTCGGCAGCCTCTGAACTATTTCACTGCCAGGCTGATCAGCAACAGTAGCGTTAACAGTACGCAGGCGCCTTTCCAGATACGTAATTGCCGCACCTGGTTGTTCGGCAGCGGTGAATCCTGATGCAGCGGTCGGCGCAGGGCTTCGCGGAACTCAGCGGCGTCCCGGAAGCGCTGACCGGGCTGACGTTGTAACCCCAGCTGCAGCACACTGTTGACCCATAGCGGCACAAACGGATTGCGTGACTGTAGCGGCGGCAGCGGTTGTTGCGAGGCCCTGTCGTAGCGGCCCTGCCAGGGCAGGGCGCCGGTCAGCAGCTGGTGGATAATTACGGCGCTGGAAAACAGGTCGCTCTGTTCACTGGGGCGGCCGCCGGCGGCCACCTCAGGCGCGCTGTAATGGCGAGTGCCGAGTGGAATATCCCCGGTGGTTAGCTCCATGCCGCGGCAGAGGCAACTGCCGAAATCGATGATCCTGACATGGCCGTTACGGTCCACCATGACATTGTCCGGTTTCAGGTCGCCGTGAATGACATCTGCCCGATGCAGGGCGCGCACTCCGTTGAGCAACTGGTCGGCGAGGTAAAGACGCTCTTCCACTGACGCATCCGGGTGTCCTTCCAGCCAGGTTTGCAGGGTCACTCCATCCACATATTCCAGCCGCTGATAAAGTGCACAGGGGTTGTCCGGCACCGGCAAGGCGCGTAGCAGGTGGGCATTGCGCAGTCGCTGGCAGATCCAGCCTTCCAGCACAAAGCGCTCGAGAGCGGGGCGGTCATCCTCCAGATTGACGGATGGGGCCTTCAGCACGCTGATGTTGGCGTACTGCACCTT
>JAWVWY010000054.1:0-18669 GCA_033723495.1 Alcanivorax sp. | reverse complement strand
GCCAGGATGCCGGCGAGCATGAAGATGCCGACGCTGATTTCGATGGTTTGTTTGCGCATCAGTCCACTCCAAACATCATGGCGGTAAGCAGGAAGTCCAGCGCCAGCACCGCCACCGAGGAATACACCACGGTGCGGGTGGTGGCGGTGGCGATGCCTTCCGAGGTGGGGGTCACCTCATAGCCCTGGTAGACCGCGATCCAGGTAATCACCGCGCCGAACACCACGGACTTGATCAGGCCATTGAGTACGTCTTCACGGAATTCCACCACGTTTTGCATGTTCGACCAGAAGGAGCCGGCATCCACGCCCAGCCAGTGTACGCCCACCGCTACCGCGCCCCAGATCGCCACCACGTTGAATATCTGCGCCAGCACCGGCATCGCCAGGATGCCGGCCAGCAGGCGCGGGCGCACCACGCGCCGCAATGGGTCGACGCCGATCATTTCCATGGCGGCCAGCTGTTCGGTGGCCTTCATCAGGCCGATTTCCGCAGTCATTGCCGAGCCGGCACGGCCGGCAAATAGCAGGGCGGCCACTACCGGACCCAACTCGCGCAGCAAGGACAGCGACACCAGCTGCCCCAGCGCGCCCACGGCACCAAAGCGCACCAGCACGGTATAACCCTGCAGTGACAGCACCATGCCGATAAAGGCGCCGGAGACAACAATGATCACCAGCGAATAGATGCCGACAAAATAGATCTGCCGAATCAGCAGCTGAGGCCCCTGGCGCCAGTCCGGCCGGCCGCGCAGCGCGTCCCACCACAGCAGGGTGGCGCGACCGAGGGTAGCCAGCAGGCCGATACCCCAGGCGCCCAGCCGTTGCAGGTAGGCCTTCATGGCGAAGGCTCCAGACCCAGATCCTGGAAATACGCCATGGCCGGGTAATGGAAGGGCACCGGGCCATCAGGCAGGCCATGGATGAACTGCCGCACCCGGGCATCCTCGCTGTCCATCACCGTAGCGGTGGCGCCATGACCGCGAATTCGCCCTTCCGCCAGCACATAGAGGTAATCGGCGATGGCGGCGGTTTCCGCCACATCATGGGAGACAATTACCGTGGTCACGCCCAGGGCTTTATTGAGCTGGGCAATCAGGGTGGCCAGCATGCCCATGGAAATAGGGTCCTGCCCGGCGAAGGGCTCGTCATAGATGATCAGATCCGGGTCCAGGATGATGGCGCGCGCCAGCGCTGCCCGCCGCGCCATGCCGCCGGATAGCTCCGAGGGCATCAGCTGACGGGCGCCGCGCAGGCCCACCGCGTCCAGCTTCATCAGTACCAGATCGCGAATCATGCTTTCCGGTAGCCCGGTATGCACGCGCAGGGGAAAGGCCACGTTGTCGAAGACATTCAGGTCGGTAAACAGGGCGCCACTCTGGAACAGCATGCCCATGCGCCGTCGCAGGGCGAACAGTTGCTGTCGGTCCAGCCGGCCCACGTTCTGGCCGTCCACGGTGACGGTGCCACGAGTGGCGCGCAGCTGACCGCCGATCAGGCGCAGCAGGGTGGTCTTGCCGCAACCACTGGGGCCCATGATGGCAGTGACACTGCCGCGGGGGATGGCCAGGTTGACCTGGTCGAACACTACCCGCTCGCCGCGTTGCAGGCAGACATCGCGCATTTCGATCAGATTGTCAGTCAATCACCACCTCCCTGTGCGGGCCGACCTGGTGCCCCTGGCGCCGTGTCTGTCTGCCAAGCATGGCAGGGCGCGCGGGGCGCGTGTTGCGCTACATCAATAATGACGGAGATGCGGGGTGGTTGGGTAGCCAGCATGGCGGTGGACAGAGGCGGGCAGGGTCATTGGCGACCATAATCGTCGTCGTAGCGGGTGATATCCCCTTCAAAGACATGGCCATAGGCCACCTCCAGCACGCAGGCGGAGGTGATGCCGCGGATGCGATGGCGCCGATGGTGAGGAACCAGAATCACGTCATCCGGTTTGGCGTGCCGGTAGCGTTCGCCTACCTGGACCTGGATTTCCCCCTGCAGCACGATCCAGACTTCCGTGCGCTGCTTGTGGCTTTGCAGGCTAAGCCGGGCGTTGGCCTTGATAAAGAGTTTCTTTACCCATACCGAGTGGGCATCCCTGAGTACGATGAAGTGCCCCCAGGGGCGCTGGGTGACGGGGTGAGGGGTGTCCGGGTGCATGTGGGGCTCTCCTGACCGTGGTCCTCTACAGGCCCAGCCGTTTTTCCAGGCAGGCAAGCGGAATTCTTGCGACTCCCACCACCTTGTCGGCGCCGCCGTAATAGAGGTAGATCTGGTCGGCCAGCAGTACCGCGCCACAGGGAAACACCACGTTGTAGGTTTCGCCGGTCTTCTCAAAATCCATTTCCGGCTCCATCAGGGTGGCATCGGTTTCGGCGATGACCCGGGAAGGATTAGCGGGGTCGAGCAGCATTGCCTCGATCTTGTAGACATTGCCGGGGCTGACCACCCGGTGAAAGAACAGCAGCCAGCCCTGGCGGATGCGGATGGGGGGCGCGGCGATACCGAATTTCTTGTTATCCCAGTACTCCTTGCGCGGCTTGATGATGACGCCTTCGTAATCCAGCCAGTTGCCGGGCGGCAGTTCCAGACTTTGCAGATAATCCAGATAGATACTGTTATTGAAACGGTGAAAGACCGCGAACTGGCCATTGATTTTTTCCGGAAACAGGCAGGAATCCTTGTCATCCACGCCGGGCGGTGACATTACCCTGGGGATATCCCAGTGCCACTTCTGTTCAAGGAAGTCGTCCACGGCAATGGAGCTGAAGGCCACCCGTGGCGTGATGCCATCGTAGGCGGTATAGAACAGGTAGATCCGCTCCCCCAGTCGCGTCAGACGGGGGTCTTCACAGCCACTGCCGCCGGCGGTCGTTCGCTGCTCGAACGGCGCGCGGGGCACGTAACAGGGCGTCGCCGGGCGCTCATCAATATGCAGGCCGTCCTTGCTGCAAGCGTAACCCAGCACCGAGGTGCCTTCGGTGGACATGGCGCGATAGACAATGTGAAAGCGGCCGTCTTCGTAAATGGCGGCGGGGTTGAAGGTGGCTCTGGCCTCCCAGGCCAGCTCCGGGCGCGGCTCGATGATCGGGTTACCGGCGAAGCGGCGAAAGCCCTGCGGATGGTAATCACTGGCCAGGAAGCGGGTTTCCTGTCTGCCAGCCAGGCTGTTGACCAGGTCGTTGAGGTTGATGCGGGCGGCGCAGCCATCGGTATCCGCGGCACCGTAGTAGATTACCAGGTCATCGCCTTCCACCAGCGCGCCAGAGGGAAAGACGACATTGTCCACCACGCCCTGCAGCTCATAATGGGTTTCCGGCGCCAGGATCGGAAAGTGACTGCGACCAATAACCTTCCTCGGGTCATCCAGGTCCAGCAGGGCGGCCTCGATACCGAAGTGTCGGCCGGCGGAAAAGTAACGCTTGATATAGGAGTAGACCAGCAACCAGCCGGCATCGGTTCTTACCGGAGGCGCGCCGACTTCGAGATGATCCTTGCGGCTGCGCAGCAGGGCAATGGTGTGTTCCGGCAGCCGGGCATACCATTCCTGCCAGTACTGGCTGGACCACATCTGCTCGGGGCTATCGAATTGCGCCAGGGCAATCTTGGCCGGCGGCTGGTCGGTATCCACCGTCAGTACGGCGGTCAGTTTGCCGTTAATGCGATCCGGGAACAGCGCCATGGCCTTGGCGTTGAAGGGGGTGACCAGATGCCGTTCTTCAATGTGGGTGAAATCCCGGGTGCGGGCGACCGCCACGCGAATGGCATCGGGCCTAAACGGGTAGGCGCCGACGGCGGTATAGAAAATATAGAAATCGCCATCGATAAAGGTGACGCGCGGGTCTTCGCAGCCAAAACGTTCCCAGTCCTCAACGGGTTCGATCAGTGGATGGGTATGCTGGAAGCGGAACGGATCACCACTGCGGGCGTAGCCAATGGAAGACACTGACAAGGTGGCGCCTTGATGATAATGCGGTGCCGACAGGGCACGATAAAGCAGATGGAAATGCGCGCCCTGCCGGACAACACAGGGATTGAAGGCGCCATAGGACTGCCAGCTCTCGTCCAGGTTGGGTAACAGAAACGGGTTTGCTGAAATTCTTGCTGCCTGATCCATAATGTTCCCGTTTTGCCGGTTGCGTTTGTGGTTGTGTTTCAGTGAGGCCCTGCGGTTGTAGCGGTTAGCGCAAAGGAATATGGACATTCATGGCTTGACCGCGGCTGGCATCAGGCCGCTCCACAAACAGCACTTCGTCGCCCTCGTTGAGATAGTCGAATGACTGATGCGATACATGGTCACGCTGGAAGTAGATGCTGCGGCCGTCCGTTGACTCGATGATGCCGTAGTCCATGCTGGGGAAAAGGCGAGCGACATAGCCGTGGTGGGCGGGGCTGTCTTGTCGCGTAAAGGAGGCCTGCGACTTTTTCATTTCGATAAGCTGCCGTTCTATCTGGGCGAAACTTTTTCGTGCTGCGATTTGCGGGCTTTTGTCCCGATGGCGGGCATGATATTCACGGCTGGAAATGACCCGTCCACTGGCCAGTGTGAGGTAGACCAGTACCCGGTACTGGTGCATGCAAAGCTGATATTGCGAACGGCTATCGACGGTAATACGGCAGTGAATAATACTGCTATAGCGTTGCGCCAGCTCTTCGTGGCATTCACGGATCATCTCATCAATATCCTGGCTGGGTTCCATGTTGTTGAATTTCAGCGTCATGGCATTTGTCATTGTTGTGTCTCTCCCCCCGGTAAAAAACCGGATTCCTGCGTGAATGTCCTTCCGCTATCCCGGAAAGATATTCATTAAAAAGGGGGGCGCGCGCGCCGGTTTTGATTTCAGTCAAAAGCCTTAAAACCGTTTAACGCATAGTCTTTTTCAAGCAGCGGCAGGGCAGGCGACGACATGGCAGACAAGGCCACCATCACTGTTGAATTGATCCCCTGGTCCCGGATTGAGGACACCGCCAGACGGTGCGCACGCTGGGTCAGGCGGGATGCCTTTCAGCCGGATCTGGTGGTGGCTATCGCCCGGGGTGGTTTTATCCCGGCCAGATTGCTGTGTGATCACCTGGGTATTCACAGGCTGGCCGGTATTCAGGTCAGCCATTACGGTGCCGGGGCGCAAGTGACCGGGCAGGCCAGGGTGGTGACGCCACTTAATGTGGATGTACATGGCAGGAAGGTGTTGTTGGTGGATGATGTGAACGACAGCGGCGCCACCCTGGCGGTGGCGCTGGATTATCTGCGTGCGCTTTCTCCTGCGGCGCTGAAGGTGGCCGTGTTGGTCCAAAAGGAACGTTCACCGGTGCCGGTGGATTATTACGGCCAGCTCCTGGAGTCGTGGCGCTGGTTGACGTTTCCCTGGGCGCGGGTGGAGGACATCAGCGATTTCGCCGAGCGACTGTTGCCGGGGGAGCGGGATCATCAGCGTGTTCGTGCTGCGCTTTATCAGGCGCATGGCATACGTCCCGATGATTGCCTTCTGGACGATGCCTTCGCGTTTGCGGATAGCGAAAGCGTGCAAGCCTCTGAATAAGGCCTTGCACGCTTCAGACTACGCTGAGCAAGTAAGGCGATTGCCGAGGCGGCCTAGGCGCGATATTGCCTCGCAGGGTGGCTGTGCAACTGCTCCAGCAGGTCGTGCAGGCTGATGGATGCGCCGCACAAAACACTATCCGCGCCGCCGTAGTAAACCATCAGCCGATCCCCGATCAGAACGGTGCCACAATTGTAGATAATGCCGGACTTGAAACCTTCGTTTTCATAGCGAGCATTGGGTTCAAGAATCGGGTAGGACAGTCTGGCCAGCACGTTTTCCGGCCTGTCGCGGTCCAGCAACATGACACCAAGCTTGTAACGATCAGGGTCGCGGGCGTCCATGGCCTGATAGAACAGCAACCAGCCATCCGGGGTGCTTATTGGTGGCGCTCCGGCACCACGAACCCAGCTATCCCACTGATGTTCCCGATAATCACGGAAATGATGGCTCTGGATGCTGCCGTTTTCCACCTGTGTCAGCGAGTCCACATAATCAATCTGAAGATCCGGTGTAATGCTATGCAGAATGGCGAACTTGCCGTGAAATTTTTCCGGAAATATCACCCAGTTCTTGTGCATTTCGTGGGCCGGTGAAAGTAATACCGGTGAACTCCAGTGCCATCGCCTGGCCAGAAAATCCTCCACTGAAATGGTGGTCAGGGCCACACAGGGCGGGGTCTCCCAGCCGCTGAATGAGGTGTAGGTCATGTAGATGGTATCGCCGACCCGGGTCAGCCGCGGATCCTCGCAGCCATAGCTGCTGCCGCCAGACTCATAGTACTGCGGGTTGTCGGAACCGGATTGAGCGGCATAAAACGGCTGACTGCAGCGGTAGATGGGCTGGTCGGCACGTTCGTCAATCTGTATGCCGTCGCGGCTGGCGGCGTAACCGAAAACGGACTGGCCGGATTCCCCCACGGCGCGATAGACAAAATGTACCCGGTTATCCAGATAAAGGGCGCCACTGTTAAAGACGTAACGGGACTCCCAGGGGTGTTGTCGACGGGGCAGGAGAATCGGGTTGTGAGAAAACCGTTGCAGGGTGGGGGACGGCAAGGCGCTGCCGTGCAAGCGGTGACCTTGGTGACGGTCCGGTGCGACGATCACCCATGGACAGGGAAACAGGCGTGGAAACCATTGGCGCCAGCCGGGAATACGTTTGCCCGCTCGAAGCAGGGCGTCACGCACCCGGGCAAGAAAGTTCGCGGCAGTCATTATTCAATGCGTCCGTAATCATCCTGGTAACGGACAATGTCCGTTTCCCGAACCTTGCCAAAGGCAAACTCCATGACACAGGCATTGGTGACGCCAATGATTCGGTGGCGTCGATGGCGGGGGACGATCACCACATCATTCTCGCGGGCATGAAAATACTGGTTGTCCACCTGGGCCTGAATTTCCCCCTCCATCACCACCCAGACCTCGTCACGGTACTGGTGGCTTTGCAGGCTCAGTCTGGCGCTGTGATTGACGCACAGTTTCTTGATCCAGAAAGACCCATTGTCATACAGCACCATGAAACTGCCCCATGGCCGTTTGATGTTCGGCCCCAGTATCTTGCCGCTGTCACGCCAGAACCGGGTGGCCCATTCCTGTGGGTTGGTACTGGCAGTGATTGCCGTTGCTTCGTTGAAAATAGGGGCGCTGGATGTGGTCTGTGCGCCGTGCTGCTGGAATATGGATTGCTTGCCGTGGTCGCTCATCACTGAAGCCTCCCCGTCGCAGTGGGTTGAGAAAATTACCGAACAGGTCTTCGAGAATGATGATCGCGGCGGCAGGCGAGCTTGACCGTAATCAAAAAAAGCCGGTGGCTGCCATGCTCATCGATGAATCAGTGATGCAGATCCGCAAGGCAGAAAAACGGCCATTTTCCAGAATGAAACGTTGATTGGAATCAAAACGAAACGGGTATCAGAAAGGGGAAACTTTGATTTTTTTTTGCCTGCTTGCCGAGGCCGGGAAGAATATATTGGCAGGGCAGTGTTGCCCTGCCGAACTACATAATCAGATTTTTTTGTGCAGCACATGAAGTGCCTGGCGGAGCATCTGGGTGGCGTAGCCCCATTCGTTGTCATACCAGGCCATCACCTTGACCAGATCGCCGCCGACCACCCGGGTACTGCCCAGGTCCACGGTCGCGGCATGGCCGTCGCCAATCACATCCGAAGACACCAGCGGATCATCGGAGACCGCCAACACATGTCGGTAGCGTTGCGAGTCCGCTTCGCTGCGAAAAAGCTGGTTGATTTCATCGGCACTGGTGGGACGCGCGGTCACCAGCGTGATATCGCTGATGGAGCCGGTGGGTACCGGCGCGCGTATGGCCATGCCATCCAGCCGTCCTTGTAGCTGGGGTAAAACCGCCGCGGTGGCGGTGGCGGCCCCGGTAGAGGTGGGCACCAGGTTGGCGGCGCCGGCCCGGCCGCGTTCCCAGCGACTGGCGGAGGCATCGACCATGGCCTGGTTGCCGGTATAGGCGTGGACGGTGGTGAACAGGGCCTTTTCCACGCCCAGGTGGCGATCGAGAATTTCCATCACCGGGGCGACACAGTTAGTGGTACAGCTGGCGGTGGAAAACGCTGCCGCCAGGGGGTGCTCCGGGTCACTGGTGCCGTAGACCACCTGGGTGAGATCGCCGCCCTTGGGGGGCGCCGACAGAATCGCGTGTTTGGCGCCGGCGACCAGGTGCTTTTCCAGATCCTGCTGCTGGCGAAATACGCCGGTGCATTCGAACACCAGGTCCACTTGCAACCTTTCCCAGGGCAGCTCTGCCGGATCATGGCAGTGAAACACCGGAATGCGCCGGTCACCGATCTGCAGGCTGTCATCGCTGGCGCTGACGGTGGACGGATTGCGTCCATAGACGGTGTCATAGCGCAGCAGGTAGACCAGGTTATCCAGAGGGGTCAGATCATTGACGGCCACCACCTCCAGGTCGTCATTATCCAGTGCCTGTTTGAGCACGATGCGTCCGATACGGCCGAGACCGTTGATGGCGATGCGGGCCATGGGGGAACTCCTGTTGTGTCAGCGGTTGCAAACGCCGGGCGGTGCCCGGGGAGCTTTCACTGTGCCGGCTGCGACGAACGCCGACCTTGACCGGCGTCAAGCCTGCGCCGGATCGGCTGTACTAGAGTCATGGCAAGCGGAAAGGGGCTTTTCTATGGCAGGGATTGCACATGGCGCCTGAAACGGACACCGCATGGCATCACCTGACGCCGGATCAGGCCTTGTCCGAGCTGGCCAGCGAACGCTCCGGGTTGAGCCATCTACAGGCTCAACAGCGCCGGCAGCGTTACGGCAGCAACAGTCTGCCGGCCCCGGCGCGTCCCAGTAATCTGCTGCGTTTTCTCGGCCAGTTTCATCATCTTCTCATTTACCTGCTGCTGGGCTCGGCCCTGATTACTGCGTTGCTCCAGCACTGGTCTGATACCGGTGTGATTCTGGCGGTGGTGATCGTCAATGCGGTGATTGGCTATATCCAGGAAGGCAAGGCGGAGAAGGCCCTGGCGGCCATTGGCGCCATGCTGGCACCACAGGCCAGCGTGCTGCGTGACGGTCAGCGTCATACTGTCAGCAGTGACACCCTGGTGCCCGGCGATGTGGTGTTGCTGGAAGCCGGCGATCGGGTACCCGCGGACCTGCGGCTACTGTCGGTCCATGGCCTGCAGGTTCAGGAAGCCATGCTCACCGGCGAATCCTTGCCGGAACAAAAGCAGCTGGCGCGGCTACCGCTGGACACCGCTCTGGGGGATCGCGCCTGCATGGCGTATTCAGGCACGCTGGTGACCCGCGGTCAGGCTCGTGGGCTGGTGGTCGCCACCGGCCGCCATAGCGAAATCGGGCGCATCAGTGGCTTGCTCACCGAGGTGGAAACCCTGACCACGCCCCTGGTGGCCCAAATGGGGCGTTTTTCTGCCTGGCTGACGGCGTTGATACTGGCGGTAGCTGCAGTGTTGCTTTTGCAGGGCTACGTGTTCGGCTCAATGGCGTTCAGTGAACTGCTAATGGCGGTGGTCGGGCTGTCGGTGGCGGCGATACCGGAAGGCCTGCCGGCGGTACTGACCATTACCCTGGCGATTGGCGTGCAGAAGATGGCCCGGCGTAATGCCATCATCCGCCGGTTGCCGGCCATCGAGACACTTGGCTCGGTGTCGGTGATCTGTACCGACAAGAGCGGCACCCTGACGCGCAATGAAATGATGGTGGCATCGGTGGTCAGCCACCGCCATGTCTTCGGTCTCGACGGTGAGGGCTATGCGCCGGTGGGCCGCCTGACGCTGGACGACAACCCTGTTTCTCCGTCTAGCCTGCCTCTGCTGGTGGAGTTGGGGCGCGCGGCGATACTTTGCAATGACGCCCGCCTGTGGCAGCAGGGAGAGGGCTGGCGGGTAGAGGGCGACCCCATGGAAGCGGCGCTGTTGGCTTTTGCTGGCAAGATGCAATTGTTGGCCAGTGACGAACGGGCCAGCTGGACGCGCACCGATGTGATTCCCTTTGATGCCAGTCGCCGTCTCATGGCCACGCTCAACCACGACCATCAGCAGCGGGCCTTTGTCTTTGTCAAAGGTGCCCCGGAGCAGCTGTTGACCCTGTGTCGGGACCAGCGTGGTGAGGAGGGGGTCAGCCAGGCGCTGGACAAGGCCTATTGGCAGCAGCGGGTTGAACAGATCGCCGCCCGGGGCCAGCGGGTGCTGGCGCTGGCGGTGCGGGCGGTGCCGCCCGCGCATACGGTGCTTGAGTATGCCGATATTGAGGGATCGCTGACATTACTGGGGCTGGTCGGCCTGATGGACCCGCCACGCTCGGAAGCCATTCGTGCGGTGGCGCAGTGCCAGGCGGCAGGCATCCGCGTCAAGATGATTACCGGCGACCACGCCAGCACGGCCTGCGCCATTGCCAGGCAGGTAGGTCTGGTCAATCCGCAACAGGTGCTTAGCGGTATCGAGCTCGACCAGCTTGATGACCTTTCCCTGCAGAACGCGGTAGCGGCCTGTGATGTGTTTGCCCGCACCAGTCCGGAACACAAGCTGCGTCTGGTCAAGGCGTTGCAGGCACGGGGCATGACGGTGGCGATGACCGGTGACGGGGTCAATGATGCGCCGGCCCTGAAGCGTGCGGATGCCGGCATCGCCATGGGCAGGAGTGGTACCGCAGCGGCCCGGGAAGCGGCGGACCTGGTGCTGGCGGATGACAATTTCGCCTCGATCATGGCGGCGGTGCGCGAGGGCCGCACCGTCTACGACAACATCAAGAAAGTCATTAGCTGGACCTTGCCCACCAGCGTCGGTGAGGCGATGACCATTATCGTGGCATTACTGGCCGGCCTGGCCATGCCGGTCTCCCCGGTGCAAATATTGTGGGTCAACCTGATCACCGCCGGCACCCTGGGGGTGGCGCTGGCCTTTGAGCCCACCGAAGAAGACACCATGCGGCGACCGCCCCGCCGCCGTAATGAACCCTTGATGGGGGCCTGGCTGATTTGGCATATGGTGCTGGTGTCATTACTGTTTTTGGCCGGTGTATTCGGCATGGTCGAATATGCCAGTCATCGCGGCTATAGCCTGGCGTTGTCACAGACCCTGGCGCTGAACACCCTGGTAGTGATGGAAATCTTCCACCTGTTTTTTATCCGCAATATCTATGGCACTTCGCTGACCTGGCAGGCGATACGCGGCACTCGGGTGATCTGGGTGGTGCTGATCATCGTGCTGCTGGCGCAGTGTCTGATTACTTATTTGACGCCTCTGCAACAGGTCTTTGGCACCCATGCGGTTTCCATCGTGGATGCGCTGCTGGTTGTGTTGGTCGGGGTGGCGCTGTTTGTGCTGGTGGAGCTGGAAAAAATGCTGCGCCTGGCACTGCGAAGACATGGGCCCTTTCGGTAGGGGAAAAATGAGTTACCCTTGGGCGCTCCACCGCTACCCCATGAAAACATGACGTTTTATCGAGCATACGGTTGATACATATCAAGGCCACCATGGCTGTGGGGGGTAGTCTGAAATCGGACAAACTATCACGTGTCCCGAGAAGCGAGGTGAGCGATGAGCAATCACAAGCCAGACGCCGCGCAATTCAATCCCTATCGGGTGTGCCGGCATATTTTGGTAACGGCGTTTACGCCGCAAACACTGCAACGTCTGAATGCGGAATGTGAGCATGAATACGGGCTTGAAGCGTTCTTGCCGGGGCCAAAGTCCGGCCAGCTGGTGGTCCATTATGATGCCTCACAGGTGGACCTGGATCAGGTGGAAGCACTGCTGAAAACGCATCAGCTGCAACTGCGTCAGGGTTGGTGGCCGCGTCTGCGCAATGGTTGGTACCGGTTCGTGGATCAGAATGTGCGTGATAACGCCAGGCATGAACCCTGGTGCTGTCACAAACTGCCACCCCGTAGCGGCAAACCTCGCTAGCGCATAGATCGTCAGGAGAACGGATTATGGGAATGGGAATGGGTGTCGCGGGAGGCTGGTTCATGTGGATATTCTGGATTGTGCTGTTGGTATTGCTGGTCTGGGGGCTCCGTGCAGCTTTTGCCGGTGGCTCTTCGACACAGGCGCCACCGGCGCAGGACGATGCGCTTGACGTTCTCAAGCGTCGTTACGCCAGTGGCGAGATTGATCAGGCGGAATTCGAGCAGAAAAAACATGACCTGCAGGAACGCTGATACCGATTAATGATGGGAGTGGTGGTGTTCATGGTGGTGTTCCCCTGCCGCCATGGCTTTCATCATCTGTGGCCCGCCACTGCGGCGGTAGCGCAGGTAAAGCCAGGCGGCCAGTAGCAGCGTCAGCACATTGAGCACGGTGGTATAGTTGAGCGAGAAGGCCGCTTCACCAACATCCGCATGACGGGCTTGTGGCACCCAGCCGAGGCTCGAGAAAAGAAACTCTATCGCCAGTGCGGCCAATACCATGGTCACGTAGAAAGTGGCCACCAGAAACACGCTCATGTGCATGCCGTAATATTTACGGTAAATGTTGGCAATCGGCAAAATGATCAGGTCGCCGAAGATAAAGGCAACCACGCCACCAAAGCTGATGCCGCCATTCCAGAGCACCGCCGCCAGCGGAACATTGCCAATGGAGCAGGTAAAGGACGCTACCGCGATCAGCGGGCCAATGATCGGGCCCCACAGCTTTGCCAGGGTGGGGTCATCGGCGAAAAAGGCCGCATGCCAGAAGGCGTCCGGTACCAGAGCACCAAGGGTGCCGGAAATCAGTAGGCCGACGGCGATATCCTTCCACAGCATGGCCCAGTTCATCACGAAGTAGTGACTGATGGCGGTCCAGCCCTGTGCCGACGTCAACCGCTGTTTCCAGCTGCCATGCTTGCCCATGGTGGCCATGCCGGCATGGCCTTCCATTTTTCCCTGCAACCCCTTCTCCGCTTGCTGTCTGGCGGCGGCGATCCGGGCCGGTTTCAGTAGCACTCTGAAAATCAGCACCATCAGCGCAATCATGATGGGGCCACCGAGAAACTCCGCCGCGCCAAACGACCAGCCCATCAGTACCACCAGCAGAATGCCCAGCTCGATCACCAGGTTGGTAGAGGCAAACTGAAAGGCCATGGCGGCGGTGAAATCGCCGCCCTTGCGGAAAATGGAACGGGCGATGGCAACCGCCGCATAGGAACAGGACGACGAGGCAGCGCCCAGTAATGAGGCACGCGTGACGGAGGCCGCCGAGTCATCGGGCATCAGGCGCTGCATTTCTGCCTTGGAGATCAGCACATCGACCACTGCCGACAGCAGAAAGCCGAGAATTAATCCCCACAGGATTTCCCAGCCCATGGCTGCGGCCAGATAAAGCGCTTCCCCCACAGCATGTATCCATTGCGGCATGATTGACTCCCCGTTTTTTGTAAAAAGTCAGACTAGCATCTCCGCCGGTATATGCGATTGATATAGGTCAGGGCAAGGTGGTTATTCTCAGTCGTGCTAAAAAAACGCAGTGCCTATCAGGGGCAAGGTGATGCCCGGGTGGCAGTCTGACGTCCGCCCCCGCAATTGCGCGATGCATCTAAAAAATACCCTCTGCCTCGTCCCGTTGATATACGTCAATGCCGTTCCGGCGCCCAGCGCCGATGCTTGGTAGAGGAAAAAATATCAGGAACCAATGACAATGCGCGAGCACGTGGCGATGGTTAGCATGGCATGGGAGACATCACCGCGACTGGCGGTGGCCAGCGATAAAGCATCACAGGGACGGTGGTTATGAAAATTGCATTTCTCGGCGGCACCGGCACGGTGACCGGCTCCAAATATCTGGTGACGACGGATTCCGGCGCGCAGATTCTGGTCGACTGCGGCCTTTACCAGGGCTACAAGTGGTTGCGGCGACGCAACTGGCAGGGCATTCCCCTGGTGGACCCGAAAAAGCTGGATGCGATTGTGCTGACCCATGCCCATCTGGATCACTCCGGCTATGTGCCGGTGATGTACAAACGCGGTTTTCGGGGCCCGGTGTATTGCCATCATGCTACCCGCGACCTGGCCGGCATCATGCTGCCCGACAGTGGCCATATCCAGGAAGAGGACGCGCACTTCTACGCGCGCCACAAACTCAGTCGCCACGAAAAACCCGAGCCGCTTTACGATGGCCAGACCGCGATGGATTCCCTGCGCCTGCTGCACGGTATCAATTTTCACCAGACCGTGACGGTCAAGGATATTTCTTTCTATCTGCAACCGGTGGGGCATATCCTCGGCGCCGGCAGCCTGATTCTCAGCGCCGATGGCAAGCGGGTGGGTTTTTCCGGTGATGTGGGGCGTCAGCACGATATCTTCATGTATCCGCCGGAACCGCTGCCGCCGCTGGACCTGTTGCTGCTGGAGTCCACCTATGGCAACCGCTTCCACCCCAACAACGATCCGCTGGAAGAAATGGAAAGCGTGGTCAAGGAAGTGATCGAGAAGGGCGGTGTGCTGCTGATTCCCAGTTTCGCGGTGGGTCGCGCCCAGGTGATTATGTATATCCTGTCGCTGCTGATGGATGCCGGTCGGATTCCACGCCTGCCGGTGTTTCTCGACAGTCCCATGGCCATCGACGTGTCCGAAGTCTATTGCCGTTATCCCCAGCAACATCGCCTGGATCGGGAAGACTGCCACCGGGTCTGTAACGTCGCCAAGTTTACCCGCAGCGTGCATGAGTCCAAGGCCATTTCCGACCAGCACTTTCCCCATATCATCATCGCCGGTTCCGGCATGATTACCGGTGGGCGCATTCTGCACCACATGCGCCGCTTGCTGGACAACTACCGGACCTCGGTGCTGCTGCCGGGCTTTCAGGCTGGCGGTACCCGTGGCGACAAGCTCCTCAACGGGGCGCAAAGTATCCGCATCCATGGTCAGTGGGTGGAGAACCGGGCATCCATTCACTGCCTGACCAATCTTTCCGGCCATGGTGACCCGGCGGAAATTTTCCAGTGGTTGCAGCAGTCGTCGCTGGACCCGAAAACCCATATCCGGCTGGTCCATGGTGAAGCAGAATCGCTGGAGGCCATGCGCGATTACCTGCGTCAGCGCAGTGATTATGAAGTGGAGGTGGCAGAGTACCGGGAAATTCTTGATGTGAGCGCCTTGTCATGAGCGAGCAGCAACTCCCGGATGGCGAATACACGCTCAACGTGGTGGATATCGGCATCGATACCCACCAGGAACCGGTAGCCTTCCTGCGTGAGGACAGCCATGTCTGTAGTGCCGAGGGGTTCAGTGCTAATACCCGTATCGAGCTGACCGCCGGTAGTCACCGCATCCTGGCGACCCTGAATATTGTCGACCGCAGCCTGCTGCCGCAAGGGCATGTGGGGTTGTCGAAAATTGCCATGGCGCAGCTGGATGCCGAGCCCGGTGAGGTTGTCACCATCGGCCATGCGCCGGTGCTGGAATCACTGGCGGCGCTGCGCAAGAAAATCTATGGCGGCGTGCTCAGCGACAACGAGCTCAATGCCATCATCGGTGATATCAGTAGCCACCAGTACCGGGATATCGAGATCGCCAGTTTTCTCAGCGTCTGTGCGGGTAATCGTCTCAATACCGCGGAAATTGTCAGCCTCACCAATGCCATGGTGCACAGCGGCAAGCGCCTCAACTGGCCCGGCCATGACAAGGTGTTCGACAAGCACTGCATCGGCGGTGTGCCGGGCTACCGCACCACACCGCTGGTGGTATCTATCGTCAGCGCCGCCGGCCATCTGATGCCCAAGACCTCCTCGCGGGCGATTACCTCGCCGGCGGGTACCGCCGATACCATGGATACCCTGACCCAGGTGAATCTGCATCTGGAAGAGATTCGTCAGGTGGTCAATACCACCGGGGCCTGCCTTGTGTGGGGCGGGGCGGTCAATCTCAGCCCCGCTGATGACCTGATGATTCGCATTGAGCATGCCCTGGACATCGACGGCGAAGGGCAGCTGGTGGCATCGGTGTTGTCGAAGAAAATCGCCGCCGGCTCCACCCATGTGCTGATCGATATTCCGGTGGGAGAGACCGTCAAGGTGCGCAGCCAGGCCGCCGGGCGTCGTCTGGCGGCGCTATTCGTCAAAGTGGGGCAGGCCTGTGGCATTACCGTGCGCTGTGTGCTGACCGATGGCAGCCGCCCGGTAGGTCATGGCATCGGCCCGGTAGAAGAAGCCCGGGACCTGCTGGCAGTGTTGCAATGCCAGCCCGGCGCGCCGCGGGATCTGCGTGAGCGCAGCCTGGCGCTGGCGGCGCAGTTGCTGGATTTTGCCGAGGGCGGGGGCCTGACTGCGGCCCGTGAAAAGGCCGTCGCCATTCTGGAAAGCGGTGACGCCTGGCAGCAGTTTCAGCGCATCATCCAGGCCCAGGGTGGCCTCAAGCCCCTGCCGGAAGCGGGCTTTCAGTATCAGCAGCCGGCCGGCGTCTGCGGCCGGATTGCCGCCATCGACAACCGCCGCCTGGCGCGTCTGGCGAAACTGGCCGGGGCGCCCTTCAGCCCGAGCGCCGGCCTGCGATTGAACGTCAATGTGGGTGACCGGGTAGAGCCGGACACGGTGCTGTTTTCCCTGTTCAGCGAAACCCGTGGCGAACAGCACTATGCACTGGAATATTATGCCGGTAACCGGGATATGTTCCGGTTGCAGGCGGCGCAAGAGGGAGAAAGCCCATGAGCACGCAACCGTTGCTGTTTGCCCTGGCGCCGCATCCGCTGGCGGAAGAACTGGCCATGACCCTGGGGCTGGAGACCGGCAGCGTCGAGACTCGCAAATTTCCCGATGGCGAAACCTACCAGCGAGTGACCTGTGCGGTGAAAGACCGTCATTGCCTGTTGCTGGCGGATCTGTCGCGGCCCGATGACAAGGTGCTGCCGCTGATTTTCCTGGCCGAAACCCTGCGCGATCTGGGAGCGTCGTCGGTGGGGCTGGTGGCCCCGTATCTGGCCTATATGCGCCAGGACCGTCGTTTTCATGAAGGCGAGGCGATTACCTCCCGGGTGTTTGCCACCATGCTCACCACGCATCTGGACTGGCTGGTGACGGTGGACCCGCACCTGCATCGCTATCATGCCCTGAGCGAGATCTACGGCATTCCCAGCGTGGCAGTGCAGGCCTCATCGGCGCTGGCCGGTTGGCTCAAGGGGCGAGACAACCTGTTGCTGGTGGGCCCGGACCTGGAAAGCGAACAATGGGTGTCCGGAATCGCCGGCTATAGTGGCCACCCCTACGTGGTGGCCAGCAAGGTGCGACTGGGGGACCGGCAGGTGCAGGTGACCCTGCCGGATCTGGGCACTCACCAGGGCTGTACCGCCATGATCATTGATGACGTGATTTCCAGCGGCCACACCATCGAGCAATGCGTGGCAGCCCTGCGTCAGCAGGGCATGAGTCGAATTGGCTGCCTGGCGGTGCATGGTGTCTTCGCCGACGACAGCGATGAGCGTCTATTGGCGGCGGGGCTGCAGGAGCTGGTGACCTGCAACACCATCGTGCACCGAACCAACCGGGTGGATATCGGCCCCCTGCTGATGGACCCGGTACGCCAGCAATTATTGTCTTTGGGGTGCGAACTGGCCGTGACTCCGCCATCATGAGCCTGTCGATAACTGACAGGAGAGAAGCGGGTGGCAACCCTGGAAGAAATGAGCACACGGCTGGCCGCGCAGCTGGGCCGGCGCGGCCTGTTACTGATTACCGCGGAATCCTGCACCGGCGGTGGCATCGCTGAAACCCTGACCCGTCTTGCCGGCGCCTCCGCCTGGTTTGAAGGCGCTTTTGTCAGTTATTCCAATACCGCCAAGCAGTCCATGCTGGGGGTCAGCGCCGAGACGCTGGCGCAGCATGGCGCGGTCAGCGAGGCCACTGTGCTGGAAATGGCCCGCGGCGCGATCCGCCATTCCGCCGCCCATGTCAGCGTGGCCGTCAGCGGCATTGCCGGCCCCGATGGCGGCACCCCGGACAAGCCGGTGGGGACCGTCTGGATTGCCTGGGGGCAAAAGCTTGGCTACGCCGAAGCCCGCTGCTTCCACTTCCCGGGGGATCGCGATGCCGTCCGTCGGCAGACCATCCTGGAAGCCATCCAGGGCTTGAATGCCCGCCTTGAGTAGTCACAATCAGCCAATCACTTGCATGGGCAGCCAGAGCTGTTCATAATGCTGTCCATATCGTCAGTACTGGTCGAAAGGTCAGATACGGCAGATCATCCACGGTGGCGTCAATGAATGACACACCGAAAACGGAGAGGGGTCACAATGAGCGATAAATCCAAAGCGCTGTCCGCTGCGCTATCCCAGATTGAACGTCAATTCGGCAAGGGTTCCGTGATGCGCATGGGCGACCAGAAGCGCGAGCGGATTCCCGCCATTTCCACCGGCTCCCTGGGGCTGGATATCGCCCTCGGCATCGGCGGCCTGCCCAAAGGCCGGATCGTGGAGATCTACGGCCCGGAATCCTCCGGTAAAACCACCCTGACACTGAGCGTGATCGCCGAGGCCCAGAAGAAAGGCGCCACCTGTGCCTTTGTGGATGCGGAACACGCACTGGACCCGGATTACGCGGAAAAGCTCGGCGTCAACGTGGATGATCTGATTGTTTCCCAGCCGGATACCGGCGAACAGGCGCTGGAAATTACCGACATGCTGGTCCGCTCCGGCGCGGTGGACGTGATCATCGTCGACT
>JAWVWY010000053.1:0-18677 GCA_033723495.1 Alcanivorax sp. | reverse complement strand
TCGTAGCCGATATACACCGGCACAAAGGCTACCGGCTTGCGGGCATCGCGCAGGAAACTGCGTACCGTCATGGCCAGCATGCCGGTGCGGGGCTTGAGCATACGGCCACTGCGGCTGCGGCCACCCTCGACGAAGTATTCGATGGAAAAGCCGCGCGCGGTGATTGTGTGCAGGTATTCACTGAACACCGTGGCGTAAAGCGGGTTGTCGCGGAAGCTGCGGCGCATGAAGAAGGCGCCACCGCGGCGCAGTATGGTGCCCACCACCGGCAGGTTGAGGTTGATGCCGGCGGCAATATGCGGGGGCGCCAGTCCATTGCGGTACATCACGAACGACAGCAGCAGATAATCGATATGGCTGCGGTGACAGGGCACATAGATCACCTCATGATCGCCGGCGACCTTGGTGACGTTGTCCAGGTTGTAAAGACGAATGCCGCCATACAGGCGGTTCCATACCCAGTTCAGAACCAGTTCCAGGAAACGGATCACGGTGTGGGAGTAATCGGCGGCAATTTCCAGCGCATAACGGCGGGCCTGGGCGGTAACCTTGGCTTCATTCTCGCCGCTGCGGGCCATTTCATCACGAATCGCCGAGCGTACCGCAGAGGTATCGACGACGCTGCTGGACAGGGTGCGACGGTGGGATAAATCCGGGCCGATGGCGGCTTCCTGCTGGCGGCGGAAGTGCACACGCAGGATACGTGAGGTTTTGCGCACGGCCTGGGTGGTACTCTGGCATTCGTCAACGATCTGGCGCAGCGACAGGGGGCGGCTGAACTGCACGTACAATTGCCGGCCCTGGGTGACGATAATAAAAAACTTCTTGATGAAGCCTGCCGGTGACCAGTTGTCCGAGAACATGATGCGCCACAGGGAGCTTTCCTTTTCCGGGCGCCGGCCCCAGAACACCGATACCGGCACCAGCTGGACGTCCTGCTCCGGGTTTTCTTCCAGTGCGCTGATCAGCCGTTCCAGGCGAGCCGGCGATACCGCGCTGCGCTGGCGGCCATTACTGAACTTGCGCCGGTACAGGTGGAAATAGCTGTGACCCAGATGGGCCTTGCCGACATTCATGCCGGGCAATGCCGGCGCTAATCCCAGGCGCCGGGCGGACTGATCCGCGACCGCCGCGTCGGCCGCGGAACGGTCTCGCAGGACGTAAACGATAGGGGTGTTGCTGTCGAGACCCAGTTCCCGGGTGTCGTTGGGGAGTGCATTGGCACGGGTGCAAAGCCGCAGGAAGATGCGGACAAGAAGGAATGCCAGGCGATCCAGGCCGAACCAGAAGGTCATAATAGCGTGAAAGTAGTCAGTGTTGAGCAAGTGTAGCGAATGCGTGGTAGGCGGAACACCAGCGGATATTTCAATTTGTTTCAAACTGCTGCGTAATTGACCGCAATCAAGCCTCCAGTCTGCGAGGCGTTGATAACAATTGCTGTTACACTCACAGACATTCGCGTTTTGTCACAGGATCAAGGAGTGGCCCGTGTCCACACATCAAACGGGGATTTTTGACCGTAGCTTTCAGCATCACTTGTTCTTTGAATTTTGTCTTGGTAGTGGTCAGGACATCGCCCAGGTGCGCGCGGCCGTCAAGCGGTTGTTTGCCCTGAACAGTGAAAAATCACCGCTGTTGCTGGCGTTCGGACCGTCGCTCTGGCAACAGCTGGATCACCATTTCGACTTTCCGGCGTTTTCCCTGGAGGGCCATGTTCCGGCCACCCAGTCCGACCTCTTTGTCTGGGTGCAGGCCCAGGATCGGGGCGACCTGTTTGATGCCGGCCTGGCGGTGCGCGAGTGCCTGGATAGCAGCCTGGCCAATCAGCTGGAGCTGACCGGCTTCGTCTATCACGATATGCGAGATCTGACCGGCTTTGTGGATGGCATTGGCAATCCCGAGGGCGACAAGGCCCGCAAGGCCGCGATTATTGCCGAGCCGCACCCCGGTGCCGGGGGCAGCTGGGTGTTGGGGCAGAAGTGGGTGCACGATCTGACCAGTTTCAACCAGCTGCCGGTGGCGGAGCAGGAAAACGTGATTGGTCGCACCAAGGTGGATGCGGTGGAGTTCGATGAGGAGCGCATGCCCGGCAATGCCCATGTGGGGCGGGTGGATGTGGAACGCCATGGCGTGCCACAGAAAATCTGGCGGCGTTCGGTGCCCTATGGTGACAGCGGCGAACACGGCCTGTATTTCCTGGCGTTCAGCTGCGAACTGGACCGCTTTGACTACCTGTTGCGACGCATGTACGGCCTGGACGATGACGCCGTGAGCGATCGGCTGCTGCAATTCAGCCGGCCGGTGATGAGTTCCTGGTGGTATGCACCCAGCCAGGAATGGCTGAAATCCCTGGGCTAGCCAACAATAAAACAGCGCGGACGATGCCGCGCTGTTTTATGTTGTCGGGTCGATGCAGCCCTTGCCTCAGTTCCCGGTTTTCCAGCCCGTGAACATCTTGCGCACCAGGAAGGGGGTCAGTTTCAGTGACGAGATCAGCCACTGGACCAGACCGCTGGGGAACACAAAGCGCAGGGCATTGAGCAGCCCCTTGTAGGTGGCTTCGTCGAACGGGTACCACCACAGGTTGCGCTTGGCGGGCAGCAGGTCCCAGTTGATCATCTTGGCCTGGGTCATTTCCTCCAGCCCCTCGTAGCCGTGGGTGCGGCCGATACCGGATTCTTTCCAGCCGCCCCAGGGCGCTTCCGACAGGCCATGACTGTAGAGATGGTCGTTGAGGGTGGTGACACCGGATTCCAGTCGTGCCGCCAGGGCGCGGCCGCGCTTGCGGTTGCGGGTCCAGACCGAGGAGGTCAGCGCCAGGTTGGAGTCATTGGCCTGTTGCAGTGCCTCTTGCTCATTGGCAACTTTCTGCACGGCGATAATGGGGCCGAAGGTTTCGTCGCACATGGTCAGCATGTCGTTACTGACATTGGTCAGCAGGGTGGCCGGGAAGAAGAAACCGTCATCCACATTGCCCACCGGGCGTGACTGGGCCTCGATCCGTGCGCCTTTGGCCAGGGCATCTTCCAGGTGCTGCTGGACGGTGCGTAGCTGACCGGCGGTGGTCAGGCTGCCGATATCCACGTTGAAGCCCTTGTTGCCGACGCCATGGCGCAGCTGGCGGGTTTTCTTGGCCAGCAGTTCGACGAACTGGTCATACACGGCCTCGATCACGTAAACCCGCTCGACGCCGCCACAGCTCTGGCCGGCATTCTGGTAACCGGCCCAGGCCGCACCATTGGTGGCGCGCTCCAGGTCCGCATCTTCCAATACGATCATCGGGTCGTTGCCGCCCAGCTCCAGGGAGACCGGCGTCAGGGTCTGCGCCGCCTGGGCCATCAGGGTCTTGCCGGCGGGCACGCTACCGGTGAAAAACAGTTTGTCGATGCCGTTTTCAAAGAAGCCGGTGGCAACCTTGCTGCCGGAGCCGACGATATGCTGGAACAGGCCCTCGGGCAGCTCGCCAGCGGCAACGATCTGTTCAATGGCGCGGCCCACGGACGGGGTGGCAGCGGCCACTTTCAGCATAATGGCGTTGCCGGCCATCAGACCCATGACGATCTCGCCAAAAGGAATCGACAGCGGGTAGTTCCAGGGACTGATGATGCCGACCACGCCCAGCGGTAAGCGCTGCATCTGGGTGCGCTTGTTGAAGAACAACAGGCTGCCGCCCGGGCGCATGCGCGGCTTGAGGACCTTGGCGGCGTTCTTGCCATACCACTTGCAGGCCAGCGCACAGGGCAGCACCTCGGTACCCAGGGCATCGGTGAGGGTCTTGCCGTTACTTTCGCTGACCGTGCGCGCCAGGTCCTCGGCGCGGTCGACAATATAGCTGCGCATCAGCTGAATATGTCGGGAGCGTTCTTTGAAGGATTTCTGCGCCCAGACTTTCTGAGCCTTGCGGGCGCGGGCAATGCGCTCGCCCAGGGTGGACAGGTCGGTTTCGTGGAGTTCCGCTACTGCGGTACCGGTGGCCGGGTTGGTATCCCGCACCACGTGGGGCTGATGGCTTTCCTGTGCAGTCATAATATCTCTCAACAACGGTGATCGCAGGGCAACCGCCGGGTGTTCGAATAGGCCTGTTTCAAAGGCATTAAAGGAGAGCACAGACGCGCCGGCTTGGCTAGGGCCACAGCGCCAAACAGAGTGTTTACCGGGCCACGGAATCGGCCACCCGGATGGGCAGGCGCATTTACGGCGGCGCCGCCATGTCTTTGACCTGCTATAGCATGATCATGACAGCAAGAGCGGCTGGATTTGGAGCCTTGCGGATGTGCTGACGGCCTTTTGAGGACGCCCCGGCCTCAGCGGGGGCGTCCAGCATGTTCCGCCAGGGCCTGTCAGGCAAACAGGTTGCTGAGCAGCTGGCCGTAGATGCGGGTCAGGGTATTCAGTTCGCTCACCGAGGTGTGCTCATCGACCTTGTGAATGGTGGCATTGACGGGGCCGAGCTCCACCACCTGGGCGCCGGTGGGCGCGATAAAGCGGCCGTCCGAGGTGCCGCCGGCGGTGGACAGCTCGGTGTCCTGACCGGTGACGGTGCGGATGGCATCGACGGCGGCGTCCACCAGGGCGCCGCGGTCGGTGAGGAAAGGCTGGCCGGACAGGGTCCACTGCAGGTCATAATCCAGGTCGTACTTGTTGAGGATCACTTCGGTACGCTCACGCAGCACGGCGTCGGTGAGTTCGGTGGAGAAACGAAAGTTGAAGATCACCTCACAGGTACCGGGAATCACATTGGTGGCCCCGGTGCCGGCGTTGATGTTGGAAATCTGGAAACTGGTGGCCGGGAAGTAAGCGTTGCCGTTATCCCACTCGGTGGCGGCCAGTTCCGCCAGCGCCGGGGCAACGTCGTGGACCGGGTTGCGGGCCAGGTGCGGGTAGGCCACATGGCCCTGGATGCCCTTGACCAGTAACCGCGCGCCCAGCGAGCCGCGCCGGCCGTTCTTGATCACATCGCCCACGGTGTCGGTGGACGAAGGCTCACCCACCAGACAGTAGTCGATCTGCTCGTTGCGGGCCTGCAAATGCTCGATCACCTTGACGGTGCCGTTCACGGACGGGCCCTCCTCGTCGGCGGTGATCAGCAGCGCCAGGCTGCCGTCATGGTCCGGGTGGGCGGTGACGAAGCCTTCGAGGGCTACCAGCATGGCCGCAATCGAGCCCTTCATGTCGGCGGCACCGCGTCCGTACAGCAGGTCGCCATCTTCGGTGGGGGTGAACGGGGCGTATTTCCAGGCGCTCTTGTCACCGGTCGGCACCACGTCGGTGTGCCCGGCAAACACGAACAGGGGGCCGCTGTCGCCACGACGGGCCCACAGATTACGCACGTCCTCGAACCACAGGGTTTCACACTGAAAGCCCAGCGCTTCCAGCTTTTCGATCATCCAGTCCTGGCAGCCCTGGTCATCGGGGGTGACGGAGGGGCGGCGAATCAGTTCCTTGGTGTAGTCGAGGGTGCGGGACATGGGTGTTAACGCTCCAGCTTCACTGGCACGCTTCACGCAACACGCAAAAGCATGTTGCGTGAAGCGTGGTGCGTGCTGCGGTTTAGTTATGCGAATGCAGCTCTTCGTTGAGGGCGATGGCGCTCTTGTTGGTCAGGCACTGCACGGCACCGTTGGTGGTGTTGCGACGGAACAGCAGGTCGGACTTGCCAGCCAGGTCGCGGGCCTTGACGGTATCGACGATCTCGCCCTTGTCGTCCATTAGCTGCACCTTGGAGCCGGCGGTGATGTAGAGCCCGGCCTCGATGGTGCAGCGGTCGCCCAGCGGGATGCCGGTGCCGGCGTTGGCGCCCAGCAGACAGCCTTCGCCCAGGGAAATGATGATGTTGCCACCACCGGACAGGGTTCCCATGGTGGAGGCGCCGCCGCCGATGTCGGAACCCTTGCCGACAAAGACGCCGGCGGAGATGCGCCCTTCGATCATGCCCGGGCCTTCGGTGCCAGCGTTAAAGTTGATGAAGCCTTCGTGCATGATGGTGGTGCCTTCGCCCACATAGGCGCCCAGGCGCACCCGTGAGGTGTCGGCGATACGGACACCCTTGGGCACCACGTAGTCGGTCATCTTGGGGAACTTGTCGACGCTGTTCACTTCCAGCACCTTGCCGTTGAGACGGGCCAGCAGCTGGCGCTCGGGCAGCTCATCAAGGTCCACGGCGCCTTCGTTGGTCCAGGCAATATTGGGCAGCAGCGGGAACATGCCGGCCAGGTTGACGCCGTGGGGCTTGACCAGGCGATGGGAAATCAGATGCAGCTTCAGATAGGCCTCCGGAGTGGAGGCTGGCTCCGCATCGGTTTCCAGCACGGTCAGCACCATGGGGCGTTCGCATTCCTGGAAGGCGATGGCATAGCTGGCTTCATGCTCGAAACCGGCCTCGCGCCATTCGCGGGCAATATGCTGCACCTGGCGGTGGGTCAGTTCGATGGCGGCATTGCCACCCTGGTAATCCAGCTCTTCACGGATGGCGTCCAGCAGCTTGCTATCCGGGTTTAGGGTCGGGTCCGGATAGTAGACTTCCAGCCAGTTGTCGTTACGGTTCTTGGTGCCACAGCCCAGGGCCAGTGCGAAAGTGCTCATGGGGTCCTCTCTTTCCTCGTGTCGTCCGGCGTCAGGCGCCTGACGCTTGATTCAGCAATGTTTGCCAGTCGTCGGCCTTGAAGCCGGCGGTAAGAATGGTGTCATCCTGCAGGATAGGGCGCTTGATGATAGACGGGTTGTCCAGAGCCACCTGCAAGGCCTGCCCGGCGTCCATGCTGTCACGCACGGCTTCATCCAGTTTACGCCAGGTGGTGCCGCGGCGGTTAATGACGGTTTCCCAGCCCAGGGTATCGATCCACTGGCCCAGGGCGTCGGCCGGTACGCCGGCTTTCTTGTAGTCGTGGAAGCGGTAGTCGATGCCTCTGTCATCCAGCCATTTCATGGCTTTCTTCATGGTATCGCAGTTCTTGATACCGAAGAGGGTCAGTTCCATGGGGTGTCCTTGTCTGCCTGTCTGCGTCTGCCGGGCCTAAAGCCGTTTGATCAGGTCGCGGATGCGCTCGGCGCCCTGAATACATTCATCCAGCGGTGCCACCAGAGCCATGCGCACCCGGTTTCTGCCCGGGTTTTTGCCGTTGACAGTGCGTGACAGATAACGGCCTGGCAGTACTGTGACGTTTTCCTCGGCCTGCAAACGGCAGGCGAATTCCTCGTCACTGACCGGTGTCTTTGGCCACAGGTAAAAGCCGGCATCGGGGGGCGACACATTAAGGGGCTGGCCAAGAATGTCCAGTACCGCGTCGAATTTTTCGTTGTAGCGGGCACGGTTTTCCTGCACGTGGGTTTCATCCTGCCAGGCGGCGATGCTGGCCAGCTGGTGATGGATGGGCATGGCACAGCCGTGGTAGGTGCGGTAGCGCAGGAAGCGTTTGAGGATTTCGCTGTCGCCGGCGACAAAACCGGAGCGCAGACCCGGCAGGTTGGAACGCTTGGACAGGGAGTGGAATACCACGCAACGGCGATAGTCATCACGGCCGAGCGAGGCACAGGCCTGCAGCAGCCCGGCCGGCGCCTTGTCGCGGTAGATCTCCGAATAACATTCGTCGGAGGCGATCATGAAATCGTATTTGTCGGCCAGCTGAATCAGCGCCTTCAGTTGTGACAACGACAGGGTGGCGCCGGTGGGGTTACCGGGGGTGCAGATAAACAGCAGCTGGGTGCGGATCCAGGTATCTTCGCTGACCGCGTCGAAATCCGGCTGCAGGCCGGTGGCATCGGTGCAGGGCAGATAGACCGGTTCGCCGCCTGCCAGCAGGGTGGCCCCTTCGTAGATCTGGTAGAAGGGGTTGGGCATCAGTACCAGCGGCTGGCGCTGGCGATCCACCACCGCCTGGGTAAAGGCGAACAGCGCCTCGCGGGTACCGTTAACCGGCAGTACCTGGCCAGCGGCATCAATATTGCCAAGACGAAAGCGCTGTTTCAGCCAGCCGGCAATGGCCTGGCTGAGTTCAGGGATGCCGGCGGTGGTCGGATATCTGGCCAGCAGTTCGGTATTGTCGCGCAGTACCTGTTGGACAAAGTCCGGTGACGGGTGCTTGGGCTCGCCAATGGACAGGGCGATGGGCGACTTGTCCGAGGCGGGCAGGGTGGCAAACAGGGCCTTTAGCTTTTCAAACGGGTAGGGGTGCAACCGTTCCAGATCGGGGTTCATAAAGGGCTCTTAACGTTTACGATTGACCGTTGTTGTCGTCGAGTTCTTGTATCAGGGTTTGCTGCAGCTGTTGGCACAGGGTCGGGTCGGATACCGGCTCGCCGTTGAGGTCGGTGATGAAGAAGACGTCCTCGGCCTTTTCGCCCAGGGTGGCAATGCGGGCGTTCTGTACCAGTAGTTCAAAACGCATGAAGATGCGGCCGATGTGTGCCAGCAGACCGGGGCGATCCAGGGTCTGGATATCCACGGCGGTGCGATCGCTGGTGAGATCGTTGCTGATCACTACCCGGGTAGGCACGTCGAAATGCTTGTTGCGCCGAGGCATGCGTCGGCTCACGGTGCTGGCGAATTTTTCCGGGTGCTTGAGGGTTTCGGTGAGGGTCTTGCGGATCTGTTCAATACGCGCCAGGTCTTCACCGATTGGGGTACCGTGTTCATCCAGCACGATATAGGTATCCAGGCTGAAGCCGTCGGCGCTGGTGATGATGCGCGCGTCCATGATGGTCAGGCCCAGGCTGTCCAGGGCGTTCACCGTGGCGCTGAACAGGTTGCGGGTATCCGGGGTGTAGATGAAGATCTGTGAGCCACCGGCCAGCACGCTCTGGCTGGACTCGCGGATCAGTACCAGCGGGTCGTCCGGGGTGTCGCGCTGCAGCAGGGCCTCGGTATGCCAGGCAATATCACGGGGCATTTCACGCAGGAAGTATTCATCACCGATATTGGCCCACAGCGTTTCGATGGCACTGGCATCGCAGTCCCGGTCGATCAGCATCTTCATGGCCGCATCGCGGGTTTCGTCTATCCAGTCCTGCTTTTCCACCGGGTTGTTGAGGCCACGGCGCAGGGCGCGCTTGGTATCGGTATAGAGCTGGCGCAGCAGCGACGCGCGCCAGGAATTCCACAGCGTTGGGTTGGTGGCATTGATATCGGCCACGGTTAATACATAGAGGTAGTCCAGGTGTACCAGGTCGCCGACCTTGCGGGCGAACTCGTAGACCACCTCCGGGTCGGAGATGTCCTTGCGCTGGGCGGTAACGCTCATGGTCAGATGGTTGCGCACCAGCCAGGCCACCAGTTTGGCGTCCCAGGCGGTCAGCCCGTGTCGCTGGCAGAAGGCGATGGCGTCATCGGCGCCCAGTTCGGAATGGTCGCCGCCACGGCCCTTGGCAATGTCGTGATAGAGGCCGGCAACATACAGCAACTCCGGCTTGGGCAGCCGGTAAAACACTTCGAAGGCCAGCGGGAATTCGTCCTGGATGTCTTCATATCGCAGCCGGCGCATGTTCTTGATCACCAGCAGGGTATGGGCATCCACTGTATAGATGTGGAAAAGGTCGTACTGCATCATGCCGATGATGCCGCCGAATTCCGGCAGGTACTTGCCGAGGATGCCGTAACGTTTCATGCGCCGCAGCAGTGAAAACAGTGAATGCGGGCTGCGCAGCAGCTGCATGAAAAAGTCGGTATTGGTGGGGTCGGCGCGGAAGGCGTCGTCGATCAGCCGGCGATTGTAGATTAGCGCACGCACGGTGGCCGCGCGGATACCCTTCAGGTCAGGGTTTTGTCCCATCAGCACAAAGGCTTCCAGCAGGGCAGAAGGGGTTTCCGTGAAGACCTCCGGGTGGCTGATTTCCAGATAGTCGTTGCGTACCTGAAAGCGGCGATTGAGCGGGCGTACCTGTTCCGGTTCATCGGCGCGCAGAATGACTTCGTCAAACAGCTGCAGCAGCATTTCGTTGAGCACCGACAGGGCCAGCGCCACCCGATAGAAGCCTTTCATGAAATGCTCGACGGCCAGGTTGGCGTCGGAATCTTCGTGGCCAAGGCGGGCGGCCAGCTGGCGCTGGTGGTCAAACAGCAGACGGTTCTCGTTACGCTCGGTAAGCACATGCAATTGCCAGCGGATTTCCCAAAGGGTATCCAGGCACTTGCGCAATACGCCGTATTCCTCGTTGGTCAGAAAACCCACGTCGACCAGGGCTTCCAGGCTGTCGGCGTTGAAATGGCGCTTGGCCACCCAGGCAATCATCTGCACGTCGCGCAGGCCGCCGGGCGCATTCTTGAGGTCTGGCTCCAGGTTGTATTCGGTGTCGTTGAAGCGTTTGTGGCGCTGGGTCTGTTCTTCCCATTTGGCGGCAAAGAAGGCGGCTGAGTCCCACATGTGCTGCGGGCCGGTACGGTCTTCCAGCTGCTCTCGCAGATTGTCATTACCCGCCAGGGTGCGCGCTTCCATAATATTGGTAGCGACAGTGATGTCGTCACGGGCCAGGTCAACGCATTCGTCCAGGGTGCGCACCGCATGGCCGATCTCCAGGCCAATATCCCAAAGGAAGGCGACGAAACGTTCCAGGCAGTCGTAAACGGATTGCTCCGGTGTGTCGGCCAGCAACACCAGCAGATCCACGTCCGAGCAGGGGTGTAGTTCCGCTCGGCCATAACCGCCAACCGCAACCAGTGCCACGCCATCACGTTCAGCCAGGCCAAACAGGGACCAGGCGGCGATCAGTACCCGGTCGACCAGTTCTGCCCGGGCCTTGACCAGTACCTGGATATCGGTGGTTTCGAAGGCCTGGTTAAGGCGCGCCTGTTCCTGCTCGAGAAACTGGCGGGCAAATTGACCGGGCTGGGCGCTTTCCTGCAGCGCCTCATGCAGTTGTTCCTGGCTGAGCGACGGTTGCACTTAATAGAGATCCGTTTCTTCGCTGCGGGCGGTGAGGACTTCGTAACCATCGGCGGTGACCGCGATGGTGTGCTCCCACTGGGCAGACAGCTTGCGATCCTTGGTGACCACGGTCCAGCCGTCCGGCAGCAGTTTATTGGCGGCTTTGCTGGCGTTGATCATGGGTTCAATGGTGAACACCATGCCTTCCTGCAATTCAAGTCCCGTGCCAGGTTTGCCGTAGTGCAGTACCTGCGGTTCCTCATGGAAGACCTCGCCGATGCCATGGCCGCAATATTCGCGGACCACGGAGAAGCGTTCGCCTTCCGCCAGCTTCTGGATGCGGTGGCCGATATCGCCAAGCCGCACGCCCGGTTTGACCATCTTGATGCCGGCCAGCATGCACTCACGGGTGGTTTCCACCAGCCGCTTGGACAGTACCGAGGGCTCACCCACGAAATACATCTTGGAGGTGTCGCCATGCCAGCCATCCTTGATGACGGTAACATCAATATTGATGATGTCGCCCTTCTTGAGCACCTTGCGGTCGGAGGGGATACCGTGGCAGACCACGTGGTTTACCGAGGTGCAAACCGATTTGGGGAAGCCGCGATAGCCCAGGCAGGCAGGGATAGCCTGCTGCTTGTCGACAATAAAGTCGTGGCAGAGACGGTCCAGTTCCTCGGTGGTGACCCCCGGCTGTACATGCTCACCAATCATTTCCAGTACTTCTGCAGCCAGCCGGCCGGCCTCTCGCATTTTTTCGATCTGTTCCGGGGTTTTGATGATGACAGTCATTAGAATTCAGGAAACTCCAGCGATTTCATGGGGTTGGACGGCCCAGCTGGGCGAGGCAGTGGCGCGTTTCAGCGCCTTTGTCGTTGCCTGGGAGA
This sequence comes from Alcanivorax sp., assembly GCA_033723495.1. GTDB lineage: Bacteria > Pseudomonadota > Gammaproteobacteria > Pseudomonadales > Alcanivoracaceae > Alcanivorax. The sequence goes on along the minus strand of JAWVWY010000053.1, from coordinate 6,931 downwards.
GGGCGCTGTGGTATAAAGCGCGCGCTTTCCTGCTTGTCGTCCGGTGCAGCATTGTAACCGCCGGTGGGTAGGGAAGGAAATCACACATGCCCCGTCACATAGCCCCGGGTGCCTTGTATTCCTGTTTAAGGGATGCCGAAAAGGTTGGGTTTATGCGGGGGCGTGGAGGCCTAACCCAAAGTTGGAGAAAACCAATGTCTAGCGTAACCATGCGCGATATGCTGAAGGCCGGTGTGCACTTCGGCCACCAAACCCGTTACTGGAACCCGAAGATGAACACCTACATCTTCGGTGCACGTAACAAGATCCACATCATCAACCTGGAAAAGACCCTGCCCCTGTTCAACGACGCCATGGCGTTCCTGAACAAGCTGGCGGCCAGCAACAACAAGATCCTGTTTGTTGGCACCAAGCGTGCAGCCCAGAAAGCCGTGCGCGAAGAAGCGCAGCGTGCTGGCATGCCTTATGTGGACCACCGTTGGCTGGGCGGCATGCTGACCAACTGGAAAACCATCCGTCAGTCCATCAAGCGCTATCGTGACCTGGAAGCTCAATCCCAGGACGGTACCTTCGACAAGCTGACCAAGAAAGAAGCCCTGATGCGCAAGCGTGAGATGGACAAGCTCGAGCGCTCCATCGGTGGTATCAAGGATATGGGCGGCCTGCCCGATGCGCTGTTCGTGATCGACGTGGATCATGAAGACATCGCCTTGCAGGAAGCCCGCAAGCTGGGTATTCCGGTGGTGGCTGTGGTTGATACCAACTCCAACCCGGACGGTGTTGACTACGTTATCCCCGGCAATGATGACGCCATTCGTGCGATCCAGCTGTACGTCAAGGCAGCCGCTGACATCATTCTGGAAGGCAAGCAGTACGCCCAGACCCAGACCGGTGGCGAGAGCGAATTCGTTGAAGTTGAAGAGGCGGCCGACGAAGGCGAGAAAGCCGAAGGCTGATCTATCGGGGGCAAATCCTCGGGTTTGCCCGTTTTCCCGACATTATCAAGGTTGAGAGGATAATCATGGCTGCTGTAACTGCTGCAATGGTTAAGGAACTCCGCGAGCGTACCGGTCTTGGCATGATGGAGTGCAAGAAGGCGCTGGTGGAAGCCGATGGCGATATCGAAAAAGCCATCGAAGAAATGCGTAAATCCGGCCAGGCCAAAGCGGCCAAGAAAGCCGGTCGTACCGCTGCCGAAGGTGCGGTAGTGATTGCTACCAGCGACGACAACACTGTCGCAGTGATGGTGGAAATCAACTCCGAAACCGATTTTGTTGCCCGCGATGACAACTTCCTGGGCTTCGCCGACAACGTGGCCAAGGCGGCCCTGGCTGCCGGTGAAACCGACGCGGCCAAGATTGGCGAGCTGAAGCTGGAAAATGGTGCGACCGTTGAGGAAGCCCGTCAGGCGCTGGTGCAGAAGATCGGTGAGAACATCCAGATCCGTCGCGCCGCCAAACTGGACGCGGAAGGTGCCATCGGCGCCTACGTCCACGGTGGCAAGATCGGCGTGCTGGTTTCCCTGAAAGGCGGTGATGCCGAGCTGGGCAAAGATGTGGCCATGCATGTGGCTGCGGTTGCTCCGATGGTGGTCAGCGGTGATCAGGTTCCGGCTGACGTACTGGAAAAAGAGAAAGAAATCATCCGTGCCCAGCCTGATATGGAAGGCAAGCCGGCGGAAATCGTTGAGAAAATGCTCGGCGGCCGTATCAACAAGTTCCTGAAAGAAGTGAGCCTGTTGGACCAGCCGTTCGTGAAAGATCCCAACACCTCTGTTGGTGCGCTGGTTAAAGGCGCGGGTGCTGAAATCGCTGCCTTTGAACGCCTGGTTGTGGGCGAAGGTATCGAGAAGGAAGAAGTCGACTTTGCTGCCGAGGTAATGGCTCAGGCCAAAGGCTGAGAGCAGGTAAGTCTGGCGTGTTGAAAAACGCCTTGTTGGCCTGACCAGCAAGGCGTTTTTTTCGGCCCGAATTCGGCGGATTTGGCAAAACTGCTTGCAACCGCCGTGCGGGCCGGTACTGTGCTAGTGCACCGCCCCGGGGCAGGGGGCGGCGCGTTTCCTGGCCGGCCAAGGCCGGCAGTTTGACAATGATGGCGGGTATTCATGAGTGGCGGAGATCAAGAAATGCCGACGAACAAGGAGCGCTCGCCGCGCTATAACCGTATTCTGCTGAAACTGAGCGGTGAAGCGCTGGCTGGTGATGAAGGGTTCGGGATTGATCCCAAGGTGCTGGATGCGATTTCCCTGGAGATCGGTCAGCTGGTGGGAATTGGTGTCCAGGTGGGTCTGGTTGTCGGTGGTGGCAACCTGTTTCGTGGTGCCGCCCTGCAGAGTGCCGGTCTTGACCGGGTAGCGGGTGATCACATGGGTATGCTGGCTACCGTCATGAATGGCCTGGCCCTGCGTGATGCGCTGGAACGCTCCAATATCCGCACTCGGCTGATGTCGGCGATTCCCATGAGCGGTGTAGTTGAGCACTATGATCATCGTAATGCCAATCGTCACCTTAAAAACGGCGAAGTGGTGATCTTCTGCGCCGGTACCGGCAATCCTTTCTTTACGACTGATTCCGCTGCTTGCCTGCGTGGCATCGAGATCAACGCGGATGTGGTTTTGAAAGCCACCAAGGTAGATGGCGTTTATAATGATGATCCGGTGAAGAATCCCGCAGCTGAAAAATATGATGTGCTCACCTATGACGAGGTGCTGGACAGCAAGCTGGGCGTGATGGATCTGACGGCGATTTGCCTGTGCCGTGATCACAACATGCCTCTGCGGGTGTTTGACATGAACAAGAAGGGTGCGCTGCTGAACCTGATGCTTGGCGGTAATGAAGGCACCCTGGTGCAAGCAGAACGATAAAGGGTAGGACTGAAGGTGATTAACGACATTCGTGATGATGCGCAAAGCCGCATGAAAAAAAGCCTGGACGCACTGGAAACGGCCATGAAACGGGTGCGCACCGGCCGGGCTCATCCCAGCCTGCTGGATGGCATCACTGTGGATTACTATGGTGCGGAAACCCCGCTCAGGCAGTTGGGTAACATCTCCGTGGAGGAAGGGCGCACCCTGACGATTTCGCCCTTCGATAAATCCCTGATCCCGCAGATCGAGCGCGCTATCATGACCTCGGATCTGGGCCTCAATCCGTCCACTTCCGGTGACCTGATCCGCCTGCCTCTGCCGCCTTTGACCGAGGAAACCCGCCGGGAATTCGTCAAGGTGGTGCGTGCCGAGGCCGAGCAGGCACGGGTAGCGATCCGCAATATTCGCCGTGATGCCAACAATGACATCAAGGAATTGCTCAAGGAAAAGGAAATAACCGAGGACGAGCAGCGCCGTGGTGAAGAGCAGATCCAGCAGCTGACCGACAAAATGGTTGCTGAAGTAGACAAAGAGCTCAAGCAGAAAGAAGACGAATTGATGACTGTCTGAGGCGCTTTCCCTCAAGTTATCAAAGAGATAGCGGGCTGCGTGTCAGCCCGCTTTTGTTCTGGTGGCATGCAGACTGTGTGCCGCCTCAAGCGGAAGGATTATGGTCGACTCCCCACGCTCCAGCGCCCCCGATTTGGATTCTCACCAGGGCAGCATGCCCCGCCACGTCGCCATCATCATGGATGGTAACAACCGCTGGGCCCGGCAACGCTCTCTGCCGGGCGAGGAAGGGCACCGGGCCGGTGAGCAGGCTGTGCAGGCCGTGATTCGCCATGCCGCCAGGTGTGGAATCGAAGCCTTGACCCTTTTTGCCTTCAGTTCCGAGAACTGGCGCCGCCCGCCGGAAGAGGTGGCACATTTGATGTCCCTGTTTCTGCGTGCCCTGGGTGCCAGGGTTGAGGAGCTGCACAGCAATGATGTGCGTATTCGCTTTATTGGTGAGCGCGCCGCATTTGCCGAGGAATTGCAGGCAGGTATGCTCGAAGCCGAAACGCTGACGGCCGACAACCAGCGCATGACACTGAATATCGCGGTAAATTATGGCGGTCAGTGGGATATTGCCCAGGCGGCTCGCCGGCTTGCTGAACAGATTGCCGCCGGCGACTTGCTTCCCGAACAGATCGACCAGGAGGTGCTGGGAGCGCAGATGGAAATGGCTGACCTGCCGCTGCCGGACCTGCTAATCCGGACGGGAGGCGATCAGCGCATCAGCAATTTTCTGCTTTGGCAGCTGGCTTACAGTGAATTGTATTTTACCCCCCTGTTGTGGCCGGATTTTGATGCCGCTGCACTGGATGTCGCGTTGCAGGATTACGCAGGCCGTCAGCGTCGCTTTGGCCGCTCCGGCGAGGAAGTGGCGCGTCTGCAAGGAGAACAATAATGCTGAAACTGCGCGTAATTACCGCGCTGGTACTGTTGCCGATTGTGCTCGGTGCCATGTTTGGTCTGGACCGCCTGTATTTTTCCCTGGTTGCCGGTGCTTTTTTCCTGGTGGCGGGCTGGGAGTGGTCGGCGATGATGGGCAAATTGTCCATGGTGGTTCGTATTTTCTGGTTGATACTGTTAGCCGTAGCCATGCTCGGTGCGGAAATTTACCGACCTGCCTGGCTGCTCAATGCCATCCCCCTGTGGTGGCTGTTGGCACTGATACTGGTGGTCGGTTACCCCAATAATGCGCGTCTCTGGTACCGTCCGGCGCTGATGGCGTTGGTGGGACTGTTGTTGCTGGTGCCTTCCTGGGCGGCCATCGTGCAATTGCAGGACAAGGGCGCTCTGGGTCTGGCCGGTCCCTGGTCGCTGCTGTTCATCCTGTTGTGGGTCTGGGCAGCAGACACGGGCGCCTATTTTGCCGGCCGTGCATTTGGCAAACATAAATTGGCGCCGCTGGTCAGCCCGGGCAAGACCATTGAGGGGCTGGTGGGTGGCGTTGCGTTGGCATTAGTGGTTGTCGCGGCGGTCTTTGCCAGTGGTCTGCTGCAGGCCAGCTTGCCGCCATTGATGTTGGTGGCGTTGTTGACGGTGCTGGCGTCGGCACTGGGAGATCTTTTCGAAAGCATGGTGAAACGCCAGCGCGGCATCAAGGACAGCGGCAATATCCTGCCCGGCCACGGCGGTATGCTGGACCGCATTGATAGCGTCACCGCTGCCTTGCCAATCGCGCTTGCTGGCTTCAACTGGTTTGTTCTGCCCGGAGGCAGTTTGTGACACAGCAGCTCACGATCCTGGGCGCCACCGGTAGCATCGGCCAGCAGACCCTGGATGTGGTGGCTCGCCATCCTCAGCGTTACCAGGTGCTGGCTCTGACCGCCGGTCGCCAATGGCAGGCCATGGCGCGACTGTGCCAATCGGTGCGCCCCCGTTATGCAGCCATGGCGGATCCGCTGGCGGCTGAAGCGCTGAGGAACCATCTGCGTGACGTCGGGTCTGAGGTTGAAGTGCTATCAGGGCCCGGTGCGCAGGAAGAACTGGCGGCGCATCCAGACGCGGATACCGTGGTGGCGGCGATCGTCGGCGCAGCCGGGGTTCGCCCGACACTGGCGGCAGTCACCGCGGGCAAGCGTGTGTTGCTGGCCAACAAGGAAACTTTGGTGGTGACTGGCGAGCTGTTTATGGACGCCGTCAAGCGTTATGGCGCTACCTTGTTGCCGGTGGATTCCGAACACAATGCGATTTTTCAGTGTTTGCCCCTGGAGGGGGTGAATGGCGGGGTAGAGCGGCTGATGTTGACCGCCTCCGGCGGCCCCTTCCGTACCCTGTCCGCGCAGGCGCTGGCGTCGGTGACGCCGGCACAGGCAATTCGTCATCCGAACTGGGATATGGGGCCGAAGATATCCGTGGATTCGGCCACCCTGATGAACAAGGGGCTGGAATTTATCGAGGCCTGCTGGCTATTCGATGTGTCACCGGCAATGGTGGATGTGGTGGTGCACCCGCAGAGTGTGATTCACTCCATGGTCGCCTACCGGGATGGATCGGTGCTGGCCCAGATGGGCACACCGGATATGCGCACCCCCATTGCCTGTGCGCTATCCTGGCCGGAGCGGGTAGAGTCCGGCGCCCAGCGCCTGGACTTCGCGACCCTGCAGGGCTTGCATTTCGAAGCCCCGGATTTGCAGCGGTTTCCGTGTCTGGGTCTGGCAAGACAGGCGATGGAAAGCGGTGGTACGGCCACGGCTGTTCTCAATGCAGCCAATGAAGAAGCGGTGGCGGCATTTCTTGCCGGTAACCTGGATTTCATGGGTATTGCGGCAGTGGTTGAGCAAACCCTGGCGCAGGTATCGGCACCGGCCTGCCAGGATGTGGAGGCGGTGCTGGATGTGGATCAGCAGGCCCGACGCGTGGCCTGCCAGCAAATCAAGGAGCGCGCATGCTGACGGTTCTGGCCTTTGTCGTCACCATCGTCATCATTGTTGCCTTTCATGAGTGGGGGCACTTTCTGGCCATGCGTGCCTTTGGCGTGCGCGTATTGACCTTCTCTGTGGGGTTTGGCCCCAAGCTGTTGCGTTTTACCGACAAGAAAGGCACCGAGTGGGTGATCAGCGCGATTCCCCTGGGCGGCTACGTCAAACCTCTGGATCGTCGTGAGGATGAAACCGCGCAAGGCGCCCCGGGAGAGTTTTCCGGCAAGCCGGCCTGGCAGCGGGTGATAACCTATGCGGCGGGCCCGGTATTCAATTTTATCCTCGCCTTGCTGATCTACTGGGTGCTGATGGCGGGCTATGGACAGCGGGATTTGCTGGCCATCGTGGGCCCGGTACAATCGCACAGCCCGGCGGCAGAGGCGGGTTTCAAACCCGGTGACCATGTTATTCAGGTGGGCGACACCGACCTGAAAGGCTGGCGGCCGTTCTATAATGCGCTGGTTCTGCATATTGGCGAGCCCGATCCGCTTGCGGTTACCGTGGTGGCCGCTTCCGGCGAGCATGAACACCGCTACCTGGATATCAGTCACTGGTCCGAAGACCCGGAGCAGGATCCGCTGGTGTCCCTGGGGCT
>JAWVWY010000052.1:0-19078 GCA_033723495.1 Alcanivorax sp. | reverse complement strand
GCGATATAACGGCATGCCATGAGTTATCGATCTTTGAAGTTAATGTTTTTATCCGCGCCAAACAGTGCAACCTGGACCAGGCTGGGGCGCTCTGTCTTCTTGAAGGTATGGCTGGCGGTGGCGTGATAATCATCGTTACCCGACGTCTTGCCGGTCAGCACCACTTCCAGCTTGTGATCCCCGGAACGCACGTTGCCGGTGTAGATACGCTGCACACCGCCTTCCTTCAGTGCTTCCAGCTCTTTATAGGTATAGACATGGTGGGTCACGTCCTTGCCATCGATTCGGATATCGACAGCGTCCAGGCGCACCTTCTTGCCCGGTGCCATGGAAACGAACACCGACACCTGGGTATTGGACGGGTAGATCAGCTTTTCTTCCAGCTGCTTCAGTTCCGAAGAAATACCCAGCACATCCTTCTTGATATCCTGGACCTGCTCATCCAGCCCTTTGACTTTCTGTCGGGAAACGTCATCCGCGGCACAGACAAATTGCGTCAAAGACAGCAACAGCGCCAGTAATGAGAGCTTTAGCACACCACACATAGTTACCCCGGATCGATACCCTTCCAACAAACGTAACCGGGATAAGAACACGCCAGCCCCACCAATTCCTCCGACTGGTACGCATTTTTTCAGACAAAATCATGAATTTTCAATATGGAACAAGCACCTAGCCGCCACCGTTAAAGCATTACTTTCAAATGAAATATATTGGATATCGCCACTGATTCCCCGCCCGCCAATGCCGGTTGGCACCGCTAATGCGACACCACTTTTCACCGTGATTGCGGGCCGTCCCCACGGTGGGCAGCCCAGCCGCCAACCGTTACACTGCCTGCGATCAATAAAAGACAGGATCCATATGAAAGAAATTGCCAGCTACTGGCTCGCCATCATCAAACGTGCTGTCAGTCTGTGGCTGGATGGCCATGCCGGTAGCTACGCGGCAGCGCTGGCCTTCTTCACACTTTTTTCCATGGCTCCGGTGGTGATCCTGGCGGTCAAGGTGATCTCCCTGGTGATGAGCAGTGACGTGGCCATGAACCAGATTATGGCTCAGCTGCAGAGCACCATTGGTGCCGATGCCGCCAATCAGGTACGCAACGCCGTGCAGCATTCGGGCTTCACCGAAGGCGGTCTGCTAGCCAGCATTACCAGCCTGGCACTGATGATCGTCGGTGCCACCACCGTGTTTGCGCAGATGCAGCGTTCTCTCAATACCCTCTGGGAAGTGGTGCCGCGCCCCTCTCGCAACACCATCCTGGCGCTTTTGAAAAGCCGCCTGTTGTCACTGACCATTGTGCTGGCTCTGGGCTTCGTACTGCTGGTATCACTGGTGCTGAGCGTGGCGGTAAGCGCGGTGATGGAATTTGCCCGCGACTGGCTGCCAATTCCCGGCGCGGCGGTCATGGTCAGTGAGCTGCTGGTGTCGGTGCTGGTAACGGCACTGCTGTTTGCCACCATGTTCCGGCTGCTGCCGGACGTGATCTTGCGCTGGAAGGATGTGATACCCGGGGCACTGATCACGGCGGTGCTGTTCGTGATTGGCCGCGCCCTGATTGCCCTTTATTTATCCCATACCGCCACCGCCTCTACCTATGGTGCCGCCGGCTCGCTGGTGGTGCTGCTATTGTGGGTCTACTACTCGTCCATGATCCTGCTGTTTGGGGCCGCCTTTACCCGCGCCCACACCGAAGCCCGCGGCATCAGCGTGGCGGCACGCAGCACCGCCGTGCGCGTGCAGCGCCAGATGCTCGACTAGCCACCCCGGCATCAACCGATATGCACCTCGCCGTCCGGATAGCGTATCGCCGGGCGGTATGGCCGGGTGAGCAGGAACGACAGGGTCAGCGGCCCCACCCGGCCGATAAACATCATCACCATGATGATGATCTGGCCTGCCTCGGACAGTTGCCCGGTGATGCCCCGCGACAACCCCACGGTGCCGAAGGCGGACACCACCTCGAAGCAGAGATCCTCCATGCCCAGCCGGCCATCCGTCACCGACAGCGCCAGCAGGCCGATGAACACCACGCCGCAACCTATGAACGTCACCGCCAGAGACTTGAATACCAGGGTCGAGGAGATCTGCCGGCCAAATACCACCGGCAACGGCCGGCCGCGCAGGAACGCTCGGGTCGCCAGAACCAGCACCATGAAGGTGGTTACCTTGATGCCACTGCCGGTGGAATTGGTGCCCGCACCAATGAACATCAGCAGCAGGTAAAGCAGCGTGGTGGTCAGTGACAAGGCATGGATATCGACCACATTGAAACCGGCCGTGCGCGGGGTCACCGCCTGAAACCAGGCCGCCGACCATTTGTCGCTGGTGGACAGCTTGCCCAGGGTGCCCGGGTTATTCCATTCCATGGTCACCACCACCAGCATCGACACTGCCAGCAACACTACGGTGCCAACAATCATCAGCTTGCTGTGCAACGACAGCTTGTGCCAGCGCACACCACGCTCCAGCTCCGCCAGCACCGTAAAACCAAGCCCGCCGATCAGAATCAGGGTCGTGATCACCAACACCACGCCCCAGTTGCCGGCCCAGCCGGTAAGGCTGTCGGCGCTGAGCGCAAAGCCGGCGTTATTGAACGCGGACACGGCATAAAACAGGCTGTGAAAAAAGCCCTGCCCCCAGCCCAGCGCCGGCACCCAGATGCACATCAGCAGGCCCACACCCACCGCCTGCACCACCACCACCACCACCAGGATACGCCGCACCAGCCAGGCAATATCACTGACTCGGGTATAGTTCATGCAGTCACGAATCAGGCGCTGCTCGCCGATACCCAGTCGATGCCCCATGGCCAGCAAGGTGGCAGCGGCAAAGGTCATGATGCCGATGCCACCGGCCTCGATCAGCAGCAGGATGATGCACTGGCCGAACAGGGTGAACTCGCTGCCGGTATCCACCACCGACAAGCCGGTGACGGTCACCGCCGAGGTGGCAGTGAAGAGCGCCTGCAACCAGCTGACCGGCACCCGGCTGGCATCCGGCAACATCAGCAGCAGGGTGCCGATCGCAATCAGCATCAGAAAACTGACCGCCAGCGCCGCCGGCGGCGACATCATCGGCTCGATAACCTTGCCGGCACGGGCGGCCGGTCGACGGGAGAACCAGGGCCTCATTGCTGTTTGGAGAAGCTCAGCAGGTCGTGCAGAGTGCCCAGCACCACCAGCTGGTCGCGTTCACGCAGCACCAGGTCGGTAAACGGTGCCTGCCAGACTTCCCGGCCCCGTTTGACCAGGGTCAGACGCAGGTTGTACTGCTCCAGCGGCAGCTCGGCCACATGCTGGTCAGCCAAACGCTCATCCACCTTGATTTCTACTACCAGCCAGTCGTTACCCAGGGACATGTAATCCAGCATTTCCGGGTGCACCAGGCTCTGCGCCACCCGCACGCCCATCTCGTGCTCCGGATGGATAATACGATGGGCGCCCAGCCGCGACAGGATACGATGATGGGGCTCGCTGATAGCCTTGACCCAGACCTGTTTTATCTTGGCATTCTTCAGTGCCAAGGTGCAGAGAATGCTGGCCTCGAGGTTTTCACCAATCGCCACCACCACCGCATCGTAGGCTGGCAGGTCCAGCTCCTCGATCACCTTGTCGCTGGTGCCATCGGCAATCAACGCCTGGGACAGCTGGTCGGCGTAGTACTCTACCCGCCCGGCATCACTGTCGATGCCCAGCACATCATGCCCCAGACGCGTCAGTTCCAGGGCCACCGTGGCGCCAAAACTGCCAAGACCAATAACTGCATACTGGTGCTTCACGAAACGACTCCCGACAAAATCCCGATGGCGTAAACAATCTCTGCCCCTTTTTACGCTAGTTGAGGGCCCGGCTACCAGTTTTAACGATTGATTCCGCGACGTCGGCCGGCAACAGCGCTAAGCTCTCGTGGTTGGCTTTTTTACGATCCCCCCTGGTGTTCTGGAGATGGCATGCCGTCCGCCCTGCTTCGTGCATTTCTTGTTGCTCTACCGATGCTTTCCCTGTCACTGGCCCAGGCCCAGCCGCTGGACCAGCAGAGCTTTTCCCTGTGCGTGGCCAAGCTGCGCAAACAGGCCCAGCAGGCGGGTATCCCCGCCCAGGTAATCAGTGAAAGTCTGGCCACGGTGGCACTGGAGCCCCGGGTTGTGGAGCTGGATCAAAGCCAGCCGGAATTCACCACCAGCTTTGCCGATTATTTCACCCGCCGGGTCAGTGAAAAGCGCATCCAGCAGGGCCGGCAATACCGCACCAGGCTGGCACCACTATTACAACAACTGACCCGTGAATATGGTGTGCCCGGCCGCTACCTGCTGGCGTTCTGGGGGCTGGAAACCAATTACGGCAGTTTTATCGGCAACACCCCGACGCTCAACGCCCTGGCCACCCTGGCCTGCGATGGCCGCCGTGGCGATTACTTCAGCAAGGAGCTCATCAACGCCCTGCGCATTATTCAGGCCGGCGATGTTTCTGTGGCCCGGATGAAAGGCTCCTGGGCCGGCGCCATGGGGCAGGTACAGTTCATGCCCGCCATCTTTCTGCGCTACGCGGTGGATCGCAATGGCGACGGCCGCCGCGACCTGTGGGGCAACACCGAAGATGCGCTGGCGTCCGCCGCCCACTTTCTGCAGGGGCTGGGCTGGCAGCGCGAACAGCGCTGGGGACGGGAAGTGGTGCTGCCGCAATCATTCGATTTCAGCAAGGTGGGCCTCAATCAGCATTACCCCCTGGCACAGTGGAATGCTCTGGGCGTGCGCATGACCAATGGCCGGCCGCTGGCGGAAAACGTGGACTGGCAGGCCTCACTGGTGCTGCCCTCCGGCCATCGTGGCCCGGCCTTCCTGGTCTACCCCAACTTCCGGGTGATCATGGGCTGGAACCATTCCGAGTCCTACTCGCTGGCAGTGGGCCGGCTGGCCGACCGCATTGCCGGCGCCCCGCCCCTGCACCAGGCGCCGGTAGACGCCCCGCGCCTGGATCACGACCAGGTCATCCAGCTTCAGCAGACCCTTAACCAGCAAGGCCTTGATGCCGGCGACACGGATGGCATCCTCGGCCCCGGCACCCGCGATGCCATCGCCCGTTATCAGCACCAGCACGGCATGATCGCCGACGGTTTCCCGGATAAGGAAGTCCTCAAGGCCCTCGGCATTCTCTAGCCCCCGGGGGCGTTCCCTGCGCCCTTGACCGCTCCCCGATCCGAGGCGCACACTTAAATGACCAACCAGTCGGTCATTTTATGGCACGTATCGTCGACAAGGCCGCCAAGCGGCAACAGCTGGTCCGGGCTGCCGCCCGGGTCTTTGCACAACAGGGCTTCAGCAATACCAGTATGGCTTCGGTGGCTCAGGCCGCCGCCGTCAGCAAGGGCTCACTGTACGACTACTTCGACAGCAAGGAAGCACTCTTCCAGGCGGTATTCGCGGATTATGCCTCCTCCCTGATGGCCCAGCTGGCGCCAGCATTGACCGCCGCCAGCCCCCTCGAGCAGTTGCAGGCCCTGATCAACGGCGCGGTTGAGCAGTTACAGGCAGACCTGTCCCTGTACCCGCTGACGCTGGAATTCTGGGCCTGCGCCGGCAGCGGCACCCAGCGACAGATCTTCCGCGACGCCATGGCGCGCTTTTACCAGGCCATGCGCAACCTGCTGACCGATGTCATCGAACGGGGGCAGCAGGCCGGGCAGTTTCGCCACGCCGGCGACGCCAGCGCCATGGCCACCATTATTGTCGCCGCCCTGGACGGGCTGATGCTGCAATACTGGCTCGCTCCGGATCTGCCGCTGGATGTACTGAAAGCGCGCTTTCTCGACCACCTGATACGCGGCATGGAGTGACCACCAGACACAAGGAGGTCACCATGACAGCAGCACGCCCTTGCTCGCTGCAACAGCAGCTGGAGCACTGCCGGCACAGCCGGCTGCGCATCCTCATTGCCGGGGCCGGCATGGCCGGACTAACGCTGGCCGCCCTGCTCCACCGCCAGGGTCTCTACCCGGTAGTGATCGAACAGCAGGCGGATCTACAACAGGGCGGCTACATGCTCGGGCTATTGCCACTGGGCGGCAATGTACTACATGGCCTGGACTTGCACCGGGACTACCTGGCCAGTAGCCAGTCCATGCGCCATTACCAGTTCTGCGACCAGTACGGCCGTTGCCGACAACGTTATCCGCTGCACCGCCTGACCGAACAATACGGCGCCTACCAGGGCATTACCCGCGGCCGGCTGGCGCAGCTGCTGGCCAGCCGTTTGCCGGCGGGCGCCATCGCCTTCGACACCCGGATCAATAACCTGGAAAACGGCGAATCCCGGGCACACGTGCATTTCAGTGACGGCCTGCAGGCCGACTTTGATCTGGTGGTGGCCGCTGACGGCCTGCATTCCTCCATCCGCAAGCTGATACTCCGACCCGACGAGTATCGCTATCACGATACTGGCTGGGGCGGCTGGGTGAGCTGGGTAGAGCCGGCCAGCCAGGCCGCGGATACCTATACCGAGGCCTTCGGGCCGGGCTTTATGGCCGGGCTGTACCCGGTCAGCAATGGCCTGGGTGGTTTTCTCGCCGGGCCCCGCAAGCGGCTGGAGCGGCAGGGCCGAGCCACCTTCCTGGCGCAGCTGGGCAGCCTCAGCCAGACGCCCGCATTTGCTGCCCTGTTACGCGCCTGCCGCGAGGACAGCGCGCCCTTCTTCTGGTCCCTGCACGACTGCCGTTGCCGTCACTGGTACCGGGGGCGGGTGGCACTGCTGGGCGACGCCGCCATGGGCTTCCTGCCCACTGCCGGGGTCGGCGCCTCCATGGCCATGGCCGCCGCCGCCACCCTTAATGACGAACTAACACGCTGCGACCGGCATACCCTGCCGCAGGCCCTGCGCCACTACCAACACCGGCAGGAACCTGCCTCCCGCGCCGCCCAGAACAATTCCCGGCAACTGGCCCGACTGATGACAATCGAGTCGCGCGCACTGAGCTGGCTACGCAACCAGCTGATACGCTTTTACAGCCTGGACCGTGCCCTGCACGATATTGGCCAGGTCATGGAAACCCGCGCCTGACCTACGCCCCCGGCGCCGGCCGGGGGTTACAGCCGCTAACATTTTTTCATAACCGGTCACCACACCCCGCACAGTTAACAACAGCGGCCGCACACCTGCCGCGCCTAACATTGGCACCAATATCCCAGCATGTTCCGGGCCTTCCTTACTGTGCTACCAATAATAAAAAGGTGACACCATGCGGTCTTCCCTCTCTGCCGGCCGGCGAATTGTCGGCGTCTGTCTGTTTGCCTCCCTGCTCCTGAGTGCCTGCGGCGGGGGTGGCGGGGGCGGCAGCCATACCGCCACCACAATCACCCCGGCCACCGCCAATAGCACCAGCAGCACGCCGACCACCACGCCGCCTGCCGGCAAAAAGGTCAATCTGGACTGGGGCACGCCCTACCAGCGCGCCGAGGATTACCCCAATACCGTAACTCTGCCGCAGCAGCTGATTACCATGCGCGACGGCATTCGTCTGGCCGCTTCCGTAACGCTGCCGGCCGATGCCGATGGCAACCCGATCGACCAGCCTTTCCCGGTTGTCGCCACCTTTACCGGCTACAACCAGATGTACTCCGCCTCACTGTTCTCCGACCCGTCGCTGGTCAAACGCGGTTATGCCTACATCACCGTGGACATGCGCGGTACCGGTGCTTCCGAAGGGGTGTGGCAGGCCTTCAGCCAGATTGACCAGGACGATATCGGCGAACTGCTGGACTATATCGCCGACCAGCCCTGGTCCAACGGCAACATCGGCATGAACGGCGCCTCCTACATGGGCATCACCGGGCTGTTCGCCGGCGCCCGACAGAACCCGCACCTCAAGGCCATTTTCGCCATCGTTCCGATGGGCGACGCCTACCGGGACATCGTCTTCACCGGTGGCCAGATCAATGCCGGTTTTATTCCGCTATGGATTGCGCTGGTGGATGGGCTGGGCCTGATCCCCACCTCCGCCGGGCTCGATAACGGTGAACCGAGCTATTCGGTCAACCTGCTGCAGGAGCACCTGACCGGCATGCTCACCGAATTCCCGGTACCGGTGGTAGCCGGCGCCTTGCTGGGGCAAGACGAACAGTATGACAGCCCCTTCTGGCGTATCCGCTCGCCGCTGGAACAGGCAGACAAGATTACCGCGCCCACCTTCGTGGTAGGGGGCCTGCGCGATATTTTCCAGCGCGGCGAGCCACTGATTTACGAGGCACTCAAGGATCACACCAACAGCAAGCTGCTGATCGGCCCCTGGCACCACCTGCAAGGGTCTTTTGGACAGGGCCTGCCACAGGATGGCGTACCGGCGCTGGGCAACATCCGCCTAGCCTGGTTCGATCATTACCTGAAGGGTATCAATACCGGCGCCCAGGACTACCCCCCGGTGACCCAGTACTACACCGGCAAGGAACACTATGTGACCGCCAGCGACTGGCCCAACCCCCTGGCTCATGCACAGACTTTCTATCTGCACGGCCAGCAGGCGCTGCCGCTGCTCGGCAGAGTCGACCAACAGGCCCCCACCAGCGACGGCCAGACCAGCATCGTGCAGGAACCGCTCAATGGCCTCTGCTCGGCCAGCGCCAGCCAGTGGACCGCCGGGGTGCTGGGCATGATTACCCCGCCCTGCGAGTTCCAGAACAACCTGACCGAAACGCTGGAGGCGGTCTATACCTCCTCGCCGCTGACCGAACCCATGGCCATCAACGGGCCCATCGGCGGCCAGATATGGGTGTCCACCACCGCACTCAATGCCAATGTCGTGGTGCGGGTCAGCGACGTGGGCCCGGACGGTGTCTCCCATGAGCTGACCAATGGCCTGCTGAAGGGCTCCATGCGCGCCCTCGATGCCAGCCGCTCGCGCTTTATGGACGGCAAGCTGGTGCAGCCCTGGCACCCGTTCACGGCGGCCTCCGAGCAGCCAGTAACGCCACTGCAACCGTTCCGGGCGGATGTGGAAGTGTTTCCCACCAGTGCGGTCATCGAGGCCGGCCACCGCCTGCGCATCAGCGTCGGCGCCAGTGACCTGCCCCACGGGCTAAGCAGCATCCCCGACCTGGTCACCTCGCTGCTGGGCACCCTGACCATCTACAGCTCACCGGGCATGCCATCACGGGTGAATATCCCGCTGGTGCCGGTCAGCAGCCTGGATCACTGAGAAAGAAGGGAAAAGGAGAACGGGAGAGGAAAGCGCCCACCCGGCATCCGCCGGGTGGGCGGGCAGGATCAGAAACGCACCATGTAGCCCACGTTGATGGTGGTCAGGTCATAGTTGTCGA
Source organism: Alcanivorax sp. (assembly GCA_033723495.1). GTDB lineage: Bacteria > Pseudomonadota > Gammaproteobacteria > Pseudomonadales > Alcanivoracaceae > Alcanivorax. The sequence continues at coordinate 9,768 of JAWVWY010000052.1, read as the reverse complement.
TCTCGTCCAGCTTCAACCATTCCACGTTGATGGCGCTGGCCTTGTTGAGGTTGATATCTACCCCGCCGCCATAGGAAATATCGCTCTGGGTGGTCTCCTGTGTACGGTCAAACAACAAACCACTTTGCGTGACATCTGCAGTCACCGTGGAGTGACCGGCCAGCAGATAGGGCGACACCGGCAGGGACTTGTCCAGCCCCAGCTTCACATAGGCACCCACCACCCATTTGGGGTCGATGGTCAGGCCGTCCACCTGATCGTCCTGCAGGCCATAGCCAAGCCGTCCTTCCAGCGCCACATTGGGCGTGAATTGCAGCCCGAAGCGGGTCTGAAAGGCACCGGGTTTGATGTCGTTGCCAGCGGTTTCCTGGTTCAGCATGTTGTATTGCAGGCCCACGTAACCATCCTGCTGATAGATACCCTGGGCCAGGGCCGGCAGGCTCATGGCCAGCAGGCCGGATGCCAACAGTGCTTTTTTCATGACGAAGATCTCCCTGGTTGCGGTTGTCATGCCATGGTCATGGAGCATGCCCCCTAAGCGGGCACGCCTCAACCACCGGCCCCATCCCGTGCCACAGTCTGTGCGTCACCGCACACCGGCAGACAGCGTCTCCGGCTGCACGAATTGACCGGTGACCGGGAAATGGATGGTCACCAGCAAGCCCCCCTGGTCATGGTTGGCCAGCGAAATGCGGCCATGGTGCATATCGACAATGCGCTTGACGATGGCCAGCCCCAGGCCACTGCCGCTCAGGGTGCGGGCCTTCTCACCACGGGAGAATGGCTGTAACAGCAGCGGGATATCCTCCTCGCGCACCCCCTTGCCGTGGTCACGCACCGTCAGGCAGACCGCGTTGTCTTCCACCCGGGTCGCCATTTCCACCGGCGCGGCCCCGTACTTGAGCGCATTTCCGATCAGGTTGGCCAGCATGCGCTTGACGGTCAGTCGCTTGAGCATCAGGCGAGGCAAATCATCCAGCTGGAAGGCCAGCTGATCGGGCGGGTACTTGCCGGCCACTTCCTGTATCAGCGCATTGAGGTTTTCGAAGTCCGGCTGTTCATCGGCACCATCGCGGATAAAGGCGATGAACTGATCGAGGATGGCGTCCATATCCTCGATATCCTCGATGATGCCCTGGGACAGCTCCCGGTCCTGCAGGAATTCCGCGGATAGCCGCAAGCGTGTCAGTGGCGTGCGCAGGTCATGGGAAACCCCGGCCAGCAACAGGGCACGGTCACGCTGGGCCTGCTGCAGGTCATGGGTCATGCGGTTGAAGGCGGCATTCACTGCCTGAATTTCCTCCGGCCCGATGCTGGTATCAAGCACCGGCACCGCCTCGCCACGGCCAACCTTGAGCGCCACCCGGGCCAGCCGCCGCAGCGGCAGATTGAGACCTCGGGCAATCAGCAGGCCGCCGATGATCGACAACAGCGGCACCGCCACCCCCCAGCCCAGCAGCAGGTAGCGGTCATAATCACGGAAAAAGGCCATCGGCACCCGCAGCCAGTGCCCCCGGAAAGACGGCGCCGTCACCCATAGCACCGGCTCGCGGCTGTCTTCCACCCGCACTTGCACCGGCTGCGACAGCATCATTTGTACTTCCTCGCGGAAGCGTTCCACCACCGGCCGCGCCACCATCAGGCTGTCGTCCCGGTGCAGGTTGGTGGGCTCACCCTGCTCGATGCCGGTGGCCTGCCCCAGCCGAGCCGCCATGCCCGGGTCGTCACTGCCGTTGTCATCAAATGCCAGTTCCGCCTGCAGCACGGTCAGGCGGGCATACTCGTGGATGCCCGGCAGATACGCATTGCGGGCAAAGAACCACAGGCTCATGGCCTGGCTAATACCGATCACCAGCCCCACCACGATGGCAGAACGGACGAAGGCAGTGCGGGGATAAAATTTCATAAGGGCTCGCTGACACGCAAACACGCTTCACGTCGGCACGCAAAGACAGAAAAGACCATCCTACGCTTTTCGCGTGAAAGCCTGCAGGCGTGTTGCGTGCAAGCGTTGGTCAATCCGGCACAAACACATAGCCCACACCCCACACGGTCTGGATATAGCGCGGCTTGGACGGGTCGTCTTCCAGCAGGCGGCGCAGGCGCGACACCTGCACATCGATGGAACGCTCCATGGCAGACCATTCCCGCCCGCGCGCCAGACTCATCAGCTTGTCGCGGGTCAGCGGTTCGCGCGGGTTTTGTAACAACGCCTTGAGCACGGCAAACTCGCCGGTGGTCAGGTTCTGCGGCTCCCCGTCGCGCAGCAGGGTACGGTTGGCCAGATCCAGCGCCCAGGGGCCGAATTCCACCTGCCCCTCCTCCTTGCTGGGCGCCCCGGGCACTTCCCGCACATGGCGACGCAACACTGCGCGAATACGGGCATCCAGCTCCCTGGGGTTGAATGGCTTGGGCAGGTAATCATCCGCCCCCGCATCGAGCCCTTCAATGCGCTCGGCATCATCGCCCTTGGCGGTCAGCATGATGATCGGCATACGATTGTCCGCTTCGCGCAGGCGCCGGCAGATGGACAGGCCATCTTCACCGGGCAGCATCAAATCCAGCACCATCAGCGAGTAGATTTCCCGCGACAGGGCCCGATCCATCTGCTCACCATCGGCCACCGCCTTGACCGCGTAACCGGCCTCCTCCAGAAAGCGCTGCAGCAGACTGCGCAGGCGCGCATCATCATCGACGACCAGAATCTTGTCTTGTTGTTCGCTCACGGCGACTCCCGAAACACGTTTTGCCGACTGTCCGTTTACGCCCTGGCGACGCACAAGGCAAGTTATCGCCGGGATGACTTTGTATGCAAACATTGCCGCCGCCCTGTGAGCGGTGGCCGCGACACGCTCCAAAACCGTGACACACTGACCAAAAACGGCAATTTCCGTCGTAATTGAGCAGCTTACGTTTTGGTCCATGGCTGCTATCATGCATCGGTTGTCGCTGTTATGCCGGTTTGCCCGGCGTGAGGAAACACGCCTTCTCCAGCGGCCGGGCGAAAGCGCCCCGCATACACAACATAAGAACATCAAGAACGAGACCCCAGGTCCAAGGAGAGCGCAGCATGGCCAAAATTCTTGTAGTGGATGACTCCCCCACCCAGCTCACCAACCTGGTGAAGATTGTCCAGGGCCAGGGTCACGAGGTCATTACCGCCACCAACGGCATGGAGGGCGTGCAGGTAGCCCGCACCGAACAGCCCGATCTGATCCTGATGGATGTGGTGATGCCGGAACTGAATGGCTTCCAGGCCACCCGCAAGATCACCCGCGACCCGGACACCAGCAATATTCCGGTGATCCTGGTGACCACCAAGGATCAGGAAACCGACAAGGTATGGGGCGAGCGCCAGGGTGCCGCCGGTTACATCGTCAAGCCGCCGGTGGAAGCCGAGCTGGTGGCCAAGATCAATGAAGTGCTGGGCTGACCGGTTCAGCCCGCCCGGCCCCACGCGCCATTCCCTCAGTGATCGCAGCCACAGCCATTTTACCAAGTCAATCTGTTAACGACCGGAGTCATTGCCTATGATTCCGGTCGTTTTGTTTTTAACGTCTGCAGGCCCGCTGCCTGCGGGCGTGCAAGCCAGGAATCCTCATGTCCCGTATTGAACAAATCATTGCCGAAGAACTGAGCTGCCAGGAACGTCAGGTGCAGGCCGCCGTGGCGCTGCTCGACGAAGGTGCCACCGTTCCCTTCATCGCCCGTTACCGTAAAGAGGTGACCGGCGGACTGGACGACACCCAGTTGCGTAACCTGGAAGAGCGACTGCGCTACCTGCGGGAAATGGAAGAGCGCCGCGACGCGATCCTCAAGAGTATCGCCGAGCAGGACAAGCTCACCCCGGAACTGGAAAAGGCCATCAAGGCCGCCGACACCAAGACCCGGCTGGAAGACCTCTACCTGCCCTACAAGCCCAAGCGCCGCACCCGCGCCCAGATCGCCCGCGAGGCCGGCCTGGAGCCACTGGCCGACACCCTGCTGGACGACCCCAGCCAGAATCCCGAAGCGCTGGCCGGCGGCTACCTCAACGACGAGCACAAGATTGCTACCGCCAAGGATGCCCTGGATGGTGCCAAACAGATTCTCATGGAGCGCTTTGCGGAAAACGCCGAGCTGCTTACCCGCCTGCGTACCTTCCTGTGGGACAAGGCCCACATCCAGGCCAGGCTGGTGGACGGCAAGGAAAAGGACGGCGCCAAGTTCAGCGACTACTTCGACCACAGCGAAGCGCTCAAGGATATCCCCAGCCACCGGGCCCTGGCCCTGTTCCGCGGCCGTAACGAAGGCATCCTGCATGTTTCCATGGTGCTGCCCGAAGAGCTGGAGAGCGCCCAGCCGCACCCCTGTGAAACCATGGTCACCGCGGTGGCCGACTGGCAGCACCAGGGCCGCGCCGCCGATGACTGGCTCAGGGAAGTGATGCGCTGGACCTGGAAGATCAAGCTCAACACCCACCTGGAAACCGAACTGCTGGGCCGCGTGCGCGAGCTGGGCGAAGAGGAAGCCATCCAGGTGTTTGCCCGCAACCTGAAGAGCCTGCTGATGGCCTCACCGGCGGGCCCCAAGTGCACCATGGGCCTGGACCCGGGCCTGCGTACCGGCGTGAAAGTGGTAGTGGTGGATGCCACCGGCAAGCTGCTGGAGCACAGCACCATTTTCCCGCACCAGCCGAGAAACCAGTGGGACCAGTCCCTGGCCGCCCTGGCGGCCCTGTGCCTGAAACACAAGGTGGCGCTGATTGCCATCGGCAACGGTACCGCCAGCCGCGAGACCGACAAGCTGGCCGGCGAAGTGGTCAAGGCCAGCAAAGGCAACATCCAGAAGATCATGGTCTCCGAGGCCGGCGCCTCGGTGTACTCCGCCTCGGAACTGGCGGCGCGGGAATTCCCGGAACTGGACGTGTCCTTCCGTGGCGCGGTATCCATCGCCCGCCGCCTGCAGGACCCGCTGGCGGAGCTGGTGAAGATCGACCCAAAAGCCATCGGCGTGGGCCAGTACCAGCATGATGTCAGCCAGGTGAAGCTGTCGCGTTCGCTGGATGCGGTGGTGGAAGACTGCGTGAACTCGGTGGGTGTGGATGTAAACACCGCCAGCGCGCCGCTGCTGTCACGCATCGCCGGGCTCAACGCCACCATCGCCGGCAATATCGTATCCTACCGGGAAAAGAACGGTGCCTTCGCCAACCGCGACGGCCTCAAGCAGGTGCCGCGCCTGGGTGAAAAGACCTTCGAACAGGCCGCCGGCTTCCTGCGCATCATGAACGGCGACAACCCGCTGGACAGCTCTTCGGTGCACCCGGAAGCCTACCCGCTGGTGGAAAAGATCGCCGAGAAACACGGCCGCCCGCTCAAGGAGCTGATCGGCGATGTGCCCTTCCTCAAGAAGGTCAACGCGGCGGACTTCACCGATGACAGCTTCGGCCTGCCCACCGTCACCGACATCCTCAGCGAGCTGGAAAAACCCGGCCGCGACCCGCGCCCGGAATTCAAGGCAGCGGTCTTCAAGGAAGGGGTGGAAACCCTCAAGGACCTGAAGCCCTCCATGATCCTGGAAGGCACCGTCACCAACGTGACCAACTTCGGCGCCTTCGTCGATATCGGCGTCCACCAGGATGGCCTGGTGCACGTCTCCGCCCTGTCCGACAAGTTCGTGGAAGACCCCCACGAGGTGGTCAAGCCCGGCGACATCGTCAAGGTCAAGGTGCTGGACGTGGACTTGGACCGCAAACGCATCAGCCTGACCATGCGCATGGACGACCAGCCCGCCGAAAAAGCGGCCGGGCAACGCCCCGCCGCCCGCAAGGCCGGCGGCGCCAATCGCGGCAACCGCAACAACGGCGGCGGCAAGCGTCAGGGGCAGCAGAATGGCGGCGGCAATGGCACCGGCACCTTCGGCCAGCTGCTCGCCAGCGCCATGGCCGAGAAGAAGGACAAGCGCCGCTAGTCGGTGCTTGTCGCGCCTGACCGTCTTGTTACTGTCACCGGGCAGTCCCACAATTGTCCGCATTGCGTCACACCCGCGCCGGCCCGCCGGCGCCCTGACCGGGCCAGACCATGACACAGCTTGAACAGCGCATCCGCGCCCTGCTTGATTCCGATGCCGCCGCCACCCTGGCCGGCATCCGCCGTGGTATCGAAAAGGAAAGCCTGCGTATTACCACCGACGGCACCCTGGCGCACACGCCACACCCGAAGGCGCTGGGCTCCGCCCTGACCCACCCCTATATCACCACCGATTACTCGGAAGCGCTGCTGGAGTTCATCACCCCACCGAGCAACGAATTCCACAAGCCACTGGAATTTCTCGAGCAACTGCACCGCTACGTGTACAGCCACATCGGAGACGAGGTACTGTGGGTCAATTCCATGCCCTGCATGATCGCCAACGACAGCGATGTACCGGTGGCGCAATACGGCAGCTCCAACGTGGGCCGCATGAAGACCATCTACCGGGAAGGGCTGGGCCATCGCTATGGCCGCAAGATGCAGACTATTGCCGGCATCCATTACAACTTCTCCTACCCGGAAGAATTCTGGCAGCTCAATCAGGTTCTGGAAGATGACAGTGCGCCGCTGCAGGACTATATCTCCCGGCGCTACTTTGACCTGACCCGCAACTTCCAGCGCTATTCCTGGCTACTGGTCTATCTGTTCGGCGCGTCGCCGGCCCTGTGCCGCTCCTTCCTGGCCGGCCGTGAGCATCAGCTCGACACCTTCGACCACACCCTGTTCAAGCCCAACGCCACCAGCCTGCGCATGAGCGACCTGGGCTACCAGAACAATGCCCAGTCATCGCTGGCGATCAGCTATAACAACCTGGATGAATACGTCCGCACGCTGACCCACGCCATCAAGACACCGGAACCGGCCTACCAGCAAATCGGCGTGCGCGGCCCGGATGGCGAATACCGCCAACTTAACGCCAACATCCTGCAAATCGAGAACGAGTACTACTCGTCAATCCGCCCCAAGCGCACCATCAACAAGGGCGAACGCCCCACCACCGCGCTGCAGAAGCGTGGCGTCGAATACATCGAGATCCGCGCTCTGGACCTCAATCCGTTCGAGCCGGTGGGCATCAACGCCCGGGAAATCCGTTTCCTGGACCTGTTCGCCACCTACTGCCTGCTGCGTGAATCGCCGCAGCTTGAACGTTGCGACCTGCACGCCAGCAAGGACAATCTGCGCCAGGTGGTCTACAACGGCCGCGACACCAGCGTACAGCTGAACAACTGGGGCAAGACCGTCAGCCTGAAAGACTGGGCCAGCGAAAAGCTGCAGCAGATGCAGCCCATCGCCGAGCTGTTCGACCGCAGTCATGGCGGCCACAACTACGCCGACGCCCTGGCCCGGCAGCAGGAAAAAGTGGCCACCCCGGATGCCACCCCGTCGGCACGCATCCTCGACACCCTGGAAGGCCGCAAACAGAGCTTCTTCCGCTTTGCCATGGACCAGGCGCTGGCCCACCGCGACCATTTTCTGTCCCGGCAGCGCTGTGATGACACCAACCGTCGCCTGGAACAGCTGGCCGAGCACAGCCTCACCGAGCAGAAAAACTGGGAAGCCGCCGACCCGCAATCGTTCGAGGACTACCTGGCCGACTACTTCCGCGACTGAGGCAAACGCCGGCGCAATCCATCGCCGAGGCGCCACCACTCTTCGCTTTTGTCAGCAATTTCCTACAGAAATGCCGACCCGTGCCGATTGTGACGCCCTTGCGCAATGCTAGTCTGCGGGGGACGGTTAACGGAGACCTCCATGAGCGGGCCACACCAGGCACAAAGGGAAAAAGCCTATAATCAGGGCTGCATGTGGGGCATGGCCGGCGGCAACGCCGATCACTGCCCCTATCAGGATGCGGACCTGGCCCAGTGGTGGCAGCAAGGCTGGCAGGACGGTCACTGCGCCTGGCGGGAGCGGCAATCCCCGGAAACCCAGGGGCAGCCCTGAGCCACCGGAACCTGCAGCTAACCGACCGGTCTACAGGGACAGTTGCCGCCGCGGCCACTTTTGCCTACCCTTCGCCCGATCCCAACAAGAGATGGTGCCATGTCCGTGTCCCTGCCTTCCCCCCGTCTGCTCAACCTGCTTGCACTGCTGGCCTGCCTGGCGGCCATGGGCGGCGCCCTCTACCTGCAGCATGTTGACGGGCTGCAACCCTGCCCGCTGTGCATCTTCCAGCGCGTCGGCGTGATCGCCGCCGGCCTGGTTCTGCTGATGGCCTGCCTGCACGGGCCGCGCGGTGTCGGCGTGCGGGTCTATGCCGCCCTTACCGGCCTGGCCGCGCTGGGCGGCGGTGCGGTGGCGATCCGTCACCTGTGGCTGCAGCACCTGCCGCCGGATCGGGTTCCCGACTGCGGCCCGGGCCTCAACTACATGCTCGATGTCTTCCCGCTCAAGGACGTTCTGGCCAAAGTGCTGGCCGGCTCCGGTGAATGTGCCGAGGTGCACTGGTCACTGTTTGGCATCAGCCTGCCGGGCTGGTCGCTGCTGGTGTTTGTCGGCCTGCTGGCGGTGGCACTGGTACAATTGTTCCGTCCGCTGCCCCGTTGATCACCGGGGCCCCGTCCCCGGCCGGAAACCCTGATGATTGACGGTTTACTGATACTGCTGCTGTTCCAGTTCCTGGGCGAGATCATTATCCGCCTTACCGGCATCCCGCTACCGGCGTCGGTGGTGGGTATGGTGCTGTTGCTGCTGGCGCTGTTGTTCAATGCACCCTACAGCCAGCGGGTCGCCACCGCCGCCGGCACCCTGATCAAGCACATCAGCCTGCTGATCTTTCCGCTCGGGGTGGGCATCGTGCTGCAATGGGACCGCTACCGGGACAATGCCGTGGCACTGGGCGTGGCGGTGGTGCTGGGTACCATCGTCAGCCTGATTCTGGTGACGCTGATGCTCAAGGTGCTGTTCCGGGAAAAATCCGCCGGCCGGGAGCAGGGCCATGAATGAGCTGCAAGGGCTGGTGCATACGCCGCTGTTCGGCATCCTGCTGACCCTGGCCAGCTACCGCATGGCGCTGTGGATCTATGGCCGCAGCCACAGCCTGCCGCTGTTCCACCCCTTTATCGTGGCGTCGATTCCGGTGATCGTGGTACTGCCCCTGGTGGGCGTGGACTACACCGAATATCGCCAGCAGACCAGCCTGATTTCCTTTTTGCTGGGGCCCGCCACGGTGGCGCTGGCCTGGCCCCTGTACCGTCAGCTACACCATGTGCGCAGCCTCTGGAAGCCGATCCTGGTGGCCACCCTGATCAGCGCCACCCTGTGCGCCAGCATCGCCGTGGGGCTGGCCTGGTGGCTGGGCGCACCGCAGGAAGTGGTGGGCTCGCTGGCCCCCAAATCCATTACCACGCCGATCGCGGTGGAGGTGGTCAAATCCACCGGTGGCTATGTGTCGCTGGCCGCCGGGGCGGTGGCCATTACCGGCATCGTCGGCGCGCTGGTGGGCGGCCTGGTGTTCCGCCTGTTGCGGGTCCGTGACCACCGTATCAAGGGCTTTGCGCTGGGCCTGGTGGCCCACGCCATCGGTACCGCGCGGGCCTTCGAGTATGGCGAAAAAGCCGGCGCCTTTGCCGGCCTGGGGCTGGGCCTGTGCGGCCTGCTCACCGCCCTGGCCCTGCCCTGGCTGTGGCCGTGGGTGGCGCGACTGCTCTGGTAACCCCCTGGCCGGGCAAATTTCTTTTCCCTTCAAGTACATGGCGTTTTTTGAAAACCACCGCTTATAAACAGGGGTGGTGTATAAAAAATTTGTCTTTCCCGG
>JAWVWY010000051.1:0-19810 GCA_033723495.1 Alcanivorax sp. | reverse complement strand
GGAGACCATCCGCCTGGCGCTCACCGCTGCAGAAACCGGCCACCTGGTGTTCGGCACCCTGCACACCACCTCCGCCGCCAAGACCATCGACCGGGTGGTGGACGTATTCCCCGCCGAGGAAAAGTCCATGGTCCGCTCCATGCTGTCGGAATCGTTGCAGGCGGTGATCTCGCAGACACTGATGAAGAAGAATGGCGGTGGCCGCTGTGCCGCCCACGAAATCATGATCGGCACCCCGGCGATCCGGAACCTGATCCGCGAGGACAAGGTGGCGCAGATGTACTCGGCTATCCAGACAGGTGGCGCGCTCGGCATGCAGACACTGGACCAGTGCCTGCAAGGGCTGGTATCCCGTGAAGTGGCACGCGAAAAGGCCAAGAGCCCGGACGCCATTTAATTGATTGAAGGCAGCAGCCAATGGAATTCGAAGAACTACTCAAACTGATGGTCGACAAGGGTGGGTCGGATCTGTTCATCACCGCCGGCGTGCCACCGAGCATGAAGATCCACGGCAAGATCCTGCCGGTGACCAAGAATGCCCTGACCCCGGACATGACCCGCGACATCGTGTTCGGCGTGATGACCGAAAAACAACGCAAGGAGTTTGTCGAAAAGCACGAGTGCAACTTCGCCATCTCCGCCCGCGGCATCGGCCGTTTCCGGGTGTCCGCCTTCTACCAGCGCAACCTGGTAGCCATGGTACTGCGGCGCATCGAAACCAAGATCCCCAATGTAGATGACCTGCGCCTGCCGCCGGTAATCAAGGAACTGGCCATGACCAAGCGTGGCCTGGTGATCTTCGTGGGCGCCACCGGTACCGGTAAGTCCACCTCGCTGGCGTCCATGATCGGCCACCGCAACCGCAACTCCAAGGGTCACATCATCACCATCGAGGACCCGATCGAATTCATCCATCAGCACCAGGGCTGCATCGTCACCCAGCGCGAAGTGGGCATCGATACCGACAGCTTCGACGTGGCCCTGAAGAACACCCTGCGTCAGGCGCCGGACGTGATCCTGATCGGCGAGATCCGTACCCGCGAGACCATGGACAAGGCCATCGCCTTCGCCGAAACCGGCCACCTTTGCCTGGCCACCCTGCACGCCAACAACGCCAACCAGGCGCTGGACCGTATCATCCACTTCTTCCCGGCGGACATGCACGACCAGCTGTGGATGGACCTGTCCCTGAACATGAAGGGCATTGTCGCCCAGCAATTGATCCCGACCCCGGACGGCAAGGGCCGCCGCGCGGCCATCGAAGTGCTGCTGGGCACGCCGCTGGTGCAGGACCATATCCGCAAGGGCGAAGTACACATGCTCAAGGAACTGATGAGCAAGTCCCGCGAACAGGGCATGCAGACCTTCGACCAGGCGCTCTATGATCTCTACAGTGCCGGCGAAATCACCTATGAAGACGCCATGCTGCACGCCGATTCGCCCAACGACCTGCGCCTGATGATCAAGCTGGGCAACGAAACCGATGCCTCCAGCCTGGATATCGCCACCCGCGGGTTGAGCATCGAGGACACAGAATAAAGCGCAAAGGATAGTTAACCATTGATCATTGCTAGTGGCGCGACATGACGACGTGCCAGTTGAAGACAAAGAGGCCGCGCCCAGGGCACTGGGTGCGGCCTTTTTTTGGTCATCGCCGCTTAGAGGCAATTCAACCTGATCGGACGTCGGAAGCGATAGGCCAAAACCCCAAAACCCCGCACGCCCGACCCTTCAACGGGCCCGTTTGTTTGCAAACGAACAGGGCTTGTTCGCGTGCAAGCAGGCCGGGATCAAGATTGGCGCCAGACCGCTGACGTGCGACCTTGTACGTTTTCCTCTAATCCGCGCAGCACCTTTTTGTTTGGGTTGCCAAAATAACGATTCAATAATGCGGCGGCGGGGCGTCTTCCACCTGGGCGGCGGCAAAGGCGTCGGACAGGTCCACCAGCCGGTCCACCATCTTGCGGCAGGCATGTTCCAGCTCGTCGAGCTTGCGCTGCTGGTCGCTGACCACTTTGTTGAGGGCTTCGATCAGGTCTTCCTGATAGGCCAGCTTGGTTTCGATATCCAGGAATCGTTCTTCGTTCATGGGGGTCTCTCTGTTACGGCCGGGACGGCATTGCCACCCCGCCGAGGGTGTCATGAAAGGCCCATTGTACTTGCCTTTGCCGCACCCTGCCGCTAAGGTTTGACCCGTCTTGGGGGAGTAGTCGCTCGACGCACCGGATTGACTCCGATACGCCTCCTGGTGGCCGTCAACACAGTTGCGCCTCATGCGCATGGCGTCCACGCCCGCATCCAGGGAGCCTCTGGCTACCCCGGGATTGACGAGACCTGAGACACGGTTTGCATTCCGCGGGGCGGGATTGGCAGACGGTGTCTCTGTGTCAGTATCAATCCTGCCCCTCAGGAAATACCTATGGACGCATTGCTTAGCGCCTTTGTTCTGGTGGCTCTCGGCGAGATCGGTGACAAGACCCAGCTGCTGTCGCTGGCGCTGATTCTCAAATACCGCAAGCCCTGGCCGATTCTGGCCGGCGTGGTCATTGCCACCCTGGTCAATCACGGTCTGTCGGTGTGGTTCGGCGAATGGCTGGCCGGCCATATTCCCGAGCAATGGCTGCGCTGGATTCTGGCCGGCGGCTTTATTGCCCTGGGGCTATGGATGCTGGTGCCCGACGGCGATGAAGACGTGGAAGACACGCCCCGCTTCGGGCCCTTTATCACCACCCTGGCGCTGTTCTTCCTGGCGGAAATCGGTGACAAGACCCAGGTCGCCACCGTGGCCCTGGCGGTGCATTACCCTCACCAGTTCCTGCCGGTACTGTCCGGCAGCACCCTGGGCATGATCGCCGCCAACCTGCCGGTGATCTGGCTGGCGCATCAGTTCGGCGGCGACAGGCTGGAAACCTGGGCCCACCGCCTCAGCGCCGGGCTGTTTATTGCCTTCGGCATCTGGGCGCTGATTTAGCCACTATCACGCAACACGTTGGCACGCCCCACGCGCAAAACCGTTCGCTCGGGTACAATCGCGTTTTTGCGTGCTCGCCTGTTGCGAGCCTGCCTGCTTGCGAGTCTTGCCCATGGCCCTGAAAGCCACTATCTACAAAGCCGAACTGACCCTGTCCGACATGGACCGGGACTACTACGCCACCCATGACCTGACAGTGGCGCTGCACCCCTCGGAAACCGAGTCGCGCATGATGCTGCGGCTGCTCGCCTTTGCCCTCAACGCCCATGAGGACCTGAGTTTTACCAAGGGACTGTCGAGCACCGATGAGCCAGACCTGTGGCAGCGCAACCCGGATGACACCCTCGCCCACTGGATCGAGCTGGGCATGCCCGACGAGAAGCGGCTGCGCAAGGCCTGTGGGCTGGCCGAGCGGGTTACCGTCTACTGCTACGGCCCGCGCGCGCCGCAGGTCTGGTGGGAAGGTATGGCCGGCAAGGTGCGCCGCTTTGACAACCTGCGCATCATCCATATTGCGCCGGACAGTGAGGCCGCCCTGCTACCCATGTTGCAGCGCAGCATGCGCCTGCAATGCATGATCCAGGACGGCCAGGTGTGGGTTGGCGACGGCCAGCACAATGAGGAAATCCAGCTCGACACCTGGTACCCCTGAAGAGGTACCGGTCTCCTGCCGGCTAGCGCAGCGGCAGGCAAACGTCGGTGACCAGCTCATGCTCGGCGGTGTCTGGCAGCAGATTGCGATAGTGGAAGAACAGCGGAAAGTCGCGCAGCTCTTCGCCACTGTCCGGCAACCATTGGCGATACAGGTAGTAGGCCGCCTGCCCCAACTGGTCGTGGCTGCCCAGGTGCCGCACCACCGCACAGCGCCCGGCCGGGATCACCTTGTTGATTACCCCGAACATATTGGTCGGCACCGGTGCGGTTACCGAGCCGCAGATATCAAAGCGGAACTGCGCCGCCGGCGTCGTGACCGGGTCGTCATAGGCCAGCCCGAAGGTCTCGCTGCTAACCACCGGTGACAGGCCGGTACTTTTGCGCCAGTCGATGAACATCTTCGCCGACGCATTGACCTGCTCCGGTGCGCCACGATGCTCAAGCGCCGCCACCGCGGTCTCTTCAAATTCAACAATACTGACATCCATGGCTGCCTCTCTTGCCCTGACGGGAAGCTGATAATGTTGCACCCACGGCTGCCAGGCCGGGGCACGGCGGAATTGGGAGGGGGTCTGGCCGAAGGCATGCTTGAACGCCCGGGAAAACGATTCCGGGTTTTCAAAGCAGGCCTCCAGGGCGATATCGATCACCGGCAGCGCCTCGTCAAAGGCCAGCCGGTAGGACGCTCGCCGCAGCCGCATCAGCTGGATATAGCGTGCCACACTGAGACCCGCGTATTGCGAAAACTGGCGATGGAAATGGAACTTGGAAAAGTGCGCCACCCGGCTCAGGCGCTCCACGGTCAATGGCTCGCCAAGATGCTCATCGATATAGGCAAACACCCGGCCAAAACGCTCCGCATAGGCCGCCGCCCTTGTTTCTTCCACTACGGCTTCTCCTCTCTGGCCACCACTATGCCCCAGGGTGTTTGCCGTGTCCTGACCGAGCTTGCTCTATGCCGCCTGTAACGCCTCGCCCGCCAGCCGCCGTGGCACCATTGTGGCACGGCTTAATCCGGGGTTAATTTATGACTGTCACCCTGTTTCCGTTACCCGGTTACCATCATCGTGGAGGGTTTCATGTCATCGAAAAGCCACTGGGAAAAAGTCTATCGGGAAAAGGCTTCCACCGACGTCAGCTGGTTCCAGGAGCATGATGCCCTTTCGCTGAGCATGATCGACCAGACCGGGCTACCAACCTCCGCCGCCATCATTGATGTGGGCGCTGGCGCGTCCACTCTGGTAGATGACCTGCTGGCACGGGGCTTTGGCAACATTACCGTTCTCGACCTGTCCACTGCTGCCCTGCAGGCGGCGCGCGCCCGTCTCGGTAACAACGCCACCCGGGTACAGTGGCTAGCAGGCGACCTGCTGGATACCCCCCTGCCCCGGCATGCCTATGACCTGTGGCATGACCGCGCCGTCTTCCATTTTCTTACCAAAGAACAGGACCGGCACGCCTACGTGGAAAAAGTGCAACATGCCGTCAAGCCCGGCGGCCTGGTGATGGTTGCCACCTTTGCCGAGGATGGCCCCAGCCACTGCAGTGGCCTGCCTGTCAGTCGTTACAATGCCGGCAGTCTCCACGCCCAGTTCGGACAGGCATTCGAACTGCTGGCCCAACAACGGGAAACCCACCACACCCCGACGGGCAAGGAACAAAAGTTTGTTTACTGCCTGTGCCGCATGAAAATCGGCAAAGCCTGAAAACGGGATCGGGTTATCAGATCAGCGGCCCCGTTTTCCGGCAGGATAATTTTCATCACCCGGGAAACGGGAGTCAGGAGCCCGGCATGAGGCAATTGACGGACAGGTTGGCGGTGGTCACCACGCTGTTGCTGCTCAGCAGCCCGGCCCTGGCCGGCTGGTATCAAGTCAGCAATTACACCGGCCACATCGGCCGGCAAGCGGCCCATCTTTCGCTGCAATACTATCACTTCGGTGCAGGCATCACCGTGGAAGGCAGCTATTACTACGACCATTACCATACCCCCATCGCGCTCTATGGGACGCGCGACCCGCATGGCCATCTGACCCTGTGCGAAATCCACAGCCACACCGAATTTTCCCGGGTCATCGAAACCGGCCTTCAAAATCCGATCGATACCAGTCACTGCCCGTTGCAGTTACAGCTGGGCCCCCGGCATGCCGACGGGCGCTGGCATGACGGCAAGCACGACCTGGCTGTTTCACTGACCCGCGTTGGCCAGCTGGACAATACCGGTCCGCCCCGCCTGACCGGCAAGGTGGCCATTCCGTTCTGGGGCCAGACCGACCATTACTCCTTTATTGGCCGCTATCGCCAGCAGCAAGGCACGCTGGCGCTTCAGCGGCTGCGCGTGGTCAACAAAGCCAGTGGCAAGGTGATACAGGAACTGAACCCCAACGGGCACGACTGCGGGTTCGGTTTTTACATGACGCCTATATACATGAACGTCGCCAGCGGCCATAACCATGATCAGGAAGAAGTGGACCTGCACTGTGACAGCCGGCGCGGCGACCGGATTGCGGCCTATACCCTGGACCGTAGCAGTCAGACCTTTGTCTTTAACCCCGATCTGTCCATGGGACTAGCGGAGCGCACACCATGAACCCCAGCAAAGTGAACCGGCAACACCTGCAGGCCCTGACCGACCTGCCCAATATCGGCCCGGCCATGGCCCGGGACCTGCAACTGCTTGGCATTGAAAACCCGGGCCAGCTGACCGGCAAGGACCCGCTGGCCATGTTCCAGCGGCTCTGCAGTATCACCGCCCACCATCAGGACCCCTGCGTGCTGGACGTGTTCATTTCCGTGACCCGCTTTATGGATGGCGAGGAAGCGCAGCCCTGGTGGAACTACAGCACCGAACGCAAACGCCTCTACGGCCCCGACCCGAGCCCGGCATCGCCACTGGCTTGAAATCCGGCTGGCGGCCCCTGATATCTGGGTAGAACCCCCTGACTGGATATCACCATGAGCAATACGGCCAGCCAACTTATCTGCCCCGACTGCGGCGCCATCAACCGGGTGCCCGTCGCCCGCCTGTGCGACAATCCGGTATGTGGAAAATGCCGCAAACCATTGCTGCCGGGTCAGCCAGTGAACGCCAATGACGGCAATTTCCGTCGCTACCTGGATAAGACCGATCTGCCGGTGGTGGTGGATTTCTGGGCGCCCTGGTGCGGCCCCTGTCAGCACTTTGCGCCAGTGTTCCGCCAGGTGGCGGCGGAGATGGCGACCCACGCCGCCTTCCTGAAACTGGATACCGAAGCCAATCCGCAAAGCGGTGCTGCCTTCCAGATCCGCTCGATTCCCACCCTGATGATCTTTCACCGCGGCCGGGAAGTGGCGCGGCTGTCCGGCGCCCTGCCCAAGGCCCAGTTCCAGCAATGGCTGCAACAAAACCTGCCAGGGTAACGCCGAGCCTGACGGTGGCAGCTTGTCGGTACGCGACCACGTGGTGATATCGCTGCAGGCATCGCCAGAGAAAACAGGGGAGGCCTGCACTGGCGCCGCTAAAGGCTGCGCTGGTTGACCCGCTTCATCAGTTCTTCGGCGCTTTCCTTGCGCTCGGAATAACGGTCGGTGAGGTAGTCACTACGATCACGCAGCAGGTAGGTGAACTTCACCAGCTCTTCCATCACATCGACGATGCGGTCGTAGAAGCCGGACGGTTTCATGCGGTCGTTGTCATCGAATTCCAGAAACGCCTTGGCCACCGACGACTGATTGGGAATGGTGACCATGCGCATCCAGCGGCCCAGTACACGCAGTTGATTGACCGCGTTGAATGACTGCGACCCGCCGCACACCTGCATCACCGCCAGGGTCTTGCCCTGGGTGGGTCGCACCGCGCCCAGCGACAGCGGAATCCAGTCGATCTGCGCCTTCATGATGCCGGTCATGGCACCGTGGCGCTCCGGGGAACACCACACCATACCCTCGCTCCAGGTCACCAGCTCGCGCAGTTCCTGCACCTTGGGGTGCTCGGCATCCTCGCTGTCGGGCAGCGGCAGGCCATCGGCATGGAAGATACGCGGCTCGGCGCCCATGGCCTGCAGCAGCCGCGCCGCCTCCAACACCGCCAGCCGGCTGAAGGAGCGCTTTCGCAGAGACCCATAGAGCAACAGGATACGGGGCTTGTGATTAGACGGCTGATCACGAAACACATCATCCGGCGTCGGGATCCGGAAGCAGTCCTGATCCAGGTTTGGAATGTCACTCATGGTTTTTTCGATTCTCCAAACACAACGGTAGAGAGTGCCGAGACAACTTCCGCCCTGCAAAATCGTAGAGCGGAAATGGGCACAGGCCCGTCTGCGTCTTTCAGGTTTTCTTGCGCTATTAATTATTCACTCATTGCTTTCTTCAAACCGGTGCGGAACACGATTGACGATGGCCACCAGCGACAGCATCACCGGCACCTCTACCAGCACCCCAACCACGGTGGCCAGGGCCGCACCAGAGTGCAGACCGAACAGGCTGATAGCCACCGCCACCGCCAGCTCGAAGAAGTTGCTGGTGCCAATCAGGCAGGCCGGGCCGGCCACGTTATGGGCCAGACGCAGGCGGCGGGCAAACCAGTAGCCGATGGCAAAGATGCCGTAGGTCTGCAGCAACAGTGGAATGGCAATCAGCACGATGGCCAGCGGTTTGGCCAGAATGGTGTGCGCCTGGAAACCGAACAGCAGCACCACGGTGGCCAGCAGGCCGGCCACGCTGACCGGTTTGAGACTGTGTACAAAGGCATCCACCCGTGCCGGGCCGCCACGCCTTGCCAGCCACTGGCGAGTGGCAAAGCCGGCCAGTAACGGCAGCACCACATAGAGCACCACCGACAGCAGCAGGGTATTCCAGGGCACGGCAATATCACTGACACCCAGTAACAGGCCGGCAATGGGGGCAAAGGCAAACACCATGATCAGGTCGTTCACCGCTACCTGCACCAGGGTATAGTTGGCATCACCACGCACCAGATGGCTCCAGACAAACACCATGGCGGTACAGGGCGCCACACCCAGCAGGATCATGCCGGCGATGTACTCGCTGGCCGTTTGCGGGTCCACCAGCGGGGCAAAAATTCCCTTGAAGAACAGCCAGCCCAGCGCCGCCATGGTGAATGGTTTGACCAGCCAGTTGATGGTCAGGGTCAGCGCCAGCCCGCGCGGTTTGCGGCCCACATCGCGGATGGCAGTGAAATCGATCTGGATCATCATCGGGTAGACCATCACCCAGATAAATAGCGCCACCGCCAGATTGACGTGGGCATATTCCAGCCCGGCCACCGCCTGAAACAGGCCCGGTACCGCCAGCCCCAGGGTCACACCAGCGAGAATCGCCAGCCCCACCCAGACACTGAGAAAGCGCTCAAAGAAGCCCATCACGATGCTCCCAGCTCGCGGTGAATGCGCTCACCGCAAGCCACCAGCCCGTCGCGATTGAGTTCATCCAGCGACAGCGCAAACAGCGCCCGCAGACGGGCATCGAGCTGCTGATAAGTCGCCTCGAAGGCGGCGGCGATGTCATCATCGCTACCGGTGGCATGGGCCGGGTCGGGCAGCCCCCAGTGCAGTTTGGGTGTATCCCCCAGCCACAGCGGACAAGCTTCACCGGCGGCGCTATCACACACGGTGATCACCAGATCGATATTTTCCCCCGCCAGGTCATCCATGGACTTGGAGCTGGCACTTTCCAACTGAATGTCATGGCGCGCCAACACCGCCAGGGCCCCGGGGTTAACCTGGCCGGTGGGGTGACTGCCAGCACTGAGCCCGCGCACCAGACCCTTACCAAGGTGATTGATCAGAGCCTCGCCAATAATGGAGCGGCAGGAATTGCCGGTGCACAGCACCAGAATAGTAGTAGGCATTAGAGACATGTCAGTTCTCACAACAGGCCGAAGAGGTCATCTCGATACCCAGCGCTTCACGGGCCGGAATCACCAAGGTGGACAGTGTTTGGCGCGCCCAGTCAGACAACCCCGGGTTGATCTGATAGTGCATCCAGGTGCCCTGCCGGCGCGCCACCACCAGCTGACACTGACGCAGCTGCGCCAGGTGTCGTGACACGGTGGACTGCGGCGCCTGCATGGCGGCGACCAGATCACACACACAGACCTCGCCTTGTTCATGCAGAAGGCAGATCAGGCTCAGGCGAAGGTCATCACCAAGGCATTTACACAGCTGAGTGGGTGTTAGCATGGCTATACATTCATATATGCGGAATAACGGATATAATAATCGTAAAAACACCCGGCGCAAGGGCCGGGTGTGAATTGTTCATGACAACGGGGTCGCGAGGCGTCAGCCCTTAATCTTCTTCTGCATCTCATCAACGCTGATATGGCGCACGTCCTTGCCTTCCACCAGGTAGATCACCTGTTCGGCAATGTTGCGCGCGTGGTCACCGATTCGTTCCAGCGAGCGCAGCGACCAGATGATGTTGAGCACGCGGGAAATGGCGCGCGGGTCTTCCATCATGAAGGTCACCAGCGAGCGCATGGCGCTGCGGTATTCCAGGTCCACCTCGTTGTCTTCGGCGGCCACTTCCAGCGCCTTCTTGGCATCGAAACGGGCGAAGGCATCCAGGGTATCGCGCAGCATGTTGCGCACATGGCTGCCAATATGACGCACTTCCACATAGCCGCGTGGGGACTCGCCTTCTTCGGCCAGCTGCAGGCCCATGCGGGCAATCTTGGCGGCTTCGTCACCCATGCGCTCCAGGTCGGACACCGCCTTGGACACGGCAATAATCAGGCGCAGATCAGAGGCCGCCGGCTGACGCAGGGCCAGCACCCGGGTGCACTCCTCATCGATCAGCATTTCCAGCTGGTCGACCCGGTCTTCGGTTTCCTGCACTTTTTCCGCCAGCGCAGAATCCGCCTGCAACAGCGCTTCCAGGGCATCCATCACCTGCTTTTCCACCAGACCACCCATTTCCATCAGGTGATTACGGATGGACTCCAGCGCTTCGTTGAACTGTGCCGAACTGTGCTGGCCAAAATACATGCGATCCATTATTTCGCTCTCCTTAACCGAAGCGACCGGTAATCTGATGGGAGTGTGCCGCAACCCGCCGAGCACCACCCTGTGTTATTCAATGTTGCCCGACCTGCCGGACCACAACG
The DNA here is from genome assembly GCA_033723495.1 of Alcanivorax sp. Classification (GTDB taxonomy): domain Bacteria; phylum Pseudomonadota; class Gammaproteobacteria; order Pseudomonadales; family Alcanivoracaceae; genus Alcanivorax. Next base: position 9,077 of record JAWVWY010000051.1, on the reverse strand, counting down.
GAACCAACGCCACCCTTCACCCACGACCAAGATTGGCCGGGCTCGGCAAAAGGCGCCTTATCACGGTTTAATATCCCGGAAACATCCTGTCCGCCCGGGCTCAGCCACCGACCCGGGCTCATGGCAGACTGGCTGAGAAGAGGGTTGAGGCTCTGACACCCTGCCTCTCCGGGCGCGCAACTGCACCACGTCCATACTGGAATCATAGAGGTGCAGGTCTTGCCTGTGCAATGCACCGATCACACAACCGCCCGGTCACGGCATTTAAATTGGCTGCCAGCCGCCCACTCACGGAGTACTCCACCGTACCAGGGCGCAAGGCTAACAGTGTTGTGTGACATCCCGGTGACAGACGACAAGCTGACCCGCGGGCTGCAGGTCCGTATAATCAGGCCCCGCCACGGCGCGGGGATAACGGGGGCCCGGTCGCTGGCCTGTAACCCTGTTGCCCTGTGCGATTGAGTGCCTATGACAGAACAACTACAACGCTGGCAGCAACGGCTGACCCGCTTCACCTGCGCCATCGGCCGCACCAGTGCCTGGCTGGCACTGGCGCTGGTGCTGGTGATGGTCGCCGTGGTGCTGCTGCGCTATGGCTTCGGCATCGGCAATATTGCCCTGCAGGAATCGCTCACCTATCTGCACGGCAGCCTGTTCATGCTCGGCATCGCCTACACCCTGGCCGAGGACGAACACGTGCGCGTGGATGTGTTTTACGCCCGTTTCAGCCCGCGCACCAAGGCCTGGGTCAACCTGCTGGGCACAATGTTTCTGCTGTTGCCGGTGTGCGGCGTGATCTTCGGCCTCAGTCTGCATTATGTCTACATGAACTGGCACGAACTGGAAGGCTCCGCCAATGGCGGCCTGCCCTTCGTCTATCTGCTCAAAAGCCTGCTGCTGGTGCTGCCGGTGTTGCTGGTGATCCAGGCCATCGCCGAACTGCTGCGCCACGGCCTGACGATTGCCGGGCATGGCCTGCCAGGCGCCGATGAACACCCCGGGGAGGGCCTGTAATGAGCTGGATCCCTCTGCTGATGTTCGCGGTGGCCTGCCTGGTACTGCTGAGCGGCTACCCGGTGGCGTTTGCGCTGGGCGGCACCGGGCTGCTGTTTGCCGGCGCCGGTATCCTCACCGGCCACTTCAACCCGGCGGACCTGCACTTCGTGCCCAGTCGCCTGTTCGGCATCGTCGAGAACACCACCCTGATGGCGGTGCCGCTGTTCGTATTCATGGGCGTGATGCTGGAAAAATCCAAGGTGGCCGAGAAGCTGTTGTCCAGCATGGGCCAGCTGTTCGGCCCGCTGCCCGGCGGCATGGGTCTGGCCATCATTCTGGTGGGGGCCTTGCTGGCCGCCAGCACCGGCATCGTCGGCGCCACCGTGGTGACCATGGGCCTGCTGTCGCTGCCCACCATGCTGCGCCAGGGCTACCAGCCGCAGCTGTCCACCGGCCTGATCTGCGCCACCGGCACCCTGGGCCAGATCATCCCGCCCTCCATCGCCCTGGTGCTGCTCGGCGACGTGCTCTCCAACGCCTATCAGGAAGCCCAGCTCAAGCAGGGGCTGTGGAACCTGGATACCGTCTCCGTGGGCGATTTGTTTGTCGGCGCGCTGCTGCCGGGGCTGATCCTGGTGTGTCTGTATCTGCTCTATGTGCTGATTATCAGCCTGTGGAAGCCGCATCTGGCGCCGGCCTTCCGGCGCGATGAAAACAGCCCGCGCAGTTGGGGCGCCCTGCTCGCCGGCCTGTTGCCGCCGCTGTTGCTGATTGCTGCGGTACTCGGCTCCATCCTGACGGGCACCGCCACCCCCACCGAAGCCGCCGGCGTCGGCGCCTTCGGCGCCATGCTGCTGGCCGCCTTCAACCGCCATTTCAGCCTCGCCATGCTCGGCGAGGTGGTGCGCGCCACCAGCCGCGTCACCGCCATGGTGTTCATGATCCTGGTCGGCGCCAGCCTGTTCTCTCTGGCGTTCCGCGGCTTTGGCGGCGACGTGACGGTGGAAGCCCTGTTCCAGCACATGCCCGGCGGCGTAGTCGGCGCCACCCTGATGGTGATGCTGCTGATCTTCCTGCTCGGCTTTATCCTCGACTTTATCGAGATTACCTTTGTGGTGGTGCCCATTGTCGGCCCGGTACTGCTGACCATGGGGCTGGACCCGATCTGGCTGGGGGTAATGATCGCACTGAACCTGCAGACCTCGTTCCTGACTCCACCGTTCGGCTTTGCGCTGTTCTACCTGCGCGGGGTAGCGCCACCGGAGGTAAAAACCGCGCAGATTTATCAGGGCGTGATACCCTTTATCGCCATACAATTGCTGATGCTGGTGATTCTGGCGCTGTTCCCGGAACTGGCCACCTGGCTGCCGCATCTTTTATACGGATAACAACATGACTGACAACGCAGACGACATCCCGCAACCGAAAGGCACCCTGGCCATCCAGACCATTGCCATGCCCCAGAGCGCCAACTGGAACGGTGACATCTTCGGCGGCTGGCTGGTCTCGCAAATGGACCTGGCCGGCGCCGTCACCGCCCGCAAGAAAGCCCGTGGCCGGGTTGCTACCGTGGCCATCGATTCCATGGCCTTTCTGCGCCCGGTACCGGTGGGTGCCGTGGTCAGCTGCTACACCCAGCTGCAGGACATCGGCCGCAGCTCCATGCAGATCCTGGTGGAAGTGTGGATCCGTGAAGACAGCGGCGCCCTGTCCAAGGTGACCGAAGGCCACTTCACCTTCGTCGCCATCGACGACACTGGCCGCACCCGTTCGGTACCACGCAACTAGCGCCATCCTTACTGCTCCGGTAGCGCAGGGTAACCGCCCCTGCCCGGCCTGGAGCCGCCAGCCTGGGCGATGGCAATCGGGCCGCGCTATTCGCCAGGCTGGCGGGCCCACTCACCCCGCTCATCAATCAGCACATCGGTCCTGTCCCTGACGACGGAAAGCTCGCCAACCTCACTCACGTAGTAGGTAACGTCCCCATTTCGGAACCGGTAACCGAGAAAGCGCCCGGGGCTGCCATCCCTTCCCCGGGTATGCCAGGTGGACCCGGTCAACGTGATGCGCTTGCCGCTCTGCTTGCTGGTACCCACATACCGGACCTGATCACAGCTCACCTCACCCTCGGCACACTGACTGGTGATACGGATGATGTAATGGGGCGTAACCAGCGTCGAAGCACCGGCCAGGCAAGGCATGATGGCGAGCAGTAGTGCCGCGTATTTTTTCAATGTTTTCTCCCTGAAAGCCGCGAACCAGGACAACAAGACTCTCTCTCATCCTACCCTCGTGGGGAGGGAAGCAGAGGGGCCAGCCTTGCCGACCGCCCAGTACTGAACGGTTCAGTCCACTGCCAGCCCCTGCATCCAGAACTGGCTTAACTGCTCGGCGGAAATAGCAGGCGCGCTGTCCCGAGGCTCAGCGTAGTCGGCGAAAAGCCGCTGTGCCAACTGTCTGCCCACGGTTTGCGCCGCCGTGACCTTGTCGATACGACACCGATAGAAATTTGTCAGCGCACCGCCCAGTGACGTGTTTTCCTGAAGACACCGGCAAAGGTGCCAGGCATCCTCCAGCGCCTGGCAGGCCCCCTGCCCGGAGGTGGGCAACGGGGCATGGGCGGCATCACCGACAATCAGCACATTATCCCGGTGCCAGTAGGGCAGCGGATCCAGGTCATGAACAAAAATGCGATTGAGCGAGGTCGGCTCACGGCATCTGAGCACTGCTTTTACCGCTGGCGGCCAGTACCTGAAACGCTCATCCAGCTCGTCATACCAGGCCGATAAGGGTCGCGCCTTGTCCATGGGCGTGCGCCAGGCGGCCGCCCAATAACAGGTACCCGCCTGGACCGGCACAATGCCAAACCGTTCACCCTGGCCGCGGAAATCCTGCACCGCATTTTCCCGCACGCCCTCCTCCCTGTGGCTGATACCAATGATATTGATAAACCCCTGATAACTTGGGCGCACCGGGTCGGCGAACAACGTCTGCCGCACCACCGAATTCATCCGCCCGTCCGCACCGACCACCAGATCAAATGCCTGCTTTAACCGGCCAATATCTGCTGCCGTCATGGAACAGCCGAAGTGTCTTTCAATGCCCAGCTCATCCAGAGTGTCGGCCAGAACTGTCATCAGGTCTCGGCGCAGAATCGTCACACTGGGAAAGCCGCTCAACGCATTCACCGCTTCGATATCAAGCTCGGCATTCCGGACACCGGCCTGATCGAACTGGCGCATGAAACGCGGCGCGCCACCAAGACGTTCTATCTCCCTGGCCAGCCCCAGCTGTTGCAGCACAAAGATGGCATTGGGCCACAGCGTCACACCGGCGCCCATGGACGAGACCTCACTGTCACGCTCATAAAGGCATACCTGATACCCCTTCCTGGTGGCCAGTATCGCCAGCGCCATGCCGGCAACGCCGGCACCGACAATGGCGATGCGATGGCGGTTATTCATCTGCTCCTCCTCGACAAGACAATTCGGCAGCATTGTCACCAAGGCACCATTCGGGATAAATGTGTTACTTTTGGTTAGTTAATCCCATTATCTGGGCGAATAGATGATTGAGAGCATTGAGCTGCAATGGCTAATCAGCTTCCAGGCTGCCTATGAACAACTGAGCATCAAGCGGGCCGCCGAGCAGCTGCAATTGCCCACCTCCAACGTCAGCCGCCACCTGGCCCTGCTGGAACAGCAGCTCAATGTGCGGCTGCTGGAGCGCACCACCCGCAAGATGATCCCCACCACCGCCGGCAGGCAGCTTTATCAATCCATCATGCCGCTCACCCAGGCCATGGACAGCGCCCTGCAAGACGCCGCCCAGCAGGGCGACACCCTGACCGGGCATCTCAAGATCATCATGCCGGACCTGCCCTTTCTGGCTGACATCGTCGCCGACTTCTGCCTGTACCACCCGGGCATCCAGCTGAGTGCGGACACCCAGCTGAACCCGGCGGAAGGCATACTGGAAGGCTTCGATCTGGTGTTGCGCTTTGGGCGCGGCCAACTGGAAGACTCCGGCTGGGTCGCCAGGGAGATCCTGCGCTGGCCAAGTTGCGTGGTGGCCGCCCCCTCATTGCTCGCACAACACCCGCCGCCCCGCTCGCTGGCTGAACTGGGTAAAGGGCCCTGCATCACCAGCCTGTCGGTACTGCAAGGCATGCCCTGGCGCTTCCAACCGGGCCAGACACTACCGGTACGCTCACACTACAAGGTCAACAGCGGCCACATGGCCAAAGCCGCCGCCCTCAAGGGCCTGGGCTTCGCCATCCTGCCGCAGCATGCCTGCCAGGCCGAGATTGACGACGGGTCACTGGAACCAATCGACCCCGGCCTCAAGCCGGAAGATCTGGTGTTGTATGCGTTTTACTCGGGGAGGAAATATCCGTTGGAGAAAGTGAAGGTGTTTCTGGAGTACCTGCAAATCGCACTGGTTCAGCAGGGCATCAGCCAACAACCTTCGCCGCCGAACCCAGTATAACTACACTGAAAATCGCCCAGTCATTAATGATATGCGCCCCGGTTGATACCCAGATATTTTTCGTCTTGATATAGGCAAGCGACAAAACCAGACGAGCGCTGCCGATAACCAGCAAACACTGGAGCAGATTCCAGTTATAGGACGGCAAGTGCACCAGGCCAAAAAGTATCGATGAAAGCAACCAGGCCAACAGCAACGACCGGCCCCGCGACAGATTTAGCCGATCATGGGCCAGGGACAATATGGCCAGAAACGGCAGCACGGTCAGCACTTCTTCTCCGAACAACTGGGGGACCGTACGCAGAAAGAAAAGCCCGCGCTCCGAGGTGTCCAGACCCGCAAGCCCCACCACCGCCGCATTTGCCTCCGCGCCAAATAGCGTCATGATCAGCCAGCCAACCAGGGAGCTTACCAACAGGTTAAGAACCGCGAACCCCAGCATCCAGCCCAGGTCCGCACACCGCACACGGCGAAAAAGACGGCGCCAGTGAGCCCCGACCATTATTCTCAGAGCCACCAACGGAATCGCGGGGAACAGCAAGGCACGGATAAAAATGCCCAGATCGCTGGTAAGGATAGGGGCATCAACCGTCAGGCAGGCGAACCCTGCGGCGACCGCCACCAGAACAACAAGCCACTTAACGGAAGAAACCGAAACAGGCTGACCACGGTAAAACGGGAAATCCTCCCCGGGCCGTTCCAGCCAGCTCAGCCTGGCGTTTTTCGGTTCTTGATTCTTATTCGTCATTGCGCTGCCAGCCACCACTTAACGTTTCATCCGAATAAAATCATACGCATCACCCACATGCACATGTTCTTTTTCGGGTATCTGCTAGCCACACGAACATTGGGGTCAAACATCGAAACATCAAACATGGGGCAGGACCTGACCCCAGATTTCTAAAACTTATCGCTTTGTTATTGATCTATGCCCCGGGTTTTCTCTGCTAGGCAATAGACGCTTCAACATGCAATTTGAAATTTTCAAGAATGGCCTGCCAGCCGAGCCTTTGCTGTTCCCCGGAGTGTTCATCTTCCGCTTCAAATATCTCTTCTACAATGGTCTCGCCCCCGCCAGACTCACTGAACGAAACCAACACGAACCGACCATCGCCAAGCTCGAACGTTATAGATTTCATGATTTCGACTTCGGTGAACACGCCCTCAAAATCAAACCCCACTGATCCATCCCTGGCTTCCATCCGGTAGCAGAATGATCCGCCGGGCGACAAATCAAGCCTTGCCGACGGACAGCACCAATCCGCTGAAGCAAAGGTCCATTGAGTAATCTCGTCAGGCGTGATCCATGCCTCCCATACTCGCTCAATTGGCGCAGAGACCGTCGTCGATATTGAAATTTTCAAGTTACTCCCCCGCTCCAAGAGATGAACATTGGGTAAGGCCCTGCATGCTGCCATGGCTTGCACGACTCAAGACCTGGTATCTTGATCCCGTTTCTCCTTGCAAACTTGACACTAATTTCCTTTGGTAGCTGTTAACTGAATAATATTGCTCGGAAATGTCATTGACTCAACCTCTTCAAAAAAATCGCTTGCCACGTCAAGAACCGTTTTGGTGACGTAAGCATACTGTTTCGAAAATGGAGGCCAGTAATCACCGAGTCCAAGTGCGTCGTTAATTACCAGCACTTGGCCATCACAATCCGGGCCAGCTCCGATACCGATAGTAGGGATAGACAAACGCTCGGTGATCTCGCCTGCTAACGAATAAGGGATATGTTCCAGCACCACCATGAATGCACCCGCATTTTCAATTGCCTGAGCCTCATTTATGATTCTCTTCGCGTCCTCGCCAGACTGGCCGACTTGCTTGAAGTTTTTTGCCGTCTGGGGGAGCAAACCCGTATGCCCCACCACAGGAATATTGTGCTTTACCAAATGTTGAATCACCTCAACGTTAGGACCTTCCAGTTTCACACTATCCGCGCCCGCCATTATCAATCTCTGAGCGTTGGCGAATGCAGTTTCCGGATCAACATCTGTGCCATAAGGTAAGTCACCTATGATATGGGTTTCTTTTGCACCGCGACGGACAGCACCTATGTGATACTCCATGTGTTCTATAGTGACATCACGGGTGCTATCAAACCCCATTTCAACCATTCCAACTGTGTCACCGACAAGAATCACTGGAATTTTTGCCTGCTCAATACTTCGGGCAATCGGGCAGGTATATGCGGTCAACATAGGTATGGGCCTGGAGCCCTTCATTCCGACAAAATCGCGCGGATTCATTTTCATATTTTTCTTCCCATGCTCTTCAAGAAGTTTACGCCTGGCACAATTCACGACAGTGAGCCGAACGGTGGACAGCCTTTGCTGGACAACGACGCCAAGTCTGAAGTCATGCATTTAACACATAATGAAAGACTTTCACCTAATGACATGGTACCGATCAGCTTTATCCGCTGATTATATTTTTTCAAATTACACACGAATTCGTGGAAGGGCCAACGGGGAATATCCATAAACCAGAACATCACTAAAAAAACATTGCGTCTTAGTATGCCATCAAGCCCTGCCGGACCAGCCAGCTTCGCCCACTCGGGCAGGTTTTCCTGGCGCCAAAAGTCCCAAAGCGCAATGGATCGATCACTCTGAAGATATGACCTGTTTAGAAACAAAAACGGGGCCAAGGGGCCCCGTCTTGTCTTGTTGCATGCAGGTCGCGGATCAGGCTTTGTTGTCGCCTTTTTCCAGCTGGCTGCGCACGTTCATGTAGGATTGCTCGGCCACGGCCTGATAGTTCACTGACTGGTCGCGGAAGGCGCGGTAGGAATCATAGACCTTTCGGGCTTCCTTGTTGTCGGCCACCAGGTCTTCGATGACGTCGTCGCTGGCATTCTTGAGGGCGGCGAGGACATCGTCAGGCAGGCGGCGCAGGATGACACCGTGCTTGTTGACCAGCTCTTCCAGTGCTGCGTTGTTGCGGGCGGTGTATTCATCCAGCATGTCCTGGTTTTCGGACTGGGCGGCGTAGCGGATGATGGCCTGCAGGTCCATGGGCAGGCTGTCCCAGACTTTCTTGTTGATGGTCAGTTCCAGGGTGGGGCCCGGTTCCTGCCAGCCCGGGTAGTAGTAGTACTTGGCCACCCGTTGCAGGCCGAAGGTCAGGTCGTTGTAGGGGCCGACCCATTCAGCGGCGTCGATGGCGCCGGTCTGCAGTGAGGTAAACACTTCGGCGCCGGGCAGCTGTACCGGGGTGGCGCCGACCTTGCCAAGCACTTCCCCGGCCAGGCCGGGCATGCGCATCTTCAGGCCCTTGAGGTCGTCGATGCTGTTGATTTCCTTGTTGAACCAGCCGGCCATCTGGGTGCCAGTGTTGCCGCAGGCAAACGGCTTGAGCCCGAACTGGGCGTAGAGGTCATCCCACAGTTTCTGGCCGCCGCCGTAGTGCAGCCAGCCATTCATTTCCTGGGCGGTGAGGCCGAAGGGCACGGCGGTGAAGAACGGCGTGGCCGGGTGTTTGCCTTTCCAGTAATAGGCGGCGCCGTGGCCCATTTCGGCGCTGCCCTGGCGTACCGCATCGAACACTTCAAAGGCAGGGACCAGTTCCTTGGCGCCGTAGACCTT
>JAWVWY010000050.1:0-19926 GCA_033723495.1 Alcanivorax sp. | reverse complement strand
TGACCGACCTGCTGGCGCAAGCGCGGGGCCTGGGCATCAACCTGATCGATACTGCGCCGGCCTATGGCCACAGCGAAACGCGCCTGGGCCAGTTGCTGAGCCATCGCCAGGACTGGGTGATCGTCTCCAAGGTGGGCGAGGAATTCGATAACGACAGCGGCGACAGCCATTTCGATTTTACCCCCGAGCATGTGCGCCGCTCGGTGCAACGCAGCCTGCAACGGCTGAATACCGATTACCTGGATTGCGTGCTGGTGCACTCGGATGGCAACGACCTGGATATCATCGAACGCCACGGCACCCTGGAGGCGCTCAACGCGCTGAAAAAGGAAGGTCTGATCCGCGCCACCGGCATGTCTACCAAGACCGTGGCCGGCGGCATCGCCACCCTGGAACAGGCCGATGTGGCCATGGTTACCTACAACCTGGCCCATGACGAAGAACGGCCGGTGATTGACTACGCCGCCGCCCACCACAAGGGCATCCTGATCAAGAAGGCCTTTGCCAGTGGCCATCTTTGCCATGACGGTGACGACCCGGTGCAGCAAAGCATGAACCACATCCTCGGTACCGCCGGCGTTTCCAGTATCATTGCCGGCACCATCAACCCCGCCCATCTGCAGGAAAATGTCGCCAAGGCCCGTCAGGCCTGCGGCGAACAATAATAACGGGAGTCTTTATGCGAACGCTGCTTGTCTTTTGCCTGTTACTGGCCTGCGGCCTGAGCCGGGCCGAATCGGTACGGGTGCTGAAATACCCGCCGCATAACTGCCAGGCGCTCAAGCCGGTGGCCGTGCACGGTGGCAGCTTTCTGCAGGGGCTGCTGTTCAGCGATGACATGATCGAGCGCAACGCAGCGCATGCGCTGGAAAAGGCGGTGAAGAAGGAAGGCGGCAATCGCGCGGTGATCAGCGAACGGCGGGCCTACATGATGGAGAATCACAATCGTGGCATGCGCCGCATCAATCTGAAGGCGGATGTCTGGCACTGCGACGAGCCACCGCAGAAACACTAGGGTTTATCGCAAGCGGGCAACCGGCAGGGCGGCGCTCAACGCAAACCCGCCGGGCCACACGCAACGGTGCGGCCCGGGCACCCGGTCAGGCCGGCAGCATGCCGCCGATGACCGCTTCACAGACTTCATGATCCATGTACTTGGGCACCGAGTAGGTGGTGTGCGCTTCCTTCAGCGCCGCCCGGGCAATGGCAGGAATATCCTCATCCACCAGTTTGTCCAGGCGGGCGGGAATCCCCATGTCGGCACTGAGCTGACGGATGCGGGCAATGAAGGCCTCGGCCAGGTCGGCATCGCTTTCGCCCCCATGCTTCAAGCCTGACACCTCGGCCAGGTAGGCCAGCCGCGACTGCGCCACATCCCTGGAGTACTCCAGAATGTGCGGCAGCACGATGGCGTTGGCCAGGCCATGGGGCACGTGATAGTAGGCACCGAAGTTGTGGGCGATGGCATGCACATAGCCGACCCCGGCCTTGGTGAAGGCCAGGCCGGCATAGTAGGACGCGCGGGCCATATGCTCACGGGCTTCCAGGTCCGCGCCATTGGCGTAGGCCTTGGGCAGATTTTCCATGATCAGGCGCACCGCGGCGACTGCGTGCAGGTCGGTCTCTTTGATCGCATTGGCGGAGATATAAGCCTCCACCGCATGGGTGAGGGCATCCATGCCGGTGGCGGCGGTAATGTGTGGCGGCAGCCCGGCCATCAGGGCCGGGTCCAGCGCCGCCATCATCGGGCATAACCGTGCATCAATAATCGGGTTCTTGGACTTGGCCGCCGGGTTGGAAATCACCGCCGCGATGGTGACTTCAGAACCGGTCCCTGCGGTGGTGGGAATGGTAAATATGGGCAGCGGGTTGGCGCGCAGCTTGAACAGACCGGTGAGTTTTTCCACCGGCTTCTTGTTGGTCATGGCAGCGGCGATGATCTTGCCGCAATCCATGGCCGAGCCACCGCCCACCGCCAGCACCGCCTGGCAGCCCTGCTCCTTCATGAGCTCGACGCCGGCGTGCACCTGGTCAATGGTGGGGTCCGGCAACACGCCATCGTAGATGGCGAAATCCAGGCTACCCTTTTTGAGGGTGTCCAGGATGTCGTCAAGCAACCCCAGCTTGAGCAGCTGGGCATCGGTCACCACCAGCACCTTGCCCAGCCCCATGCGGCCCATCTCTTCGGCCATCTGCAGGGATGACCCGGGCCCGGAAAACAACGACGGCTTGGGAAACGGGATCGTGCTGATCAGTACCTTCTGGCATTTCATCAGCAGCTGATAGGCTTTCACCTGAACATTGAATGGAACCAAGGGACACTCCCGCATTAGCTGGTCAGTATTTCGGCGCGCGAGTATAGCAGGACGGGAACCGCCTGCGGCGTCGTCCGGCCTGTCCTCCTGTCGGTTTCTGGTAACGCGCCACTGCCCCAAGGTTGCGCAGCTGCCCCAAGGTTGCGCAGCCCGGCGCTTCCCCCATGCCACGGCCTGGCGGCCCAAAAGGGAAAATCCTCTTCTTTCTCAGTCATTTAACGACTAACCGGCGCGCTGGCACCGGCCTTGCACCTGAACGCATACCAACTTGTGTACAACCAGGTGTGCTAACGAATGATCGGCTGGACTCTTCAACAATGGCAGGCGGCCTACCGCAGCGGTGAGATCACCCCGGCACAGGCCATGAAACAACTGGCGACGCACCTGCATGACAGCGAGCGCGCCCTGTGGATTCACCTGCTTGATGAAGCCAGCCTGATCGAACAGGCTGAAGCACTCACCGATCTGTCCCTGCCGCTTTACGGCATCCCCTTTGCGGTGAAGGACAATATCGACGTGGCCGGCCTGCCCACCACTGCCGCCTGCCCGGATTTCACCTACATCGCCGAGGCCGACGCCAGCGCCGTACGTCTACTGCGCGAGGCCGGTGCCATTGTGGTGGGCAAGACCAACCTGGACCAGTTCGCCACCGGTCTGGTGGGGACCCGCTCGCCCTATGGCGAAGTGCCCAACCCGTTCAACCGCGATTACATCAGCGGCGGCTCCAGCTCCGGCTCCGCCGCCGCCGTCAGCCTGGGGTTGGTGCCCTTTGCACTGGGCACCGACACCGCCGGCTCCGGCCGGGTGCCGGCGGCCTTTACCAATACCGTGGGCCTCAAGCCCACCCGCGGCGCCATCAGCACCCACGGCGTGGTGCCGGCCTGTCGCACCCTGGACTGCGTGTCAATCTTTGCCCTCAACGTGGACGATGCCCGCACCCTTTATCAACAGCTGGGCCAGTTCGACCCGACCGACGCCTTCAGCCGCCCGGCACCGGATCGGCTGGCCACCAGTCTGCCGGCGCGCCCACGGCTGGGCGTTCCCAAAGACCTGCCCTGGTTCGGCGACAGCCAGGCAAAAGCGCTGTGGGAACAGCAGCTGACCCGGCTGGCGGATCTCGCCGAGCTGGTGGAACTGGACACCATGGTGCTGCAGGATGCCGCCGCCCTGCTCTACCAGGGCCCCTGGGTGGCCGAACGCTTCACCGTCACCGAACCACTACTGCGGGAAAACCCCGACGCCTGCCTGCCGGTAATCCGCGACATTCTCGAGCCCGCCGCCACCCTCAGTGCCGCCGATACCTTCCGCGCCCAGTACCAGCTGGCAGAGCTCAAGCGTCAGGCGGACACCTTGATGGCCAGCGTCGATGCGCTGGTGGTGCCCACCGCCCCGGGCATCCATACCCGCGCGGCGGTCAGCGATGATCCGATCACCCTCAACAGCCAGCTGGGCACCTGGACCAACTTCGTCAATCTGCTGGACCTGTGCGCGCTGGCGGTGCCCGGCGGCTTCCGCGATGACGGCCTGCCCGGCGGCGTCACCCTGATTGCCCCGGCCTGGCAGGACCTGGCGCTGACCGAGTTCGCCGGCCGCTGGCAACAACAACAGCCCTGGACCGCCGGCGCCACCGGCCAACCGTTGCCGACGCCGGCGCCCATCGCCCATGTCCAGGATGACGACGACACCATCACCGTGGCGGTGGTCGGCGCCCACCTGTCGGGCATGCCGCTCAACAGCCAGCTCACCGAACGCCACGCCGTGCTGCTGGAGGCCACCCGCACCGCACCCTGCTACCGCCTCTATGCGCTGGCCAACACCACGCCGCCCAAGCCCGGACTGATCCGCGATGACGCCGCCGGCGACAGCATTCTGATCGAACTGTGGCAGATGCCGATGGCGAACTTCGGCAGCTTCGTCAGCCTGATTCCGGCACCGCTGGGCATCGGCAGCCTGGAGACCGAGGACGGCCGCTGGGTAAAGGGTTTTATCTGTGAGCCCTGGGCGATCCCGTCCGCCACCGAAGTCACCGCCCTGGGGGGCTGGAGACACTACATCGCTCAATTGAAAAAAGACGGAGCCCTGTGATGCTGAAGAAAGTCCTGATCGCCAACCGGGGAGAAATCGCGGTACGCATCTGCCGCACCCTGAAAGACATGGGCATTGCCTCGGTGGCGGTCTACTCCGACGCCGACCGCAACAGCCAGCACGTCAGCGCCGCCGATGAAGCGGTGGCACTGGGCGGGCAGACCGCGGCGGACAGCTACCTGAAAGCGGAGCGGATTCTGCAAGCGGCCAAAGACACCGGCGCCGACGGTATCATCCCCGGCTACGGCTTCCTGTCGGAAAACGCCGATTTTGCCGAGGCCTGTGATGCCGCCGGCATTGCCTTTGTGGGCCCCACCCCGGACCAGTTGCGCCAGTTCGGCCTCAAGCATGAAGCGCGAGCCATCGCCGAGCAGGCCGGCGTGCCGCTGGCCCCGGGCACTGACCTGCTGCAAAGCCTGGATGACGCCAAAACCGCGGCGGCGCGGATCGGCTATCCGATCATGCTGAAAAGCACCGCCGGCGGTGGCGGCATCGGTCTGTCGCGCTGCAACAGCGAAGCGGAACTGGTGGCCGCGTTTGAATCCGTGAAACGCCTGGGCGAAAGCTTCTTCTCCGACAGCGGCGTGTTTATCGAACGCTTCGTGGCCCGTGCCCGCCACGTGGAAGTGCAGATTTTCGGTGACGGCAACGGCAAGGTGCTGGCCCTGGGCGAGCGCGAATGTTCCCTGCAACGGCGCAACCAGAAAGTGGTGGAAGAAACCCCGGCCCCCAACCTGCCCCAGGCCACCCGCGAAAAACTGCACGCCAGCGCCGTGCGCCTGGGCGAGGCGGTGAACTACCGCTCCGCCGGCACGGTGGAATATATCTATGACGACGAACGTGACGAGTTCTATTTCCTGGAGGTGAACACCCGCCTGCAGGTGGAGCATGGTGTCACCGAAGCGGTGTTCGGGGTGGACCTGGTCAACTGGATGGTGTCCCTGGCCGGCGGCCAGCGCCCGCCGCTGGATAGCGACTACACCAGCCAGGGCGCCGCCATGGAAGTGCGCATCTACGCCGAGGATGCGCTGAAGGATTTTCAGCCCAGCCCCGGTGAGCTCACCGCGGTGTCGTTCCCGGACAACATCCGCCCGGACGGCTGGGTAGACACCGGCACCGTGGTCAGCCCGCACTACGACCCCATGCTGGCCAAGGTCATCGTTCATGGCCGCGACCGGGCCGAGGCGCTGGAGAAGATGCAGACCGCGCTGGCCGAAACCCGGCTGTCCGGCATCGCCACCAACCTGGATTACCTGCGCCAGATTTTGCGCGACGACAACGTCATCGCCGGCACCGTCTCCACCCGTTACCTGGAAACCTTTGCCTACACCCCATCGGCCGTCGAGATTGTCGAGCCGGGCACCTACACCACGGTGCAGGATTACCCGGGCCGGGTCGGTTACTGGGATATCGGCGTGCCACCCTCCGGCCCCATGGATGACTTTGCCTTCCGCCTGGCCAACCGGGTGGTGGGCAACCACAGTGGCGCCGCCGCCCTGGAAGCCACCCTGGTGGGCCCCAGCCTCAAATTCCACTGCGACACCGTCATCGCGCTCACCGGCGCCCATTGCGAGGCCAGCCTGGATGATGAGCCGGTGTCCTTCTGGCAACCGGTCAGCGTCAAGGCCGGCCAGACCCTGGTCACCGGCAAGGTGGACAGCGGCTGTCGCACCTATATTGCCGTGCGCAACGGCATCGACGTGCCCGACTACCTGGGCAGCAAATCCACCTTCGTGCTTGGCCAGTTCGGTGGCCACGGCGGGCGCACCCTGCGCAAGGGTGACGTGCTGGCCATCTGCCAGCCACAACTGGCTGGCTGCCCGACGCCGGCCCCGGTGGCCGACCCGCATGCGGTGGCCGACAACCTGATTCCCGACTATCCCCAGCACTGGGACATCAAGGTACTGTACGGCCCCCATGGCGCGCCGGACTTCTTCCGTGACGCGGCCATGGAAGAATTCTTCCAGGCCGACTGGCAGGTGCACTACAACTCCAACCGTCTGGGCATTCGCCTGGTGGGCCCGAAACCCAGCTGGACCCGCACCGACGGCGGCGAAGCCGGCCTGCACCCCTCCAACGTGCACGATAACGAATACGCCATCGGCTCGATCAACTTCACCGGCGATTTCCCGGTCATTCTCACCAAGGACGGCCCCAGCCTGGGCGGCTTTGTCTGCCCGGTAACCATCGCCAGGGCCGAGCTGTGGAAGGTGGGCCAGCTCAAGCCCGGTGACAGCATCCGCTTCTCACCGATCAGCGTTGCCCAGGCCCGGGCCCTGGAAGATGCCCAGGATGCCTCGGTGGAAACCCTGGGCCGGATTCCCGTGGTACAGCCGCAACTGGCTGACCACAGCGGCGCCTTCACCTCGCAAACCATGCTGGCCGAGCGCGATGCTGACGGGCACATGCCGCGCATCGTCTACCGGCAGGCCGGTGACAAGCACATCCTGATCGAGTATGGCGATAACGTGCTGGACCTGGCCCTGCGCATGCGCGTGCATGCCTTGATGGAAAACCTCAAACGCGATCCGGTGGACGGCATTCTGGAACTGTCGCCGGGGGTGCGCAGCCTGCAGGTGCACTACGATTCCCGCCGGCTGGCCCAGGAGGATCTGGTAGAGAGCTTGCTGGACCGGGAACACACCATCGGCAGTGTCGATGACATGGTGGTGACCTCCCGCGTGCTGCACCTGCCCATGGCGTTTGAAGACAGCGCCACCCTGGACGCGGTGAAACGCTACCAGGAAACCATCCGCCACGACGCGCCCTGGCTGCCCAGCAACGTGGAATTCATTCGCCGTATCAACGGCCTGGACAGCATCGATCAGGTGCGCGACACGGTGTTCAGCGCCAGCTACCTGGTGCTGGGCCTGGGTGATGTCTACCTGGGCGCGCCCTGTGCCGTGCCCATTGATCCGCGCCACCGCCTGATGACCTCCAAGTACAACCCGGCGCGCACCTTCACCGCCGAAGGCACGGTGGGTATCGGCGGCGTCTACATGTGTATCTACGGCATGGACTCCCCCGGCGGTTACCAGCTGGTCGGCCGCACCCTGCCGATCTGGAACAAGCATCTGAAGAACCCGCAGTTCAAGAATGGCGAACCCTGGTTGCTGAAGTTCTTCGACCAGGTGCGCTACTACCCGGTGAGTGAAGAAAAACTCACCGAGATGCGCGAGGCCTTCCGCCATGGCCACCTGCAGGTGGAAGTCACCGAAGAGCCGTTCAGCCTGGCCGAACACCGTCAGTTCCTGGAAGACAACGCGGACAGCATCACCGCCTTCAACCAGAAACGCGATGCCGCCTTCCGCGAGGAAGTGGCGCGCTGGCAGGACGAGGACGCCGCCATCGAGTCGGCGCTGATGGGCAGCACGCCGGATATCGGCGAGGTGGACGGCCACCTGATCAGCGCCGAGATCAGCGGCAACGTCTGGAAGCTGCTGGTGGAAGAAGGCGCCCAGGTCAACGAAGGCCAGCCCCTGGTGATCGTGGAAGCCATGAAGATGGAATTCGAAATCACCGCCAACGTGGCCGGCACCGTCACCGGCCTGCACTGCCAGCCCGGCGCCATCATCAATGCCGGTGATCCGGTGCTGGTGATCGATACCGAAACCGTGGCCTGAAGAGCCTGGACAAAGGAGCCGGTGATGAATGCGCGCGTCAAGAAAGCCGAAAATCTGGCGGAAAGAATTTACCTGCAACTCAAGCAGGACATCTTCGATTTCCGCCTGATGCCCGGCGACCGCTTCAGCGAGAACGAAGTGGCCGAGCGCGTCGGCGCTTCCCGCACGCCGGTGCGCGAAGCCCTGTTCCGTCTGCAACGCGAAGGCTATGTGGATGTGCTCTATCGCAGCGGCTGGCAGGTCAAGCCATTCGACTTCACCTATTTCGAGGAGCTCTACGACGTGCGCACCATTCTGGAATGCGCCGCAGTACGCAAGCTGTGCGAGCAACAGGACGAGCTCAGCAATCTTGATGATCTGGTGGCCACCTGGTGCCTGCCGGTGGCCCAGCGGCTCAGCGACGGCGTCACCGTCAGCGGCCTGGACGAGCGCTTCCACACCCGGCTGGTGGAAGCCGCCGGCAACCACGAAATGGCTCGCATCCACCACGACCTCACCGAACGGTTGCGCATCATCCGCCGACTGGATTTCACCAAGCCACCGCGCATCGATGCCACCTACAACGAACACCAGGCGGTGCTGGGGGCGATCCTGCATCGGCGCGTGGAACAAGCCCAGTTGCTGTTGCGCGCGCATATCGAAGAGTCACGCAACGAAGTTCGCAAGATCACCGTGCACATGCTGCACGAAGCCGGAATGAGCGGCCACGCGGTCGCCGATAACGACAGGGTTTAACCAGGGGTCGCCGGCAGTATCAGGCGACCGATTCGGCTGGACCGGCTATCACGGTCCGAGGACGGGGACGAAACCGGCTTTTCGGAGCCTTCAAACATCAAGGTAATGCAAGGGGAAACAACCATGACGTTCAAACGTTCCATGAAAAAAGTGGCCGCGGGCATCGTTGCCTCCAGCGCCATCTTCTACAGCGGCACAGTAATGGCCGCCGACACCATCAAGGTGGGGGTGCTGCACTCTCTGTCCGGCACCATGGCAATCAGTGAATCCACACTGAAAGACACCGTGCTGATGATGATCAAGGAGCAGAACGCCAAGGGCGGCCTGCTGGGCAAGAAGCTGGAACCGGTGGTGGTTGACCCGGCCTCCAACTGGCCGCTGTTTGCCGAAAAGGCCCGCGAGCTGATCACCAAGGACAAGGTCGACGTGATCTTCGGCTGCTGGACCTCGGTCTCCCGTAAATCGGTGCTGCCGGTGGTGGAAGAACTCAACGGCCTGCTGTTCTACCCGGTGCAGTATGAAGGCGAAGAGTCTTCCAAGAATGTCTTCTACACCGGCGCCGCGCCAAACCAGCAGGCGATCCCGGCGGTGGACTACCTGCTCAACGACCTGGGCGTGAAGCGTTTCGTGCTGGCCGGTACCGACTACGTGTACCCGCGCACCACCAACAAGATCCTGGAAGCCTACCTCAAGTCCAAGGGCATCAAGGACAAGGACATCATGATCAACTACACGCCATTCGGTTATTCCGACTGGCAGTCCATCGTCAGCAAGATCAAGGACTTTGGTAGCCAGGGCAAGAAGACCGCCGTGGTGTCCACCATCAACGGCGATGCCAACGTGCCGTTCTACAAGGAGCTGGCCAACCAGGGCGTCAAGGCGGAAGACATTCCGGTGGTAGCGTTCTCCGTGGGGGAACAGGAACTGTCAGGTATCGATACCAGCCCGCTGGTCGGCCACCTGGCCGCCTGGAACTACTTTGAAAGTGTCGACACTCCGGCCAACGAGAAATTCATCGACCAGTGGCACAAATACACCGGCGATGACAGCCGCGTCACCAACGACCCCATGGAAGCCACCTATATCGGTTTCAACATGTGGGTGAAGGCAGTCAAGAAAGCCCACTCCACCGATACCGACAAGGTCGCCAAGGCCATGATCGGCATCAAGACCCCCAACCTCACCGGTGGCATGGCGGTGATGAACAAGAACCACCATCTCTCCAAGCCGGTACTGATCGGCGAGATTCAGGACGATGGCCAGTTCTCCGTGGTCTGGCAGACCGACGGCCTGGTGAAAGGCGATGCCTGGTCCGACTACCTGCCCGGTTCCAAGGATCTGATCTCCGACTGGACCGCACCGATCAACTGCGGCAACTACAACGTAAAGACCAAGACCTGCGGCGGCCAGATGGCCAGCAAGTAACCGCCACCACACTCCGGGCGCGTGGCGCCCGGAGTACCCGTTTCACCACCGATACGTGTTGAAAAGCAAACCCCCGCGTTTGTTTTTCAACACGCAGCCCATTGTTTGACACTGTTTGAAGGAGCCCGCCATGGGTCACCGTATCTGCCGCCTGGCCTTTGCCCTGTTACTGCCCTGGTTGTGCAGCCTTGCCTGGGCCGAGGCGCCAAAGGACAGCACCTCCATGGATTCGGCGACCGCTGCCGCCCCGGCACCCAGGGACCTGCACACGATCCTGCAACCGCTCACCGAGCGAAGCTTTGCCACCAAGGAAGCCGCCATCCGTGCACTGGCCGCCCAGGACAGTCCAAGGGTGGTGCCGCTGTTGCAGGCTCTGATGGATCGCAAGCTGCTGCACTGGAAAGATCAGGATCGCATCGTGCTGGGCAAGAAAGTCGACGGCGACTGGCAACTGTCTGATCCGGTCACCGGGCAACCACTGGCCACCGTGGGGCGCCGTGATGCCCGCGCGGTGGTGATCAACAATCACCTGCGCACGGTGATCAACAATCAGCTGGCGCTGCGCAGTCTCAACAGCCCGGACAGCGAGCAACGTTTGCACGCCGCCAACCAGCTGATCGGTAACCAGGCCCCGGACATGATCGCGGCCCTGCAACAACGCCTTACCGTGGAAACGAATAGCACGGTCCGCGATGAAATCAGCACCGCGCTCAATATTGCCGCCCTGCACAGTGACGATCTGAACACTCGCTTGCAGGCCATCGACGCCCTTAGCGGCGACCTGCACCCGACCGTGAAAAATACCCTCAACCAGCGTCTGCGCGTCAGCGACAGCAAGCAAGAAAAGGCCGCCGCCAGCAAGGCCATTACCGGCATCGAGGCGCGCATTGCGCGCTACCAGACCGCCGACACCCTGTTCTTCGGGCTGAGTCTGGGCTCGGTACTGCTGCTGGCCGCCATCGGCCTGTCGATTACCTTTGGCGTCATGGGCGTGATCAACATGGCCCATGGTGAACTCATCATGCTGGGCGCCTACACCACCTATGTGGTTCAGCAACTGCTGCCCAACAGCCATGAATGGTCGTTGATCATTGCCATACCGGCGGCGTTTATGGTGTCCGGTTTTGTCGGCATTCTGATCGAGCGGTTCGTGATTCGTTATCTCTATGGCCGCCCCCTGGAAACCCTGCTGGCCACCTTCGGCGTCAGCCTGATTCTGCAACAGGCGGTGCGGGTCATCTTCTCGCCGCTGAACCGCACCGTGGTCACCCCGGACTGGATGAGCGGCGCCTGGCAGATCAACCCGGTGTTCTCGCTGACCTATAACCGGCTCTACATCATCTTCTTTGCGCTGGCGGTGTTCCTGTCACTGCTGACGCTGCTGAAGAAAACCCGGCTGGGGTTGCAGGTGCGCGCGGTCAGCCAGAACCGCAACACCGCCCGCGCCCTGGGCATCCGCAGCGAACGGGTCAACGCGCTGACCTTCGGGCTCGGCTCCGGCATTGCCGGCATCGCCGGGGTGGCGCTGGCGCAGCTCACCAACGTGGGCCCCAACCTAGGCCAGAGCTACATCATCGATTCGTTCATGGTGGTGGTGTTCGGCGGTGTCGGCAATCTGTGGGGCACGCTTACCGCCGCCTTTGGGCTGGGCATTGCCAACAAGCTGCTGGAACCCATGGCCGGCGCCGTGCTCGCCAAGATTCTGGTGCTGGTGTTCATCATTTTGTTCATCCAGCGCAAACCCCGCGGGCTGTTCCCGCAACGTGGCCGGGCAGCGGAGGAATAACCCATGCGTCACTCTACCTTCAAGACCGCGCTCACCGACCGCACCGCAAAAACCTTTATCGGCGTGCTGTTTGCCGCCACCCTGGTGGCGGCGCTCGGCAACCAGCTGTTCCCGGCGGACTCGGCGCTGCATGTGAGCGCCTATACCCTGACCCTGATGGGCAAGTATCTGTGCTATGCGCTGCTGGCGCTGGCGCTGGATCTGGTATGGGGCTACTGCGGCATTCTCAGCCTCGGCCATGGCGCCTTCTTTGCCCTGGGCGGCTATGCCATGGGCATGTACCTGATGCGCCAGATCGGTGATCGCGGTGTCTACGGCAACCCGACCCTGCCGGACTTCATGGTCTTCCTGAACTGGAAGGAACTGCCCTGGTACTGGCACGGCGTCGACCACTTCTGGTTCGCCGCCCTGCTGATTCTGCTGGTGCCCGGCCTGCTGGCCTTCGTGTTCGGCTGGCTGGCATTCCGCTCGCGGGTCACCGGCGTCTACCTGTCGATCATTACCCAGGCACTCACCTATGCGCTGATGCTGGCATTCTTCCGCAATGAACTGGGCTTCGGCGGCAATAATGGCCTGACCGATTTCAAGGACCTGCTCGGCTTTTCCCTGCAGGCGGACAGCACCCGGGTGGGCCTGCTGATCGCCAGCGCCGTGGCCCTGGCCATCGCCTTTGTGCTGAGCCGCTGGATCACCGGCAGCAAACTGGGCCGGGTGGTGCTGGCGGTGCGCGATGCGGAATCCCGTGCCCGCTTCATCGGCTACCGTACCGAGCATTACAAGCTGTGGGTATTCACCGTCAGCGCCATTCTCGCCGGGGTCGCCGGCGCCCTCTATGTCCCGCAGGTGGGCATCATCAACCCGGGGGAATTCTCGCCGCTCAATTCCATCGAGCTGGTGGTGTGGGTGGCCGTGGGCGGGCGCGCCACCCTCTATGGCGCGGTGATCGGCGCCATTGCCGTCAACTACGGCAAGACCGTGTTCACCGGCCTGATGCCAGAGGCCTGGCTATTCGCCCTGGGCGGCCTGTTTGTGCTGGTCACGGTGTTCATGCCCCAGGGGCTTACCGGGGTAGTGCAACAACACTGGCCGAAACTGAAAGCCCGGCTAAGCCGCAACACCGACCAGGAGGCGAGCCATGACTGCGCTTGATTCCCTGCGGAAAACCTTCCGCCGCGACCAGGTATTCGACTTCATGCGCCAGGGCACCCGGCCGGTCCTGCCCGGCCAGCTGGATGCCGGCAAGAACATTCTGTATCTGGAAGACATCACCGTCAGCTTCGATGGCTTCAAGGCCCTCAATGACCTGACGCTCTACATCCAGACCGGCGAGCTGCGCTGCATCATCGGCCCCAACGGCGCCGGCAAGTCCACCATGATGGACGTGATCACCGGCAAGACCCGACCGGACAGTGGCACCTGCTTTTTCGGCCAGACCCTGGACCTGACGCGCATGAGCGAAACCGATATCGCCACCGCCGGCATCGGCCGCAAGTTCCAGAAGCCCACCGTGTTCCCGGAGCACACTGCCTTCGAAAATCTGGAGCTGGCCATGAACGCGCCCAAGGGCGCCTGGCATTCGCTGTTCAGCCAGCTCAGCGGTGAGCAGCGTGACTGGATCGAGCAGACCCTGACCACCGTGGGCCTGCTCGATGACCGCGACAAGGTCGCCGGTCTGCTTTCCCACGGCCAGAAGCAGTGGCTGGAAATCGGCATGGTGCTGATGCAGAAACCCCAGCTGTTGCTGGTGGACGAACCCATTGCCGGCATGACCCGCCAGGAAGTGGAACGCACCGGCGAGCTGCTGAAAAGCCTGGCCGGTGAGCACTCGGTGGTGGTGGTGGAGCACGACATGGAATTCATCCGCTCCATTGCCAGCACCGTCACCGTACTGCATCAGGGCAGCGTGCTGGCCGAAGGCAGCATGGAACAGATACAGAATAATCCCAAAGTCATCGAAGTTTACCTCGGGGAATAACCGAGCGCTGTAGGAGCTTGCCTGCAAGCGAAAGGGGCCAGATTCGCGTGCAAGCACGCTCCTACAGCGGCGTCGAACCATGTTACGGAGTAAAACCGTGCTGAAACTGAATAACGTCAACCAATACTACGGCGAGTCCCACACCCTGTGGGATCTGGACCTGGGCCTCACCCAGGGCGAATGCCTGTGCGTGATGGGCCGCAACGGCGTGGGCAAGACCACCCTGCTGAAAACCATCATGGGCCTGCTGCCGGTAAAAAGCGGCAACATCGAATTCGACGGCCAGGACTTTGCCCGCCAGGCGGCGGAGGAGCGGGCCCGCGCCGGCATTGGCTATGTGCCCCAGGGCCGGGAAATCTTCCCGCTGCTGACCGTGGAAGAAAACCTGCAAGCCGGCCTGCAGGCACGGCCGGATCGCAGCAAGAAAATTCCCGGCCGCATCTACGAGCTGTTCCCGGTATTGCACGACATGCGCAACCGCCGCGGCGGCGACCTGTCCGGTGGCCAGCAACAGCAACTGGCCATCGGCCGGGCCCTGGCGCTGGACCCGAAACTGCTGATCCTGGATGAACCCACCGAAGGCATTCAGCCCAACATCGTCGACATGATCGGCCGCGTGATCAAAACCCTGAACAAGGAAGAAGGGCTCACCGTGTTGCTGGTGGAACAGAAACTGCATTTCGCCCGCGCCACCGCCGACCGCTTCGCCATCCTCGATCGTGGCAGCAAGGTCGCCGAAGGCGCCATGAGCGAACTGGATGACACCCTGATCAAAAGCTACCTGACGGTCTGACCCTGCTTGTCGGCGCGCCGCGGGCGGGGTGACAAACACCCACCTTCGAAATCGCTTTGACCACAGAGAGCACGGAGATCACCGAGGCAAACAAGGATCAACGCTCGGTGCGCTCGGTGTGCTCGGTGTGCTCGGTGTGCTCGGTGTGCTCGGTGTGCTCGGTGATCTCTGTGATCTCTGTGATCTCTGCGGTCAATCCACCCCCCGCGTTATCGCATCGACATGAGGTGGCTCATCAGCTGGCGTTGCGCCAGACAGCCCGCAGCTCGCCGTTTTCACCAAACAGTTTTTCCCGCCAGGCTTGCTCCAACGCCGAGGTATCGCGCTGGGCGGGGTGAAAATTGCGGGCAAAGTACTCGGGCATCAGTGGCAGTATCCCGGTGATAAAGCCTTTTCGCCCCAGCAGCAACGACAGCCCTTCAGCAATATCCTTCCAGTCCGTTGCCTTTCCTTCTCTGGCGACCATCCAGCACCAGCTGATCAGCAGCCCCGGGGTCAGACTCGCCACGACCAGCGGCAAGGCCAGCAGTCGCTGATACCAGCGATTGCCTATCCGGTTATAGACATCATAGGTCACCGACTTGTGCTCCAGCTCTTCCAGTGCATGCCATTCCCAAAGGGTCAGTAGCTCCGGGTCGGCCCGGCGTCGGAAGTCCTCATCGGTGAGCAACTGTTCAGCCAGGGATGCGGTGAAGTGTTCCATGAAGGTGGTACACGCCAGCTGCTGGCTGGCCGGCAGACGGGACAACAGCCATAGTCCGGCTTTGACACTCTTCTCCGCCACCGTGGTATCAATACCTCGCTTAGCCAGAAAGGCATTCAGGCGTTCATGCTCTCGGCTGTGAATCGCTTCCTGACCGATAAAGCCGGACACCTCGGCCTTCAGTCGCCGATCGGCAATGCGGTGGCGGTAACGCCGCACCGATTCCACAAAAAACATCTCCCCGGGCGGGAAGAATCCGGAAAGCACGGCGAAATGCAGAGACGCGGTGGCGTTATTGCCGTACATATAGCGTGGGCTTGTCTCGGCAAAATGAAAGTCGATCTGGCGCGGCGGAATCCCCACGGTGGCACCGGCGAGGCGGCGCACCTTGTTGCCGATACGGGTCACAGCATTCATGGCACATCTCCGGGGCCTGCGGGCCCAAACGGGCGATAAACAGATTGGCAGCGTTTATCACTACCACCTTGTCATTGATCAATGTAAGTATGGACAGAGATAGCCACCGGCCCCCATGTGACCAGGGCCTGTTTTATTGTGAATTTGGCTCAGCCAACCACGACCACGGTGACCATGACCACTGCCAGCCCCTACATACCCGGCCACTATCTGCTCCAGTTGATGGAGAGCAGTCTGTTGCCGGTGGCAACCACCGAGTACCTGAAACAGCATCTGGTAAAAACCGGTCTGGACCCGCTGCAACTGAGCGAAGCCAGACTATCGCCGCAATCGCTGGAAGCGCTGCTAAACGCCTGGCCGGAGATCCACCCCCAACGTCTGGCCTTTGAATTCGGCCAACAGGTCACCCTCACCAGCCAGGGCAACCTGAGCCTGCTGATCATGACCGCGCCCACGTTACGGGACGCGCTGGGCCTGTACCGGTTCCTGCCGTTGCTGACCAATGCGGTCAGCCTTCGCTTTTACGAGACCGAAGCAAGCGGGCATATCCAGATTCAGCCGCACAGCGGCTCCGCCTTGCTCGACCCCCTGCTGGCCCTCTACGGCTGCGCCGGGCTGGAACGCCTATGCACCCTGCTGACAGGCCAGACCCCACCGCTAAAGATCAGCCTGGCAAAGGAATACGGTCTCCATGATCTGGCACCGACACTGCCGAAAAACTGGCAATGCGACGGCGTCATCTCTTCCCTCACCGTGCCGGTAATGGCGCTGGATCTGCCCAGCCAATATGCCGACAGCCTGACCCACCATCGGTTGGTAAAAGAACGGCAAGAACAACTGGCACATCAACAGCAAACCGTTCCGCTGGTTTCCAGAATCCGTCAGCTGCTGACACAGGGAAGCATCGCCCCCAACCAGGAAAGTATCGCCCGCGCGCTCAACATGTCACGCAGCACACTCAAACGTCAGCTCACCCGTGAGCACACCCACTTCCAGGCGGTGCTCACCCACTTCCGCAAGGAAAACGCTGTACGATTGCTGCTGGGTACCACACTGTCGCTGGAGCAGATTGCCGAACAACTGGGCTACAGCGACCAGACCAATTTCAGCCATGCTTTTCGGCAATGGTCCGGCATGACGCCGGGGCAATTCCGTAAGCACTCCCGCTGAAAAAGGTTTTGCGCGGATTAGAGAGAAATCAGCCTGCTCCATTGTCTGAGGTCGGTCGTCGGACGTCGGACGTCGGACGTCGGACGTCGGACGCGATAGGCTGAAACCCCAAAATCCCAAGCCCCCAAAATCTTCACCGGCTCGTCGCCCCTGCGGCAATGCTGTTCACTTTAGATGTTAAGCCCCTCTCCCCTTGCGGGAGAGGGGTTGGGGAGAGGGGGCCTGCCTGAAAGGGTTGAACCAGATTTGCACCGCTTAAGTGAACAGCATTACGCCCCCTATCGGTGTCTGTTTGCAAATGGATAGGGCTTGTTCGCGTGCAAGCTCCTACAGGGATAGGCCTGGAAGCGCGGAAATAGACAGGGGCCGCTGTAGCTCTCAGACTGCACGCTCCACAGGCCATTACAGATTCACCATGCTCGCCACCATCTGGACCATCATTGCCCCGGTTTTACTTTGCGCCGGCCTCGGGTATGGCTGGGCGCGGGCCGGGCGGCCATTTGATACCGCCATGGTGACGTCGCTGGTAACCGGTGTCAGCGCGCCCTGTCTGATCGTCGCCACCCTGGGACGCACTCATCTGGATATGAGCGCGCTGACCCATATTGGCGGGCTGGCGCTGCTGGTGCTGTTTGCCACCCTGCTGGTGAGCGCGCTTATCGTGCGCCTGAGCGGCCGGCCGTTACGCATCTTTGTGCCATCGCTGACCTTTGCCAACAGCGGCAACATGGGCATCCCGCTGTGCATGCTGGCGTTCGGTGAGCTGGGGTTGGCGTTGGCGCTGGCCTGGATGATGGTCTATGCGGTGGTGCAGTTTTCCCTGGGGCTGGTAATCGTCAGCGGAGAGGGGCTGTCGCTGAAGGTGCTGCGTCAACCGATTCTGATTTCGGTACTGGTGGCGGTGGCCATGGTGGCTGGCGATATCCGGCTGCCGGAGTGGCTCTATAACAGCGTCAAACTGGTGGGCGACCTGACCATTCCGCTGATGCTGATTACCCTGGGCGTGTCTCTGTCACAGCTCAAGGTCCGGCAGCTGGGCGCCAGCGCCACCTTTGCGGTAGTGCGCCTGGCGCTGGGCTTTGCCATCGGCTGGGCGGTGGTCACGGCCTTCAATCTGACCGGCACCCTGCGCGGCGTGGTGCTGATCGAATCAAGCATGCCCGTGGCGGTATTCAACTACCTGCTGGCCCGGGCCTATAACCAGGGCACCCAGGAAGTGGCCGCCATGGTGCTGGTATCCACGCTGCTGTCGTTTCTGACACTGCCGCTGTTGCTGTCCCTTGTGCTTTAGCCGACGGTTAACGGTTATCGCCCGCGTTGTGGCACAGACCGTGTTCGAATACCTCATTGAGCAGGTCATCCATGGCGGCAAAGGCACGCCGGGCCACCGTCGGGTTGTAGACCGAACGGCCGGGTATGTTGGCGCCGGGGTCGGTAAAGGAGTGCACCGTGCCGCTGTAATTCACCAGCGTCCAGTCCGCCCCGACCGCGTCCATTTCCTTCTGGAAGGCCGCCTGACCGTCCGCCCCGACCATCGGATCATCGGCGCCATTGAGTATCAGCAGCGGGCCACTGGGCGTTTGCGTAGCCGGCAAATCGCTGGTCAGCAGACCATGGAAGCTGATGAAGGCGCGGGCCTGGGCACCGCTGCGAGCCAGCTCCAGCACGCAGGCGCCGCCAAAGCAGAAACCGAAAATTGCCACGTTTTCCTCGGCCACGCCCAGCGCTACCGCTTCGTGGCGCAAGGCGGACAGGGCCGCATGCAATACCGGTCGCAGCGCCTGGGGGTTGGCGCGCAGGTGCTTGATCGCGGCGGCGGCCTGTTGCGGGTCTTGCGGGCGCCTGCCGACGCCGTAAGGGTCGAGAATAAAAATCACGCTGTTGGCATCCAGGCGTTGCCGGGCCTGATGCAGGGCGGCGTCGGTAACGCCGAGAAAATTGGGCGCCATCAACAGCGCCCGGGTCGGGCGGGCGCCGGCCTGGTGCAACAGCTCGCCCCGATAGTCCTGGCCATTGGCCCGGTAGTTCACCGCACGGCTGACAATATCCTGCATCACATTCCTCCTGTTGTTGGTTAATACCCTACTCCCCCGGTTCTTCACTGCACACGGGGGTTTTGAAGCCTGATGGCTCATGCTCTAGTCTCAAGGGACGGATGCGCTTTGGAGCCAAGGCCATGAAAGCCTACTTTGATACCGCCCAGAACGGCCATGTTCCCGGCAGCTACCTGACCCGCGGGCAGCTGCGCAAACCCCAGGAAGTGCCAGAGCGCACCACGCCGCTGATTGCCGCGTTGGGCGAGCTGGGCATCAATGTGGCGCCACCCGCCGACCATGGCATGACCCTGCTGACACGGGTCCATGACCTGGGCTACCTGCGGTTTCTGGAATCCGCCCACCGTCGCTGGATGGCCATCGACGAGGACTGGGGCCCGGAAGTGATTTCCAATATCTATGTCCCCGAGCCCAATCCGCTGCGCGGCATCCTCGCCGAGGCGGCCCGCTACCAGGCCGACGGCAGCTGTCCGATCGGCGAACACACCTGGCAGGCCGCCTACTGGTCGGCGCAGAGCGCCCTGAGCGCCGCCGACGACCTGCTCGACGGCGAGCGCTTTGCCTATGGCCTGTGTCGGCCACCCGGTCATCATGCCCGTGCCGACCGGGCTGGCGGCTTCTGTTACCTGAACAACGCCGCCATCGCCGCCACCGCCCTGCGGGAAAAATTCAGTCGTGTAGCCATTCTCGATCCGGACATGCACCACGGCCAGGGCATTCAGGAAATTTTCTACCAGCGCGACGACGTGCTCTATATCTCTATCCACGCCGACCCCACCAACTTCTACCCGGTGGTCAGCGGCTTTGAGGACGAACGCGGCAGCGGCGCCGGCTATGGGTACAAT
>JAWVWY010000049.1:0-19930 GCA_033723495.1 Alcanivorax sp. | reverse complement strand
TGTGCTGCCAGTTCATCAAGGGGCGGTGCCGGGCCATCCTGCTCCAGAATACGGCACAAGCTCGCCAGTCTCTGCATGTGCCAATCCGGCTGATCCGGGTGGCAGCGTCGGCAGGCACGGAAACCGGCCTGGCGAGCGGCGGCTGGGTTATCAAAAAAACGCAGGTTTTCGGGCCGGGCAGGCCGTGACGGACAGGAAGGCAGGCAATACACCCCGGTGGTGATCACGGCATAGACGAATTGACCATCCGCGTTTTTATCCCGGCGTAGAACCTGAGCAAGGCGTGCATCGGTATTTGAAAACTCCGGGGAAGCCGTCATCACGGTCTCCATCCTGTGAGGAAAGTCATTGTGGCTCGACACACAGGCGGGCGCATCCCGGATATTGCGGTTGAATTGAAAAAACAGGGGGGGGAAGGCGGGGCAGGGCCCCGCCAGACTGCGGCCTTACTTGGTATAAGGCAGCAGGGTCAGCTCCACGCGGCGGTTCTGTTCACGGCCGCTGGCAGTGCTGTTGCTGGCAATCGGCTGGGTTTCACCGAAACCGACCACGTCCATGCGTACCTGTTGTACGCCGTAGCCGGCAAGCACGTTGGCCACGGCCTGGGCGCGTTGCTGGGAGAGCATCATGTTGTAGCGGTCACCACCGGTGCTGTCGGTGTGGCCGGCCACCTGGATCATGGTGGACTCATATTCCTTGAGCACATCGGAGACGGCATCAAGTACCGGCTTGAAAGAAGACTTCACCGTGGAGCTGTCGGTATCGAAAGTCAGGTTGCCCGGCATGTTGAGGATGATATTGTCACCATCGCGGGTAACGGAAACCCCTGCATTCTTCAGCTTTTCACGCAGCTTGGCTTCCTGTACATCCATGTAATAACCCACGCCACCGCCGGTGATGGCACCAATGCCGGCACCTTTCAGGGCACGTTCTTTACGTTCTTTGGCGTCGCTGCCTGTGGCAATCCCCACCAGTGCGCCGGCTACAGCGCCGATGGCAGAGCCCTTGGCGGCATTGGACGTTTGTTTTTCACCGGTATAGGGGTTGATGGTGCTACAGGCGGGTTGCAGGGCAACAGCACTGGCAATTACGAGACATCCAGCGATCCGTTTCATGAAAGCTCCTAGATCATGTTTGTGTGCTTGTTTTGTAGGACATAAGGCCTAGTCGCACCATAGCCTTGCGGTAAAAGTTGGTAAAGTGGCTATTTCACACCAGACACAGAACAGGTGGCCACTGTCACAGGATTGATGGCATTTTCCTCAATTTTGGACCCTGTTGCGCAAAAAACAGACAGTTTTGACGCTGGTTGCCTTAGCTGATCGGCAAACCGCCTAACGTCTCTGGCGCGATGCCCGGCCAGCGGGATGAATAGCCCGGGAGTGTCGTGAATTACACGCAGCCTGTCACAAATTGTCCATATGCTGTCCTGCCATGCCAGTGAAAAATGGTGCATCGCCCGTTACTGTATTGTCCGCCGCAAAGCCGGCATCAGCAGCGACATGACACTGTCACAGTATGTCGCGATTTTCGGGTTACCGGTTTGCCGGACTCAAGTCTCAGGAGTTATGACATGCGACGCTGGAACGGATGGGGCGACAGTGCCAATCATTATCCTCTCAAGCCTTCCGGCTTGCGGTTTGTTCAGGCGCGCCTGGGGCAGGGGCGTCCACTTGTCGATGCCGATTTGCAGTCCGTACTCGAGCGGGTCCCCGCCAGTCGTTTGCCCGCCCACCCACAGATCAGTACCGAGGCGGAAGTTCGCCTTCGCCATGCTCGCGGGCAAAGCCTGCCTGACTGGCTAGCCATGCGCTCCGGTCAGTTTGAGGTTTTCCCGGACGGCGTGGCGGAACCGCAAGACAGCCAGCAGGTGCGTGAATTGCTCGACTGGGCTCTGGCCAACAATGTGGTCGTCATCCCCTATGGCGGTGGCACCTCGGTGGCTGGGCACATCAACCCGCCGAGTCTGGATCAGCCAGTGCTGACCCTTAGCCTGGCACGCATGAACCAGTTGATGGACCTGGACAACGAAAGCCAGATAGCCACCTTCGGTGCCGGCACGCCGGGCCCGCTGGTTGAACAGCAATTGCGTGAACGAGGCTACATGCTCGGGCATTATCCGCAATCCTGGGAGCTTTCCACCATTGGCGGCTGGGTGGCGAGCCGATCCAGTGGGCAACAGTCCATGCGCTATGGTCGCATCGAACAGATGTTTGCCGGCGGTCGGGTAGAGACACCGCGTGGCACCCTGACCATACCGACGATTCCTGCCTCTTCGGCAGGCCCGGACCTGCGTGAAATGGTACTCGGTTCGGAAGGGCGTCTGGGCATCATTACCGAGGTCAAGGTACGGGTAACGCCACTACCGGAGGCAGAAACGTTTCAGGTGGCCTTCGCCCCGGACTGGGATAGTGCCATCAAACTGGTTCGCGACATGACCCAGGCAAAGATACCGCTTTCCATGCTGCGGTTGTCCAATGCGGAAGAAACCCGGACCCATTTGATGCTGGCCGGTCACGAACAACTGGTCAGGCTGTTGCACCGCTACCTGTCACTGCGCGGTTGTGGAAACCGCAAGTGCATGATCACCTTTGGGGTGACTGGTTCCACGCGTCAAACCCGGCAGACCCTGGCCGAGGCCCGGCGACGGATTCGCGACGCCGGTGGCGTTAATACCGGGGCCCTGCTGGCCAGGAAATGGGAGGAATCCCGTTTCCGTTCCCCCTACCTGCGTCACGGGCTCTGGGAGCACGGGTACGCCGTGGACACTCTGGAAACCTGCGTCGACTGGAACAAGGTTACCGATACCGTCACGCGCATTGAGCAGGCCATTCGCGACCATGCCGGCGATGGCGAATCGGTACATGTCTTCACTCATCTCTCGCATCTTTACCCGCAAGGTTCCAGCATCTACACCACCTATGTGTTCCGCTGTTCCCCGGATTATGAGCACACCCGCCAACGCTGGGCGGCCATGAAAAGCGCGGCCAGTGATGTCATCGCCGCCCAGGGCGGCACTATCAGCCACCAGCATGGGGTTGGCCGCGATCACGCGCCCTGGCTGGTAAAAGAGAAAGGCGAGCAGGGAATGGCCGTGCTGCACACCCTGTTTGACCACTTCGATCCGCAGCATCAGCTCAATCCGGGCTGCCTTATCGACGGTGACCGCTAATGGAAGGCAAAGCACGCCCCATACAACTGGGCAATCGTGATCCTCTGCAATCGAGCCAGCCCTGGGATCTGATTATCATCGGTGGTGGCATTACCGGTGCCGGTGTGCTGCTGGAGGCAGCGCGTCGCGGGCAACGCGCATTATTGCTGGAACAGACTGATTTTGCCTGGGGCACATCCAGTCGTTCTTCCAAAATGGTTCATGGTGGCCTGCGCTATATCGCCCAGGGGGATGTGCGCCTGACCCGTCACTCCCTGCTGGAGCGTGAGCGTCTGCTAGAGGAACTCCCCGGCCTGGTGGAGCGCGCCACCTACCTGTTCCCCTTGCAAAAGGGTACCTTCCCGGGGCGTTGGCCAATGAAGGCAGTCTTGTGGTTGTACGATTTCCTTGCCGGTATTCGTGACCACCGCTATCTCAAGCGCGACAGTCTTTTCGAGCGCGTGCCGGGGCTGCGCCGTGAGGGCATCAGCGGCGCCATGAGTTACACCGATGCGCTAACCGATGATTGCCGCCTGGTCATCCGCACGCTCCTGGAGGCGGCACGGCATGGCGGCCAGCCGGTTAACTATGCGCGGGTCACGGCCATCAGCGGCGCACCCGGGGATTTTTCGGTGACCGTGCAAGACCGCCTCAACGACACGCAACATACCTTGACCGCAAGCCGCGTGGTTAATGCCACCGGCGCCTGGGCTGACCGCTTGTCCGGCAGTGACGAGCGGGTACGGCCACTGCGCGGCAGCCACCTCTTCGTCGATCCTGCCCGTCTGCCGGTCAACGACTGCCTGACCGTGATGCATCCGGACGATGGCCGGCCGGTGTTCATTTTCCCCTGGGAAGGCGTTACCTGTGTCGGCACCACCGACCTGGATCATCCCCAGGACATGGATATCGAGGCAGCCGCCTCGGCAGGGGAGGTCAGCTACCTGCTGAAACTGATCAATAGCCAGTTCCCCGAGGCCAATATCCGGCGCCAGGACATCTACGCCACCATTGCCGGTGTGCGCCCGGTGATTGCTTCCGGCAAGGGTGTGGACCCGTCCAAAGAGCGACGCGATCATGCCGTCTGGGGCGATAACGGTGTAGTCACCGTCAGTGGCGGCAAACTCACCACGTTTCGGCTGATCGCTCTGGATGCCCTGCAGGCCTGCGGCATCATCGATGATGCGGAACATCGCCGCAGCCAGAAAAGCCGTGAACCGGGGTTTCTACCGCTGGACGGCGCCCCCCAGGCGGTGGAGTCGTTTCTGCACAGTGACCAGCAGGCAATCGCCTTTATCCAGTGGATACTGGAGCGCGAAGCAGTGGTGCACCTGGACGACCTGATGCTGCGGCGAACCCGCCTGGGACTGATCCTGCCGCAGGCCGGTGATGCGGCGTTATGCCAGCTCAAACCCACCATTCAGGCGCAGCTCGGTTGGGACGAGGCACGCTGGCAACAGGAGCATCAACGCTATCTGGAAATCCACCAGCGCTACTATGGCGTCCCCGCCGATGAGGGCCGGGAGCAGGCGGCCTGATGGGGGCGCCACTGCTGCTGGCCCTTGATCAGGGCACACAAAGCGCCCGTGCCATGCTGTTCTCCGCCAGTGGTGAGCTGGTGGCTCGCGTTCAGCAAGCGGTGGAGCCCTATCGTCCTGGTCAACCGGGCCAGGCCGAGCAATCGGCCGATTACCTTTGGGATAACCTGGCTGGCGCCTGCCAGCGCCTGTGGCAACAGCACCCTGAGTTCAAGGCGCGGGTCGTGGCGGTGGCGTTGACTACCCAGCGCGCCTCCGTGGTTTGCCTGGACCAGGCCATGAAGCCGCTGCGACCGGCGGTTATCTGGCTCGACCAGCGCCGCACCAGCCATTTTCCTCGGCTGCCACTGTATCTGTCGGCGCCGGTAAGCCTGTTGGGCCAGGGTGAAACCCTGCGCCAGTTCCAGGCCAAGGCAGAGTGTAACTGGCTGGCTGTAGAGGAACCGGACATCTGGGCACGTACCGCCCACTTTGTACTGTTGTCCGGTTACCTCAACTACCGGCTTTGCGGGCAGTTGCGTGACTGTACCGCCTCCCAGGTCGGTTATTTGCCCTATGACTTCAAGGCGCGCCGCTGGGCTGCCGGCCATGACCTCAAATGGAAGGCACTGAGGGTGCGCCGTGAGCAGCTGCCAGATCTGGTAGAGCCGGGCGAGTTACTGGGCAAGATCAGTGCCGCGGCCAGCGATGAGACCGGCATCCCTGCCGGACTGCCGTTGGTGGCCTGCGGTGCTGACAAGGCCTGTGAGGTACTGGGTTCTGGCGCCTTCACGCCGGACATCGGCAATCTTAGTTATGGCACCACCGCCACCTTCAATACCTGCAACGCCCGCTATGTGGAGCCTATCACCTTTGTGCCGGCCTACAATGCCGCCGTACCGGACCGTTACAACTCGGAAATCATCGTTCAGCGTGGCTACTGGATGGTGAACTGGTTCAAGCGCGAATTCGGCCAGCAGGAAGTGCAGCGTGCCGCCGAACTGGGCGTGGCTGCAGAAACCCTGTTCGAGGAACTGTTACAGCAGTCGCCGCCCGGTGCCATGGGCCTGACCCTGCAGCCATTCTGGAATCCGGGTGTGCGCATTCCCGGCCCTGAAGCCAAGGGCGCCATTATCGGTTTTGGCGATGTCCATACCCGCGCCCATCTCTACCGGGCCATTATCGAAGGCATCGCCTACGCCTTGCGCGATGGCAAGGAGCGGCTGGAGAAACGTAATCGCACGGCCATTCGTGAATTGCGGGTTTCCGGCGGCGGTTCGCAAAGCGATGCCATCATGCAGATCACCGCGAACATCTTCGGGTTGCCGGCGG
Source organism: Alcanivorax sp. (assembly GCA_033723495.1). Taxonomy (GTDB): domain Bacteria; phylum Pseudomonadota; class Gammaproteobacteria; order Pseudomonadales; family Alcanivoracaceae; genus Alcanivorax. The sequence goes on along the minus strand of JAWVWY010000049.1, from coordinate 13,930 downwards.
TACGTCCCCATACCAGTGAAACCTCCGGCCTGGGGGCGGCGATCAATGCCGCCGTGGCCATGGGGCTGCACGCGGATTACCGCAGTGCGGTGGCGGCCATGACCCACCCGGGCCAGCGCTTCGAGCCACAGCCGCAACAGGTCGCGCTTTATCAGGCATTGTTCCGCCAGGTCTACCAGCGCATGTATGGGCGGCTGGCACCGCTGTACCGCAGTATTCGAAGCATCACCGGTTATCCGGCCTGATGCTCGCCAACGGCGGCAAGGCAGGCTAGGGTAGGCGGCTTCCGGGACGTTGGAGTGGATGATGCGAATACGCCTGCTACTGGCATTGCTGGTTCTGCCTCTTTGGGCCACCGCCCAGGCGCCGGTGATTGAGCAATTGCGTGAGGATTTCCAGTCGCAGGGTCTGGCTGGACCGCTGTCACATCAGACCCTGGCAAACATTCCCGCATCGCTTCTTCAGCACTGGTTGACGCAAACGCCATTGCAGCGCTTTGCCATCACTGGGTTCAGCCAGCGCGGTGGCCGCTTTGCCGCCCGCGTGCGTGTTCATTTTGCCAATGGCCAACTCAACTATCTGCGCCTTGAAGGCGCCACCAATAGCAAGGGCAGCTATCAACTAGGTGACTGGTACGACTATGCCGCCGGCGTTCACCTGACCGCGCTGGTGGCGCTGGCCGACTGGCTTGAGAGTGGCCACGGCAAGGCCTTTCTGCAGGCCTTGCAGAAGCAGCCAGAGGCCTCGGGCACACTGCGACGATTGAGTCAGGGGCAGCCCGCAGCACGGGCGTTATGGTTGATCCAGTGCGCCGGGCGGCCCTGCCAGGATGCTGCCTTGGCCGCACAGCCTGTCGACCATGAACCCGCGCTTTGGCAAATGACCCGCGCCATCCAGGGGGGGGCATTAAAGCCATTCAAAAAAGTTTTTGTGCAGCTTCAGCAAGTGCTTGGCGCTGATGCTTATTTGCCCGCACTGGCCGGCCAGCAGGCGCTGCAATATCATCAATGTCACTGGCTGGCCCCCTGGCTGGCTCGCCAGCGGCTGAAATTTCCCGGTGTGCGGGTCCTGGCGGATGCCACCCTGCAGTGTTCGCTGGCGGGCAAGCAACCCTGGTCCCGTCAGCAGCCACTGCTTGAGGCTTTGCACCGGCAGTTTCCCAACGTCGACCTGGCGGAACAGATCCGCCGTTTTTACCGGCAACAGCAACTGACGCCCTCAACGTCATTGGCGCAATGGCTGAAGGAGCACTGAATGCGCGTATCAGACCTGGCAAAAGCCGCCGAGACCACTGGCGAAACCGTACGTCACTACACCGATATCGGCCTGCTGGTGCCTCGCCGCGACCCGGAAAATGGCTACCGTATCTATGATGGCACCAACCTGCGGCGCTTGCGCTTTGCGCTCAAGGCGCGCTCGCTGGGCTTTACCCTTAACGATATTCTGGTGCTGGTCGAGGAGTCCGAAACCGGCAAGGTACCCTGTGGCGACGCACGGGCGCTAATCGAAACGCGTCTGGGCGAGGTAGAGGCACGCATTGCGGAGCTGCAACAACTCAGCCTTCGCATGCGCAAGGCCATGCAGGCCTGGCAGCAGGCGCCGGACTGTCGCCTGGATGATGGCCGCGTCTGCGGCCTGATCGACTCTTTCGTGGATACTGACTAGCGACCCGCTGAAAAACCTTACAGGCTCAGCGAGCCCTTAAGCGTGCATGGGGGCCTAGCTCGCACCATTGCTCTTTTTGTCGGCATTCTTTTCCGCCGCCACCTTTTCGGCGGCAGCCTCTGCACGGGCTTCCACGCGGGCCTCTTCCTTGGCCTTTTCTTCCTTCACCAGGCCCAGCACAAACCAGCCAGCCTTGGGCTCGGGGTGCCCTTCAGCCGTGAACACCACCACCCGCTCGCGGGGATCAATGGCAAACAGCGGCCATACCTGGCGCCCTTCGGTACTCTTGTAGGCCTGAAAGTCAAACTCTTCGCTGAGGCGTGTCTTGCGTATCTCCGCCCCCTGACTTAACAGGCTCGCCAGGCGCGCATAGGTCATGTCAGCAGCGAACAGGGTGGCACCACGATGCTCCGGCGCCACCTCATGCTTTACTTCCTTGTCGGCCTTGGGCACTGGCAGGCTAAAGATATTCTGCTCACCGAATTCCAGCCGGTAACGCATGGTAGCCATGGTATTCAGTTCCCGGCGCGGGCTCATGCCGAGCAGTTTGCCGTATCCCACCAGATCCAGATATTGGTCGGCATGTTGTGAAACCGGATTGCCATAGAAAGTGCCAAGCCCCTCCATGCGTGCCGCGCGAATGGATTCCCAGCTGGAGTCGGTCACCATCACCGGATAGCCGTTTTTTTGCAGAGCGACACCAATGGCTCGTCCCACCGGGTTGGCGCCAACGATCAAAAAGCCCCGCGGGGCAGGTTCGGCGACCTTCAACAACTGCGCCAGGGGGCGGGCAGTCAGGCTTTGCAGGGCGACGGTACCGATGATCACCATAAAGGTCAGCGGTACTAGCATTTCGGCCCCGGGGACGCCGTTCTGATAAAGCCGTTCGGCGAACAGGGCGGAAATCGCCGCCGCCACGATACCGCGCGGTGCGATCCAGGCAAGCAAGGCCTTTTCACGCCAATTCAGTGTCGAGCCCAACGTCGACACCCAGACAGACAGCGGCCGGGCGACAAACTGGATGATCGCCAACACCATCACCGCACCGAGACCCAGCTGGCTGAGCTGGCTGGTCTCCAGGCGGGCCGCCAGGATAATAAATAGCCCGGAAATCAGCATTACTGACAGGTTCTCCTTGAAGTGGAGAATGTCATCGGTGCGCACGCCCTTGCGGTTGGCCAGCACAATGCCGCTGGCGGTGACCGCTACCAGGCCGGATTCCTCGGCAATACCGTTGGCCAACACAAACTCGCCGACCACCGCGGACAACACCAGAAAACTCCGCAGATATTCCGGCACCAGATGCCGGCGTAGCAATTCCGCCAGGCCAAAGGCCACTGCGCCACCGACCAGGGCGCCGATCACCACCGTCTTGGAAAACAGCCAGAGGGAGTGGAGCAGGGCGCTGTCATGGCCGCTGACGGCCACAAATTCATAGGCCAGTACTGCCAGTATGGCGCCCAGCGGATCAATCACGATGCCTTCCCAGCGCAGCAAACGCGCCACGCTGCTAACCGGCCTGACGCTTCGTAGCAGGGGTACGATCACGGTGGGGCCGGTGACCACCACCAGGGCACCAAACAACAGGGCCAGACCGAGCGGAAGGCCAATCAACCACCAGGCCGCCACGGTAACAATGGCCCAAGTCACCATGGCGCCCCAGGAGACCAGACGGCGTACCGTCTTTTCCAACCCGCGGATCTCGTTGAAGTGCAGCGTCATGGCCCCTTCAAAAAGAATGATGGAGACCGCCAGTGATACCCCGGGCAGCAGCAAACCGCCAAACAGACGATTGGGGTCTACCAATCCCGTGGCCGGGCCAAGAACCAGACCCGTCAGCAGTAGCGGCAGGATCGCCGGTAACTTGATACGCCAGGAGGCCCATTGGCAGAGAAAGGCGACCACGGCGACGATCGCCAACTGAAAGGGGACACTGAGTTCCATGAAGGTCCTTGCAACACACTTCGAGCTTGCAGATAGTCACAAGCCACCGTGGAACAGGCAACCGATTTTTCTGGATGGCCCGAAAAAAATGGCCGCAATGGCGCTCAATGGCTGCGCAGAGAGCGGTCATAAGGTACCCTCTGAGCCCACCTTTACCGGAATAATCGATGTCTTCCATCAGCCCGCAGCGCCTCGCCCTGATGCTTGGCGCGCTGGTCGCACTGGGCCCTCTGGCCATCGACACCTATCTGCCGGCCCTGTTGACCATGTCGGGTCATTTTCAGGTGCCGATTCATGATGTTGAGCTGTCCGTCAGTCTGTATGTGCTGGCGGTAGCAGGCGGGCAGTGGCTGGGCGGGCCTCTGTCGGACCATTTTGGCCGCAAACCGGTGGCCTATGTGGGGCTGATGGTGTTCATCGTCGCCAGTGCCGGCATCGTGATCAGCCAGCAAATCTGGCAACTTTACCTGCTGCGCGTGCTGCAGGCGCTGGGTGGCGGAGCGACGGTGGTGATTGCCGGGGCCTCGGTGCGCGACCATTTCAGTGGCCAGCAAGCTGCCCGGGTGCTGACCTCCATTGGCATGGTGATGCTGATGGCGCCACTGTTGGCGCCTGCAATGGGGGCCACGCTGCTGAAAAGCGCCGGCTGGCAAAGCATCTTTGTGATGCTGTCCGGCTACGGTATAGCGCTACTGTTGCTGATCCGCTTTGCACTGCCCGCGGTACCCGCAAACCGCAGCGCCGAGCCCCTGCATCAACGCATGTTCAGCGCCTATGGCCGGGTGCTGCGTCAGCGCGCAGCCATGGGGTTCATTCTGGCCAACGGTCTGGCCTTTGCCGCCATGTTTACCTTCATTACTGATGCGGCCTTCCTGTACATGGATTACTTCGGTGTCAGCGCGGCGGCATTTCCGCTCTATTTCGGCGCCAATGTGGTCACCATGCTGGGGTTGAACCGTCTCAATGTGTTGTTACTTCGACGCTATCGCAGTGCCGACATTATGGCCGTGGCACTGGTTCTTCAGGCAATGGCCGGCCTGACGCTGCTGGCGCTGATCTACAGTGGCAGGCTGAGCCTGGTACTCACCGTACCGCTGATCATGGTTGCGGCTGGCATGGTGGCACTGGTGATTCCCAATGCGGTGGCCAGCTTCCTGAGCCTGTTCGAGCATGACAGTGGCGCGGCCACCGGCCTTAATGGTGCATTGCAGTTCCTGTTGGCCGGCGCCATCGGTTCGCTGCTTGGGGTCTGGCATGACGGCACGCCGCGCCCCATGAGTACGCTGATGGCGGGCAGCAGCCTGCTGGCACTACTGTGTTACTGGAGCCTGGCGCGGGGCACTGGCGCCCGGGTTCAGCGCGGCCACCGCCACCAGCAGAGCAGCAAGGGCCCAGGGGAGCAATAACCACAACGTTAGCGGTACCTGCCCATCGAATAACAACTGACCCAGCGGCCACAGCGCGGCCAGGTGCACAAGGTTTGCCAACAGTGCTGCGGATATGGCGAGAAACGCTGCCTGCCAGGCGCTGACGCGACGCAACAGCGCCCGCTGGCCGCCCAGAATGACCAGTAACCGGTTATCCTCGCGACGCTGCAGATGGCCGGCCTGCCAGGCCGCCAACAGTACCAGCAATGCGGCCAGCAGCAATGCCACACCCAGCGCCAGCGCTGCCTGACTGGCCTGACGAATCAGGTTTTGCAGGGTATTGAGCAGCGCATTGACGTCCAGCAGGGAAATCTGTGGCATCTGCTGTACCAGCCCCGCCAACTGGCCGCTGTCATCCTTTGGCAGGTAAAAGCTGGTTAGCCAGGTACGATCCTGATCCGCCAGGCTGCCGGGCCCGAACATGAAATAGAAATTTGGCGAGAAACTCTCCCAATTTACTTCACGCAGCCCCACCACGCGGGCATTTAGCTGACCTCGACTGCCGGTAAACGTCAGGGTGTCGCCGGCAACAATGCCCAGGCTTTCCGCCAGGCGTGCCTCCACCGATACTTCACCGGCGCTGCGCACCCACCGTCCTGTTGTCACCTTATTGCTGTCCGGCAGCCGCTGGGCCTCTGTCAACGATAAATCCCGGTTCAGGGCCCGCTCTGCGCGGTCACTCTCCTTGCTGACCGCAGCACGAACCGGTTCATCGTTTATCGCGGTCAGTCGTGCCCGGGAAATCGGGTAGAGCGGCTGAGCCCTGGCGCCATGCTCATGCAACCATTTCCGCAACACGGGCAGGTCATGCTCAAACAGGTTGATGACAAAATAGTTGGGCGCTTGTTGAGGAAGGCTGCCGCGCCACTGGCTGACCAGCTGATGACCGTTCTGCATTGACAGGCTGATCACTGCCAGTGCCAACGACAAGGATGCCAGCAAGGGCAGGGTAATTGCCTGGCGACGACTGAGCCGGCGCAACCCCAGGCGCGGCGCCAGCGGCAACCGGTCACTAAACTGGTCAGCAAGGCGCATCAGCGGCCACAACAATAGTGGCAATCCCAAACCTGCCAGCAACATCATCAGTACCAGCGGCCACAGTGCCGTCACTGAGCCGGACAACAGTCCGGCCAGCAGCAACAGGGCCAGCACCACGGCCGTCAGGGTACGGTGGCCACCCGACTGGCGTGCATGGTCGCCAAGCAGCTGCCCCGCAGGGGCTCGCCACAGTTGCCAAAGCATGGGCATGGCGGCACCGGCCCAAAGCAGCATGGGGCCTAGCCATCCTGCCAGGACCCGCCAGGAGAGGGATGACATCGGCATGCCCAGCATGGTCAGCAGGGGCATGCTGGCAAGTACCGCCAGCCCGGCACCCACTGCGGCAACCATCAATAACGGCAGCATGTCAGAGCCGATCAACCGTGCCATCAACTGACGGCGACTGGCACCCACCGTTTTCATAACGGCAATCAGGGTTCGCTGTTGTCGGCTTCGTACCTGAGCGGCCAGATAGAGTGCCGCCGTGCACAACATCAGCACCAACAACACCGCCAACCTTGACCAGAGAAACAGTTGTCTGAGCGGCCCTTGTTGCTGCATGGCCGGATCGCGGGCTGAGCGCAGCTGCTGGTCTGCACGCAACCCGGGTTCCAGCTGTTTACGCAGGCGCGCGATAATGGCGCCATCGCCAGACAGCAGACGGGTGTGGCGATAGCGGCTGCCTGTGGCCAGCACGCCGGTGCCGGGCAGGTCGGCCAGATTGATCATGGCTGCGGGATTCATGCTGTAAAATCCGCGCTGCTGATCCGGCTCCTTAACAATCACATGGGTCAGCCGTAACTGACGCTGACCGAGGGCAATGTGGTCTCCCACCTCCAGTCCCAGGCGATCCAGCGCGGTCCCGGCCAGCCAGATATTTCCCGGAGCCGGTCCCCGCGCCCGGGGGATGCCCGGGCCGAGGCGCCGGTCGGCCGCCAGCAGCTCACCATAAAGCGGATAATGTGGCGATACCGCACGGACACTGGCGAGCAGAAATTGCTGTTTGTGAATCAGTACGCTGGCGAAATCAATAACCGTGGCGCCGTTAACGCCGGCCATTTTCTGTTCCTGGGCCGGCTCCGGCGCGCGACTACCGGAGAGCACCAAATCGCCGCCAAGGGTGGTGGCGGTGCGCTCATTGAAGCGCTGTTCCAGCCCGGCCTGCATTTGCAACAGCGTGGTTAGCACCAGGGCGGCAATCAGCAGCGCGAGCGCCTGGATGCGGAAGGCCGGCGAGCGCCATGCCCGCGACAGTCGACTAGTCATGCAACTTGCCCGCATCCAGCGCCAACTGTCGGTTGCAGCGGTTTGCCAATTGCCGGTCGTGGGTGACCATCACCAGGGCGGTTTGCTGCTGCAGATTAAGATCAAATAACAGATCCGCCACGTGCTCACCGTTACGAAAATCCAGACTGCCCGTGGGTTCGTCGGCAAACATCAGTGCCGGTGACACGACAAAGGCCCTGGCCAGCGCCACCCGTTGTTGCTCTCCGCCGGACAACTGGGCGGGAAAGTGCTGCCCACGCTCTGCCAGCCCCACCCGTGCCAGCCAGTGCTCCGCCTGCTCGCGGGCGCCAGGGCGAGCCAATATTTCCAGCGGCAACATGACATTTTCCAGCGCGGTCAGGTCGTCAACCAGATGAAATTGCTGGAATACAAAACCACAGTGCTGGCCACGGAGTTGGGCGCGCTGCTCTTCGCTGGCATCACTAAGCCCCTGGCCCATCAGGGTAATTTGCCCCCTGCTTGGCACATCAAGCCCGGCCAGCAGGCCCAAAAGCGTCGACTTGCCGGAACCGGAAGGGCCGGTGATGGCAAGGCTGTCACCGGCATTAACGCGCAGCGTGATATCCTCCAGCAAGGTCAAGGGGCCTTGCGGCCCCGGGACCTGCTGATAAACATGCGATGCCACCAGAACAGGAGAGCTGTCATTCATGAGGTTTTGCCTGCTGTTAACGCTGCTTTTGGGCCTGCCTCTGCCGGCATTGGCCGGTGGCGTGCTTGTCATGGGGGACAGTATCAGCGCCGCCTATGGCCTCGACAAGTCCCGTGGCTGGGTGGCACTACTGACCACACGCCTGCAACAGAATTGTCACGGTGAGACCGTGATCAACGCGTCAGTCAGCGGCGAAACCTCCGCCGGAGGCCTGGCCCGGTTACCCGCCCTGATCAAGCAGCACCAGCCTGAGCTGGTGATCATTGAACTGGGCGGCAATGATGGCTTGCGCGGACTATCCCCCATGAGTATGCGCGCCAATCTCAAGGCCATGGTAGTACAAAGCCGGGCTAGTGGTGCTCGCGTCGTGTTGCTGGGCATGCGCATCCCGCCCAACTACGGGCAGGCCTACACCCAGTTGTTCGATCAGCAGTTCCGGTTACTGGCCGAACAATTGCAATTACCCTGGGTGCCATTCTTTTTGCAGGGGGTGGTTCAGGCCGGCCAGTTACAAGCCGATGGTATTCACCCGACCGCAGCTGCCCAACCAGCACTGCTGGAAAACGCCTGGCCGCTCATTCGTAATAATCTGTCGGCCCCATGCCGGCCGTAGGGAATCATTCACTGATGGATTTTTTTGCCTCTCAATACAAGGAAATACTGAATTACTGGTTTGCTGATGCGGTCGACAAGGAATGGCCGCCACGGCAGACCGAACGGCTTTGGTTCAATGCGACCGCCGGTGATGATATGGAAATCGCTCAACGGTTTGGTAGCTGGGTGGAAGCCGCGCTGCAAATGGAGCTGGTTGAATGGGAACGCCACAGCGACTCCCGGCTGGCGCTGATCCTGACCCTTGACCAGTTTCCCCGTCATATCTATCGGAGCAGCAGTCAGGCTTTTGCTGGCGATCATCGTGCCGCCACCCTCGCTGTGGAAGGGGTGTCGCGCAGAATGGACATCGCGCTACCGACCGCCGGGCGCGTCTTTTTCTATATGCCGTTGATGCATGCTGAAGACGAAGACCTGCAGACCATGGCGGTGGAGCGTTTCGAGGCGTTGCAGCGACAATGCCCGACATCATGCCGGGACAGGGTTGCCGCCAGCTTGCGAGCGGCGCATCAGCATCGCGAGATCATTGCCCGCTTTGGCCGGTTTCCCCACCGCAACCGGCTGCTGGGAAGGGCGTCGACGCCGCAAGAAGAGCATTTTCTTGAAGCGGGGCCACGATTCGGCCAGTAAGCCGGCATCCGATAACGTGCCGGAGCGACAGCGAAGCCAGCTCCGGCGCCGTCGAAGGTATCAGGTATGGAGACCCGGTTGCAGTGTCGCGATGGCGGACCGGGCACGGTCCAGGGTCTGATCACACAGTAAAGCGTCCGGGTAATCGGTAAGCACTTTGCCGGCCTCCTCAAGGGGGTCATACTGCTGACGTTTCATGGCGGCCGGCAGTCGCTCCAGTTGCCAGGCGAGGCGCCGGGACTGCTCGCCCTCCGGGCTAGGCATACCGGCTATCGCTTCCAGGGCGACCGCCATTTCACAAGCGCTATCGTTGCTTTCCGCCCCGACCGGCAGTCGGGCAAGCTGGCTCTCCAGCGCTTGCCATTTGTGCAACAGTGCTTGCTGTTCTCGGCGCCGGGATTGCGCCTGTCGACAGGCCTGGTAACGGTGGTGGAGACCCCTCGGCATATCGCCCTGGTATTGTTGCAAGGCGTCGCTGTGCTCACGGAGCAGGGCGTCATCCTGTGCGGCAAGCGGTTTGCCCAATTCGCCTTCCAGTGCCAGCAGGTGCTGCTCAATCGCCTTGTTATGCTGTTGACGGTGCTCGCGGCTGGCTTCCGCCGCCTGGTTGCGTGCAGCAAAAATATTATCCATCACCTTGCGGAACGTTTTCTGCAGGGCGCGATGCTTGGCCGGCGGCAACCAGGGTGCCTCGCGCCAGCGCTTCTGCAATGCTTGCGCCAACCGAGCCGCCTCCTGGAGGTCGTCCAGGCTTTGTAACCGTTTGGCTTCATCCAGCAGCTGCTGTCGCGCTTCGCCGGCCTGTTCGATGGCGCCGTCAAGATGTTCGTCCATGCTGGAAAGTAATGCTGAGAAGCGCTTCTGCAGATCACGGTTATCGGTGAAACGGACTGGCTGCAGGGCCTTCCAGTCACGCGGGGCTTGCTGGCGAATCTGCCAGAAGGCCGGCCAGTCCACCTGCTGCCAGTCCTGGCGACGGAGAAAGGCGTCAAGTTGATCACACAGCTCACGGCGTCGCTGCAGATTACTGGCCTTGATGACATCCTGCTCGGCAAAGTGTGCCTGGCAGGGTTGATAGGCAATATCAGAAGCACTTTTGAAGCGCTCCCAAAGCGCCTGGTCCTTGTCCTGATCCGAACTCATCAATTCCCGCCATTCATCGTGCAGGGCCTGAATGGCAGTAGCTAGCTGGGGGGCATCCATGGACGCCTCATTGAGCGACTCCATGGCTTCGCACAGTGCCACTTTCTTGGGTTCGGCGGCAAAGGCATGCCAGTCCTGCAGCTCGGCGCGGCGTTCCTGCAGTTTCTTCAGTTCGCTGGCCAGCACCGCATCATCATGCTCTTCGATAACGGCCTCGGCCTTGTGCCAGAGGCGATTGGCATGGCGCAGGTTGCCTTGACGCAACTCACGCTTGAGTGCAACCAGCAGCCCTCGATGCGGCGTGGCAGGGCGACTCTTTGGTGCCTTTTTTCCAGCGGCATGATGCTCCTCGACATCCCTGTGTGACGGGGTCTCACAGGCGGCGGCCAGGGCGCTCGGCATGGTGTATTCGCGGGGCCACTGGGCCGCCAGCTCTCGCAAGGCGTCCTGATCCTCCTGCAACCTGGCGACATCACCGGCAAGGGAAAGCATTCGCTCGAACGCCTGCACCAGATCATTAAACGCACTGCGCGCATGCGCTTCGGCAGGGGACTGTTCGTCGGCGCTCTGCCAGCGACGCTGCTGGGTGGCCAGAGCGGCACGCAAATCCCCCAATTGTTGGTCCCAGGTTTCTGTCCGGGCGGTGGAAAGCAGCTGATACAGCGTCTGCGCGGCGGCTTTGCGCTCAGCGGCGGCGTCTTCGGCCCGCGCCTGCCGCTGCAGGGCTTCCTGCTGGGCCTGGTGTTGCTGCTGACAGCGAATCAGTGCCTGCTCCACCTGTTGACGCAGGCTGTCATCTGCCTGGTCCCGGCACTGCTGCCATTGCTGCTCCAGTTGTTCCAGGCGGGCACCATAGAGACCGTCTGGTGTACGGCGAGCATGCTGTTCGATGCTCTCCAGCAAATGCTCAGCCTGGGCTTGCTGGGCGGCGTGTTCCTGAGCCTGCTGCTGCAGTGTGCGCGCCTGATCGCGGGCCAGACGCAACACGCGCTTGTCACGCCCTTCACGGCTCAGACGTTTTAGCAGGGGCAAATCGGTCAGGCGCTGGGCGGCGCATACCCGCAGGGATTCATCGCTGCCATTGATGGCCAGCTCGTAAAGCACGTGACTGTCTTCCAGTCGTGCCACCGCCGCTTCCCGACACATGGCATCCGGGCTGCGGCGAGCGATAAAGGCCAGCGCTTTGGCATTGTTGGTCAAGCGCACCAGGCGTACCCGGGTGTCTAGCGGGGGGGCATCGTCACAAAGGCCTGCCAGCAGTGACATGATACGTAGTGACGCGGCTTCTTTGACGGTGGCTGCTTCGTCCCGCTGGTTGACTTCATCGAGCAGTGCAAGGTCGGTAAGCCGTTCGGTGGCAGCCTGTCTAACCGCGGCGCTGGCATCGCCGCGCGCCAACTTGGCCAATAGCGGCTCATCTTCTGCGCCTTGCATGTTTGCAACCGCCTTGAGGCGGATCTTGGGGTTGGTATGCTGCCAGCTTGGCTTGAAAAATCGGCCTAACATAGATGCGTGCATGGGCTCTTGCCCATGTCCTTATTTTACAGCGCCGCCAGGGCGCCAAAGCTCAGGAGTCCAGTCGTGCCTCCAGAAGAGCATCCTTCTCTGCCCAGATTTCCCCAATCCATTGCTGGAAGCGGGCGCGGAAGGCTTCATCATTCTCATAGTCACCCTCGGACGCCCAGGCAGGCACTACCCGTTGTTGCACGATCACTTCCACGTCATCCATGGCTCCCCCCAGAAAGGCAAGCAAGGAGCGCGAAGTTCCCGGGGGATAGATAATGGTCACATCGAGAAGATTTCGCAAATGCCCCGACATGGCATTTAGCGTAAACGCGGCACCACCGGCCTTGGGTTTCAGCAGGTGGCGATAGGGCGCGCACTGCTGGTCGTGCTTTTCCTGAGTAAAACGCGTGCCTTCAAAAAAGTTCATCACCGAGGTGGGGAAGTAGGCAAATTTTTCGCAGGCCTTGCGGGTAGTCTCCAGGTCTTTGCCCTTGAGCGATGGGTTCTTCTCAAGTTCCGCTCGGGTAAAGCGCTTCATGAAGGGAAAATCCAGCGCCCACCAGGCCAGCCCGAGCAGCGGCACCTTGATCAACTCCTGCTTGAGGAAAAACTTCATGAACGGGATTCGGCGGTTGGAAATCTTCTGCAGCACCAGAATGTCTGCCCAGGATTGGTGGTTGCAGGTGATCAGGTACCACTGATCCTTGCTAAGGCTCTCCATGCCGCTGATCTTCCAGCGGATGCCACTGCTGGTATTGATGATCGCATTGTTGATGCCAATCCAGGTTTCCGCAATCACCACCAGGATACGCGACAGCACAACTTGAGAGCCTTGCCCGCGCAGCACCAGCCTCAATAAGGCGAACAGATAAAGGGGGATGCACAGCACCAGGGTATTGATCAGGATGGCCAACAGCGCCAATACGGCGCGAATCTTGTTCCAGAAAGTCATGGCTGCTCTTCATTTCTGTTTGGTCAGCGAGTGATGCTAGCGAAAAGCCCTGATCTTGTCCCATGTCTGTTTCGGTCAATCTGTTCGCCGCCGAGGCGTCATTTTGGCGGATAAAGTGCATTCCTCAATGCCATCCCCCCCGTTATGCTCAGGGCATGGACGCCCGCTTTTGTTGCTTGCTGTTGCTGCTTGCAGCGACCCCTGTCATGGCCCAGGAAGAGGCCAGTACCAATCCTTGTCAGCAGGCTGGACAGGGCAGCGGTCTTGTTGACCGAACCCATGACTGGATGTCACGTAAACTGTGCTGGCCCAGCCGCTGGTTCGATCATTTTTTTGCAGATCCCAACCACCCCCTGGAAGATCAGCCTGGCACCTTTGTGAACGTTGTCAGCGCCTATCGCTGGCAGACAGACCATGACTCCGGCAGTGAATTCAATGTGCATGCAAAGGCGGAGCTGCCAAATGCCCAGCAGCGTTTGACCCTGATGGTGCGAAATGACGCGGAGCAGGATGATCAATTGCATAATGACTTGGCCAGCCGGCCAGAAGAGGTCGGCAAGCGCAAGACCGGTGGCTTCCGCAGCGCCTTGCGCTGGGTTGTAAAGACCAGTGATCGCATGGATATCGACCTGGATGCCGGGGTGCGATCGAAGTTGCGCACCTTCTTTCGTGCCCGTTACCGCTACAAGCATTTGATGCCGGGCGAGGTCACCTGGTTTCGTTTCACACAGAAGGGGTACTGGGAAGATCCCAAGGGCTTTGGTTCCAGCAGCTTGTTCGAGCTGGACCGGCCGATTACACCGCGCAGCAGTTTCCGATTCAGCACCGAGTTCGAGTTTACCGAGGAGAACAACGAAGCCGGCCGAGGCTGGTACATGAGCCAGGGGGTGGCATTCTACACGCGCCTTGGCAGACGTAGTGGCGTCAGCGTTTACGCGGGCTATGATGCCTATACCCAGCCGGTTGCCGCCGTGGAGACCATCCGTACCGGTGTGCGTTTCCGGCGTAGTGTCTGGCGCCCCTGGTTCTACTATGAAGTAGAGCCATACCTGCTTTGTCCCCGTGACGAGAACTACA
>JAWVWY010000048.1:0-19948 GCA_033723495.1 Alcanivorax sp. | reverse complement strand
GATATGGGATTCATCCAGTTCGGCGCTGGCGCGGGCCAGATTGACCTGGATCTTGCGCTCAATCTGACCGTCTTCGATGAAGGCGCCGAAGGTGCGTGAGCCATGATCCTGGTCGGTAGGGGTCTCGGACAGCCCCTTGGTGAGTGACGCGCATCCGCTGGTGAGCAGGGTGATACTGATCAGCAATGTCGCCAGCAGCTTTGCCATTACTGGCCTCCGAACAGTTGCTGGTCGATATAGTCGCACAGGGAATGAATTACCAGCAGATGGACTTCCTGAATACGCGCGGTGGACTCTGAGGGGACCCGAATTTCGATGTCATTGGGGCCGTACAGGTTGACCATCTCGCCGCCTTCCTTGCCGGTCATGGCGACCACGCGCATGTCGCGGTCGTGGGCTGCCTGGATGGCTTGAATGACGTTGCCAGAATTGCCGCTGGTGGAGATGGCCAGCAGGATATCGCCACTGTTGCCCAGTGCGCGTACCTGCTTGGAGAAAATTTCGTTATAGCTGTAATCGTTGGCAATGGAGGTCAGCGTGGAGGAGTCGGTGGTCAGGGCCACCGTCGGCAGGGCCGGTCGCTCCATCTCAAAGCGGTTAAGCAATTCTGAGGAGAAGTGCTGAGCATCGCCGGCAGAGCCGCCATTGCCGCAGGTGAGGATTTTGCCGCCGTTTAGCAGGCACTCGACCATGATCTGGCCAGCCGCTTCTATCACGGAAGGTAGCACTTCGCCGGCTTTGGCCTTGGCTTCAATGCTCTCGGCAAACAGCTGCCGAATTCGGTCCACGCTCATAATAACCCCTTGTCGCAAGAGTTGGGTGGCGGCAGATCAGGCTGCGGATCTACTCGCCGTAAAAGGCATTCTGAATCCACTGATAGCGGATAGTGCCATTATCATCCGGTTCCTGTCCCAACACATCAAACCGGCAGGGGCGGTGATGATGTCGGGGGTGCTTGGCCAGGTAATGCCGGGCAGCCTGGATCAGCCGTTGTTGTTTGTGGCCGTCCACCGAGGCCAGGGCGCCGCCAAAATGATGATGCCGGCGCCAGCGAACTTCCACAAACACCAGGGTGTCACCGTCCAGCATGATCAGATCAATCTCGCCCTGGCGGCAGCGGAAGTTGCGGGTCTCCAGCACCAGGCCCTGGCCGGCCAGCCACTGGCTGGCACGGTGTTCGGCGCGCTCGCCGCTATCCTTACTGGTCCAGAGTCGCACGTTCCACATTACGGTCGGGTTGGGCTACCTGGGGAAGGCCATGGGCCTCGCCGTCCATAAATACCGCCCAGTTAAGGTGTCGCACAATGCGCTGGTTCGCCATGGTCAGTCGCCCGGTGACACCGGGCAGCTGGCTGCCCCGCAGGGTGCTGAGCAGGTACAGGCGGCCTTGCAGTCGATAGGCATCAATACCCATGGCAAACAGGCGCTCGTAGCGTTCGTGGCCCTGCGGCCACTCCTTGTCCGCGGCCTGGTGCAACGCCGTGTCCTGATCGCCGAGAATCCACGGCATGTCGACAAAACGGATGCCATCCAGATCGCGGTCGCGACGCGGGTTGGGTTCGCCACTGTAGATCAGCGCGGTGGAGTACACCGGCAGGTCCTTGGCGTAATGGAAATTGAGCGCGGGTTTGATCTGGCGGCCCTGGTTGGGGTTGGCCACCAGGAACAGGAAGCCCATGTCCTGGCGACGCCGTGGCGCAAACTCCACGTCGAGGTTGGTGAAGCGGCTGATTTCCTTGCCCCGTTCATCGCTTTGCGCCACCAGCAGCATCTGTTTCACGGTGTCGCCAATGGAAGTGTCGCTCTTGTAATCCTGGCTGACGGTGATGGTGCCGCCCAGCTTCTGCCATTCCTGGGCAAATGCCTGGCTGACCCGTTTACCCCAGTCGCCCCGGGGATACAGCATGCCGGCCTGCTGGATGCCTTCCCGTGCGCCTTCACGGGCAACCTGGCGGGCCTCATCTTCCGGGGCCAGGCCGAACTGGAAGAAATTGTCCGGCACTTTCTGCTCATCAATATAGTTGAGCGCCAGGGTGGTTACCGGAAGGCTGCCGCCCTGATCTGCAATCTGAGTGGCGCGTTCCTTGGACAGTGGGCCGAGAACGAAGTCGGCGCCATCGGTTACGGCCCGGTTGTAAAGGCCGACCACGTCGTCCACGTTGGAATCATAGAAGCGCAATTTCGGGGTGTGGTCCTGCTTGTTATGTCGCTGGCTGTAAGCGGTCATCATGCCTTCTTGCAAGGCCTTGCCGGCGTTGGCCAGTGGTCCGCTCAGAGGCAGCAGTACTGCCACCTGATTGGGGCGGTGCTGGGCGGCATTCTGCAGGGCTTTCATCATGTCTGGCACATCCACCACGGCCGGGTGGGTTCGCCATTGGGCGGCCCAGTTGTTGAGTCGCGCCATCTGGGTGTCGAGATCGGCAACCGGGTCCCGGTACAGCTGCGCCAGCGTCAACCAGCCACGCAGATCGCCGCTGCTGTTATCAATGGCATGGGCCAGTTTCTGGCTGGGTAGCTGCATCAGCAGTTGCCAGATCATCCTGTGATTGTAGGCCTTGTCGTCATCGCTCAGCAGGGGATGGGCGGCTACGCGTTGTTGCAGGCTCTCAAGCAGGTCGCCATTCATGGCCATGGCGTCAGCGCGCAGCAGGTCCAGTTGCGCCTGCTGTTGGGCGGAAAACTGGTCGATACTGTCTTGATGTTGTGCCAGGCGATCCAGGCAGGCCTGCGGCTGCTGCTGGCTTAGCTGGGCGCGCCCGCCCAGCAGTAACCACTGGAAACGTTGCTCGCTGTTGAGGGTTGCCGGATCGAGGGTGTCCAGTAGCTGGCTGGCATCCTTGGCCCGTTGTTGCGACAGATAGTTGCTGGCCCAGCGCAGAGCAGTGTCACTGCGGCGGTCGCCGGTCAGGGTATCGAGCTGACTGCGGGCCGCGGACAGGGCGTTGGGGGCTTGCTCGGCAACAGGGCTGGCGGCTTGTGAATAAGGCGTCCCCGGAGAAGGTGGGGTGCTGCTGCAGCCGGCCATAACAATGGCGGCTGAGAGAACCGTCAGCCGAGCCTGCTTTTTCAGTGATTCCCGAAAATCCATGGCGATAGGTTCGTATTACCAGAATGAAGCGGCTATTGTAGGCGCTTCATTGGGGTGTCACCAGCGATGGTCAGAGAGCCAGGGCACAAATATGAGTAGTGTTTTGTATATTGTTAGTACGCCAATCGGTCATCTTGATGATATTACCCGGCGCGCCATTGCTGTCCTCAATGAGGTGGACTGGGTGGCGGCAGAAGATACCCGCCATAGCCAGCGTCTTTTGGCGTCGTTGGGCATTCGAGCGCGCCTGATCAGTTGTCACGATCACAATGAATGTCAGCGCAGCGCGGAGCTGGTGGCGCGATTGCAAAATGGTGAAAAAGGTGCGCTGATCAGTGACGCCGGTACGCCACTGGTCAGTGATCCCGGCTACCGCTTGGTGCGTGCCTGCCAGGAGGCCGACATAGCGGTGGTGCCGGTGCCGGGCGCGTCGGCCTTGCTGGCGGCACTGGCGGTGGCGGGGCAGCCGTCCGACCGCTTTCTGTTTGAAGGGTTTTTGCCGGCCAAGGGCGCGGCCCGGCAGCAGGCGGTAGAGCGCCTGGCCGGGCAGGCCATGACCACCATCGTTTATGAGGCCCCACACCGGGTGTTGTCGTTGTTGCAGGCGCTGGCCGAGGTGGTGGCGCCGGAGCGCGAAATTACTTTGTGCCGTGAACTGACCAAACAATTTGAAACGGTGCGCCGTGGCACGGTCGCTGACATTGCTGCCTGGGTGGCCGGGGACAGCAATCAGCAGCGCGGCGAGCTGGTACTGGTGTTGTCGCCGGCAGCCCTGTCTGCCG
The DNA here is from genome assembly GCA_033723495.1 of Alcanivorax sp. GTDB lineage: Bacteria > Pseudomonadota > Gammaproteobacteria > Pseudomonadales > Alcanivoracaceae > Alcanivorax. The sequence continues at coordinate 16,078 of JAWVWY010000048.1, read as the reverse complement.
GCTGGAGCGATAGGGATCAGGCGCTGGCCACATCGCTGCTGGCAGAGCTGTCGGTGTCGCGGGTGGCGAAGATCATGGCGGCGCATACCGGCATCAAGCGGCAGGCGGTGTATGCGCTTCTGGAGGCAACGAACGGTTAAATGAACAGCTGGCAGCGGCACGCCAGAGCGTGTTTGTTGCTTCAGGCATGGAGGCCGCGTCCAGCGATTGGCCGCGGCCTCCAGCGTTTAAATCAACAAAAGCGTCCCGCGCGCACTATTAACGGTTCACTGTTCACGACTAACTGACTAGAATCGCCACCGGATCGGTCAGACAGTCGCTGGCAGCGCTTGCTGCTGGAGGAAAGTCCGGGCTCCACAGGGCAGGGTGCCAGGTAACGCCTGGGGGCCTCGCTGGTGACGGTGAGGCTACGGCTAGTGCCACAGAGAAGATACCGCCGGTTCCTTCTTCGGAGGGTTCAGGTAAGGGTGAAAAGGTGCGGTAAGAGCGCACCGCGCCGCTGGCAACAGCGGTGGCAGGGTAAACCCCACCCGGAGCAAGACCAAATAGGGATCCAATGGCGTGGCCCGCGCTGGATCCGGGTAGGTTGCTAGAGGCCGGTGGCGACGCCGGCCCCAGATGAATGGCTGTCCACGACAGAACCCGGCTTATCGACCGATCCTCTTAATTTTCATCAGTGCGCCCCCCGTGCAGAGTGGTCTCACGAGGGGCGCCACTGATGCATATAAAATAGGTTAGTAATAACTAATCTGTCTAACACTTAAAGTGCTTTCTCAGCTGCACGCGCCAGCGTTCTGATTCATCTGGAAACTCCCTCCGATTATCTCCTTCGTTACCTAATGTGAACCAGCTAACAAGCTGATTTATATGGAAATTCTTTTACGTTTGCCGTGCATGGCGAGCTTGACTTGTTGTTTGGTGTCACCATAGAGTGTGCCAATGTGGTGAAAAGTGGGAAAAAGTGGGAAATTTCTAACGACAAGTGTCGTGTAGTGGGGCGCCAGGCGCCAGGAAGGAACCGCAAAACCAAGAGACCGAGGACGGCCAGTGTTTACTGGGAGCACATCACTCAATCTGGATGCCAAGGGGCGGCTGACCATGCCGACCCGCTATCGTGCTTCGTTGAACGAAGCGTGCGGCGGCCAGCTTGTGCTTACCCTGCACCCGTTCGATGAGTGTCTCGCGCTTTATCCCCGCGACGAATTCATGGACACCGCCCGCAAACTGTCTGCCCAGCGTGACTCCAATGCCGAAGTGCGGCGGCTCAAGCGCCGCTTTCTTGGGCAGGCGGCGGAAATCGAGATGGACAGTAACGGGCGTTTGCTGGTGCCACCGGAGTTGCGTGCCGCCATCGGGCTGGAAAAGCACGCCATGCTGATCGGTCAGTTGCACCGTTTTGAAATCTGGAAAGAGGAAAGCTGGTCTGAAGTGGATGGCGCCCTGGACCCGGCCGCGTTGCCGGAAAGTGTTCAGGAGCTGTCTTTCTGATGACCGAATCCGACGCGCAGTACGAACACCAGCCGGTGATGCTGGAGGAGGTACTGGATATGTGGTTCATCCGCAGCAACGGCTTCTATGTAGACGGCACCTTCGGGCGTGGCGGTCACAGTCGGGCGCTGCTGGCGCGTCTGGATAACGATGGTTGTCTGGTCGGTGTGGACCGGGATCCCCAGGCCATTGCCGAAGGGGAGACACTGGCGCGACAGGACGCGCGATTCGAGATGGTGGCCAGCCGTTTTGACTGTCTGCCGGAACTGGTGGCCCGGATCGGGCGTCCCATCGATGGCCTGTTGCTGGATCTGGGCGTGTCCTCGCCACAGCTGGATGACGCGGCCCGTGGTTTCAGCTTCCTGCGGGATGGCCCGCTGGATATGCGCATGGATCCGACCCGCGGCGAGAGCGTGGCGCAATGGCTGGCCCATGCCGATGAAAAAGAGATCGCCGACGTGCTTTATCGCTATGGCGAGGAACGCAAGTCGCGCTGGATCGCCAAACGCATCTGTGAGGTGCGCAAGGAGCAACCGATCACCCGGACCAGGCAATTGGCTGACCTGATTGAGGGGGTGCTGGGCCGGGGAGAGCCGGGCAAGCACCCGGCTACGCGCAGTTTTCAGGCGCTCAGGATACATATTAATGGCGAGCTGGAGGCACTGGAGAAGGTGCTGGATCAGGCTCTGGAGACGCTCGCCATCGGCGGGCGTCTCGCCATTATCAGCTTCCATTCCCTGGAAGACCGAATGGTGAAGCTGTTTATTCGCGATCATTCCGGCCGTGCTCCCAAGGGGCGTGGCGGCTTGCCGTTGGGTAATGAGCTGCCGCAGCGGCTGGAGCCGGTGGGCAAGGCCATCCGTGCCGGCAAGGCCGAGTTGAAAGTTAACGTCCGCTCGCGCAGTGCGGTACTGCGAGTGGCGGAGAAGGTGGCCTGATGGCGACCTGGGCGGTGCGTGCGTTGCTGGCGCTGGTGGTGATGACAGCCATTGGGGTCAGCTACAGCGTCTACAAGGCTCGCCAACTGACCGATGAGAGCCAGCGACTGCAGCGCCAGCAGACCAAACTGGAAAGTGAGTGGAGCCAGCTGCTGCTGGAACACAGTACCTGGGGCAGCTATGCCCGGGTTGAGCGCCTGGCCAGAGAGAAGCTGGGCATGAAATTACCGAAAGACGACGAGCGAGTGCTGATCAAGCCATGACACAGGCCCGCAAGACACGGCAACCCAATCACCGACTGCGCTGGCGCTTTGTGCTGGCGTTCTGGGTGGTGTGTGCCTGTCTGCTGATCGGCCGGGCGTTTGATCTGCAGGTCCTGCAGCACGGCTTTCTCGCTCACCAGGGTGATATCCGCAACCTGCGCACCGAGCCACTGGCTGCTCACCGTGGCGTTATTCGTGATCGCGATGGCCGGCCGCTGGCGGTCAGCACGCCGGTGGTGACCCTGTGGGCCAACCCCCGCGAGGCCATGGAGCACCAGGAGCAGTGGCAGCGCCTGGCCGGCAACCCGGTGATCGGTCTCAAGGAATTTGCCAGCAAGGTCAAGCGTCACAAGGACCGTGAATTTATCTATCTGGAGCGTGGTCTGGCACCCAAGGCGGCGGAAAAGGTGCTGGCGGAAAAGATTCCCGGTCTTTACAAGCTCACCGAATACCGCCGCTATTACCCGGCCGGCGAAGTGACCAGTCAGGTGGTGGGTTTTACCAATATCGACGACAAGGGCCAGGAAGGCATCGAACTGGCGCAGGACAAGAAACTGGCCGGCCACCCGGGGCGCAAGAAGGTGGTGCGCGACCTGTTGGGCCGGGTAATCCAGAATATCGAAGTGGAAAAGCCGGCCCGGCCCGGTGAGGATGTCACCCTCAGCATCGACTTGCGGTTGCAGTACCTGGCCTATCGGTCGCTGCTGACTGCAGTGCAGAAATTCCGCGCCAAGGGGGGGAGTGCGGTGGTCGTGGACGCCCATACCGGTGAAGTGCTGGCGATGGTGAATCAGCCGTCCTACAACCCCAACAACCGGGAAGACCTGGATACCTCCGCGCTGCGTAACCGGGCGGTGACTGACCTGTTCGAGCCCGGTTCCACCATGAAGCCCTTTACCGTGGCGGCGGCGCTGGAAATGGGCATGGTGACGCCGACTACGACCATCAATACCCACCCGGGCAGCCTGCGTGTCGGCGACAAGACCATTCACGATCACCGTGATTATGGTGTCATCGATATCACCACGGTGTTGACCAAGAGCTCCAACGTGGGCGCCAGCAAGCTGGCCCTGGCCATGGACCCGATGGCGCTGCCCGATTATCTCGAGCGATTCGGTTTCGGCCAGTCCACCGCCATCCATTTTCCCGGTGAGAGTGACGGCATGCTGCCGCTGCGCAGTCGCTGGCGGGATGTGGAGCGGGCAGCCTTGTCCTATGGCTATGGCCTGAGCGTTTCCACCGCGCAGCTGGCCCAGGCCTATGCGGTGATTGCCAATGATGGCGTGCGCCTGCCGCTGACCCTGCACAAGGTCAACAAGGTACCGCAAGGGGAACAGGTGATCGGCAAGCAGACCTCCCGGGAACTGGTCACCATGCTGGAAACCGTGGTCAGCCGGGTCGGCACCGCCAGGCGCGCCAAGGTGCCGGGCTATCTGGTGGCCGGCAAGACCGGCACCGTGCACAAGGTCATCAATGGTGGCTATTCCAAGGATCACTACATCGGTCTGTTTGCCGGCCTGGCGCCGGCCAGCGACCCCCGCTACGTGGCCGTGGTGGTGATCGATGATCCACGCAGCGATGCCTACTACGGTGGTCTGGTGGCGGCGCCGGCATTCTCGCGCATCATGAGCGGGGTGTTGCGCACCCTGCATGTGCCACCGGACAAGCCGGACGGCATGATTGCCAGTCTGGACGCAGAGGGGGATCGCTCATGATGACCCTGCAGCAACTGCTTCCACAAATGCGCCTGCCGGTCGAGCTGGCGCATTGTGCTATTTCCGGCCTGCAACTGGACAGCCGTCGCGTCGGCCGCGGCGATACCTTCCTGGCGGTACCCGGTATCCGCAGCGATGGCCGTCATTTTGTGGCACAGGCCATTGCTGCCGGCGCGGCTCTGGTGCTGTGCGAGGCCGAAGAAGAGGGGCTGCAATGGCGCGATGGCGTGCCCTGTCTGCAGCTGCCCGGCCTGACTGCGCGAGTCGGGGAACTGGCGGCGCGCTGGTACGGTGAGCCCTCCGGGGCCATGCAGGTCATTGGTGTCACCGGCACCAATGGCAAGACCAGCATTAGCTGGTTCCTGCGGGATGCCTTCAATGCCCTGGGCCATCGCTGCGCCCTGGTCGGCACCCTGGGCCTGGGATTGAAAGGCGAGGAGCAGGAAACCGGCCATACCACACCGGACCCGCTGACCCTGCAGGCCGGGCTGGCCCGGGTACGTGATGCCGGAGCTGATGTGGTGGCCATGGAAGTCTCTTCCCACGCCCTGGACCAGGGGCGACTGGGCGAGACCCAGGTGCGGGCGGCGGTGTTTAGCAACCTGAGCCGCGATCACCTGGATTATCACGGCGACATGGAGCGCTACCTGGCCGCCAAGTCCGCCCTGTTTACCCGTCCGGGTGTGCAGCTGGCGGTGATTAACACCGATGACAATGCCGCCAGTACCCTGATCGGCCGCCTGGATGACGGCGTGCGCTGTGTGACCTTTGGCTCACAGCCGGGCGCCACCGTGCGTTGTACTCAATACCAGTGCCACGATCACGGTCTGGCGGCTTCTCTGAATGTGGGCGGTGCCATTATCGAGCTGGAGCTGCCACTGTTCGGCCACTTCACCGTCAGCAACATCATGGCGGTAGCCGGTGTGCTGCATGGCCTTGGCGTGCCGTCAGAGGCACTGGGCCAGGCGCTGATGGCGGTAACCCCGGTGCCGGGCCGCATGGAGCCGGTGCGGGTGGCGGGTGGCCCGACCGTGATTGTCGATTATGCCCATACCCCGGATGGTCTGGAAAAGGCATTGCAGGCCTGCCGAGAACATTTTGCCGGCCAGCTGTACTGCATTGTCGGTTGCGGCGGTGACCGTGACACCGGCAAGCGCCCGCAAATGGCGGCGGTGGCCGAGCGCCTTGCCGATGAGCTGGAGCTGACCAGCGACAACCCGCGCAGTGAAGAGCCGCAGGCCATCATCGACGACATGCTGGCCGGCATCCGTGAGCCCGACAGGGTGCACTGCCAGGTGGATCGCCGCCAGGCCATTTTCGATACCGTGCAGCGGGCGGCACCGGGCGATGTGATTCTGCTGGCCGGCAAGGGCCACGAAAATTATCAGGAGATTGCCGGCGTTCGTTATGACAGCGATGACCGGCAACTGGCACAACAGGCACTGAAAGCCCGGGGAGGTGCACAGTGATGCGACTTTCCCAGGTAGCACAATGGACCGGCGGCAACCTGCAGGGGGAAGACCTGGAGGTGCAGGCGGTGGTCACCGATACCCGCGCCATGCAGCCGGGCAGTCTGTTCGTGGCGCTCAAGGGTGAGCGCTTTGATGCCCACCAGTTTCTCGACCAGGCGCGCGGCGATGGCGCGGTGGCGGCGCTGGTCAGCCAGCCCCAGGCCGTCTTCGAACATGCCGTGCAGGTGGCCGATACTCGCCAGGCGCTGGGGCGTCTGGCCAGCGGTTATGCCGACCAGTTTTCGCTCAAGCGGCTGGCGGTCACCGGCAATGCCGGCAAGACCACGGTGAAAGAAATGGCCGCCGCCATGCTGGGCGACGGCACCCTGGCCACCCGTGGCAATTTCAACAATGACATCGGCGTGCCCCTGACACTGCTGCGGCTGCGTGCGCAGCACCGTTATGCGGTGCTCGAACTGGGCGCCAATGCGCCCGGCGAAATCGCCTGGACCAGTGCCCTGGTCAAACCCGAGGTGGTGCTGGTCACCAATGTCACCGGGGCGCATCTGGAAGGGTTCGGGTCCATGCAGGGCATCGCTGATGCCAAGGCCGAGATATTTTCCGGCTGTCAGGCCGGCGGGCGAGCCATCGTCAACAACGATGACAGCTTCGCCGATTTCTTTGCCGCCCGCGCCGAGGATGCCGGTCTGCAGGTTATCCGCGTTAGCAGCCAGGGGCCGGCCGACTGGTATGCCGAAAACATCGAACTGGGGCAGACCAGCGTGCGCTTTGTGCTGCAACCGGCCGGTTTGCCGGTGTCGGTGCCTCTGGCCGGCGCGCACCAGGTGATTAATGCGCTGATGGCGATTGCTGCGGTGGCGGCCCTGGGAATGGAACCGGCGCAGGTTGTACCGCGTCTGGCGACGCTGGCGCCGGTGCCGGGGCGCATGAATGTAAAGCCCTGCGCGGGTGGTGTGCTGGTGGATGATACCTACAACGCCAACCCGGGCTCGGTGCGGGCCGCCATCGACTGGCTGGCCGTGCAGCCGGCACCCCGGCAGCTGGTGCTGGGCGCCCTGGGCGAACTGGGGCCAACCGCTGAGCAGCTGTTGTTTGAACTGGGTGACTATGCCCGCCAGGCCGGGCTGGACAGCCTGGTGGTGATGGCCGGTGCCCGGCAAAGTGCTGCCGGCTTCGGCGCTGGCAGTGAAGTGGTAGACGATTATGCCGAGGCCGCCAGCCGCAGTGCCAGGATTCTGGCGCAGGGCGGCACCGTGCTGGTGAAGGGCTCTCGCTCCGCCGGCATGGAGGCGGTGGTGCAGCAATTGACACTGGGCGAGAGCCCGCAACAGAAGGGGGCGCACTGATGCTGCTCTGGCTCGGTGAATATTTGTCGCAGTATTACAGCGGGTTTCTGGTAGTTCATTACCTGACCCTGCGCGCGATCCTCAGTGTGCTGACGGCGCTGTTCATGGCGTTCTGGATTGGCCCGATCATGATTCGCAAGCTGCAGGAAAAACAGGTTGGGCAGGCGATTCGCAGCGATGGCCCGCAGAGCCATCTGAGCAAGGCCGGCACCCCGACCATGGGCGGTGCCCTGATCCTGGTGGCCATTGTCGCCTCCACCCTGCTATGGGGGGATCTGGAGAACCGTTTCGTCTGGATCACCCTGGGCGTGTTGATCGTGTTTGGCACCGTGGGCTGGGTGGATGACTGGCGCAAGGTGGTCGAGAAAGACCCCCGGGGTCTGCCGGCCCGCTGGAAATACCTGTGGTTGTCGGTGGGCTCCCTGGGTGCCGGTATTGCGCTCTACTGCACCGCCGAAAGCCCGGTGGATACCCAGCTGATCGTGCCGTTCTTCAAGAGCGTGGCCATCAACATGGGCTGGTTCTACATCGTGCTGACCTATTTCGTTATCAATGGCACCAGCAACGCGGTGAATCTCACCGATGGCCTGGATGGCCTGGCCATCATGCCCACCGTGCTGGTGGGCGGCGCGCTGGGCATCTTCGCTTATGTGGGCGGTCACGCAGAATTTGCCAGCTACCTGAAAATTCCCTATGTGGCCGGCGCCGGTGAGTTGACGGTGATTTCCTCGGCGCTGTGCGGTGCCGGGCTCGGCTTTCTGTGGTTTAACGCCTACCCCGCGCAGGTGTTCATGGGCGATGTGGGTGCCCTGGCCCTGGGCGCGGTACTGGGCGTGATGGCGGTAATTGTTCGCCAGGAAATCGTGTTGTTCATCATGGGCGGCGTGTTCGTGATGGAGACCGTTTCGGTGATGTTGCAGGTGGGTTCCTACAAGCTCACCGGCCGGCGCATTTTCAAGATGGCGCCGATTCATCACCACTTTGAACTGAAGGGGTGGCCGGAGCCGAAGATCATTGTGCGGTTCTGGATCATCACCGTCATTCTGGTACTGGTGGGTCTGGCGACCCTGAAGATTCGATAGGGGAGATCGGCGTTGAAGGACGGCTTTGATCTGGTCATCGGCCTGGGCCTCACCGGGCGTTCCGTGATCCGTTACCTGACGGATCAGGAGATGCCCGTGCGTGCGCTGGATACCCGCGAGGCGCCGGCCGGTCTGGAGCAGCTGCGTGCCGATTTCCCCGCGGTGAAGATTCATGCCGGCGGTTTCAAGAAAGACTGGCTGGAAAAGGCCAACCGTCTGATCGTCAGCCCCGGGGTGGCGATTGCCACCCCCGCCATTGCCGAACAGGTAGTGGCCGGCAAGGAAGTGATCGGCGACATCGAGCTGTTCGCCCGCGCGGCCAGCGAACCGCTGGTGGCGATTACCGGCTCCAATGCCAAGAGCACCGTGACTTCCCTGCTGGGGGAGGTGGCTGCGGCCTGCGGCATGTCGCCGGGCATTGGCGGCAACCTGGGCGTGCCGGCGCTGGAACTGCTCGATGATCGGGCGCGGTTGTATGTGCTGGAACTGTCCAGCTTCCAGCTGGAAACCACCTACAGCCTGAGCGCCGATGTGGCCACCATTCTCAATGTGTCCCAGGATCATCTCGACCGCTATGCCAGCTTTGCCGATTATCTGGCCGCCAAACAGCGTATCTATGATGGCTGCCAGGTGGCGGTGTGGAACCGGGATGACCTGGCCACCCGGCCGGCGGTATCGGTGCCGCGTCAGGTCAGCTTTGGCACCCACCCGGAATCTGATTACCGTCTGGATGGTGACCGGGGCCTGCTGCTGTGTCGGGGCGAGCCACTGTTGCGGCTGGATGAGCTGGCGCTGACTGGCCGCCATAACGCCATGAATATTCTGGCGGTGCTGGCCATGAGCGACGCGCTGGCTCTGAACCGAGACAAGGCGCTGGCCACGGTGCAGGCCTTTGCCGGCCTGCCGCACCGTTGCCAGATGGTCGCCGAGGCCGGTGGCGTGCGCTGGTTTAATGATTCCAAGGCCACCAACGTGGGCGCTACCCTGGCGGCCCTGACCGGCATTGGCGAAAGCATCGACGGCAAGGTGATTCTGGTGGCCGGCGGCCAGGGCAAGGGGCAGGATTTTTCTCCGCTGGCCGAGCCGGCCCGCCAATACCTGCGCGCGGCCCTGTTGATGGGCGAAGATCGCCAGGCCCTGGCCGAGGGCATGTCGGCGGCGCCCTGCGAGCTGGTAGCGGACATGGCGGCGGCCGTGGCCCGTGCCCATGCGCTGGCCCAGCCCGGCGATGCGGTGCTGTTGTCACCGGCCTGTGCTTCCTTCGACATGTACAGTGGCTTCGCCGCCCGCGGCGATGATTTCTGTACCCGGGCCCGGGAGGTGTGCGATGGCTGACCGCATGATCCTGCGTCTGGATGGCAAGGGGCTGGACCGGCCACTGTTGTGGACCACGGTGGTACTGTGTCTGGCCGGGCTGGTCATGGTTACCTCTGCCAGCCTGCAGATTGCCGAAACCACCTTGAATGACCCCTTTTATTACGCCGTGCGCCATGGTGCCTACCTGGTGCTGGGGCTACTGGTGGGCGGCACCGTTTATTTCGGCTTGCCGTTGGCCCTGCTGGAGCGATTGCGCTTTGTCATGTTGCCAGTGGCGCTGGTGGCGCTGGTGCTGGTGTTCATGCCGGGCCTGAGCCGTACCGTGAACGGCTCGACCCGCTGGATTGCCCTGCCGGGGCTGACCGTGCAGGCCTCGGAAGTGGTCAAGCTCTGTTTCGTTCTCTATCTGGCGGGTTATATCGCCGAACGCAAGGCCGCCCTGGAAAGCCACTGGAAAGCCTTCCTGATGCCGCTGGGGCTGCTGGGTGTGTTGATGCTCTTGCTGCTGTTGGAGCCGGATTTCGGCGCCGTGGTGGTGCTGGGTATTACCGCCATGGGCATGCTGTTCCTGGCGGGCGTGCCAACCCTGCGTTTCCTGCTGATCGGCCTCACCGCGGTGGCGCTGGCTGGTCTGATTGCGGTGGCCGAGCCCTATCGGGTGGCGCGCCTGATGGCCTTTACTGATCCCTGGGCGGACCAGTTCGGGTCCGGCTACCAGCTGACCCAGAGCCTGATCGCCTTCGGTCGCGGCCACTGGTTCGGGGTCGGGTTGGGTAACAGCGTGCAGAAGCTGTTCTACCTGCCGGAGGCGCATACCGATTTTGTCTATGCGGTGATGGGCGAAGAGCTGGGTCTGGTGGGCAATGTGGCGCTGATCAGCGGTTTCATTTTCCTCGGCTGGCGGGTGTTTCGTCTCGGTCACTTGCTGGAAGAGCGCGGGCTGCTATACCACGCCTATCTGGTGTACGGCTGTGGTTTCGTATTTTGTTCCCAGGCGTTCATCAACCTGGGCGTAAACATGGGGCTGCTGCCCACCAAGGGGCTGACGCTGCCCTTCATCAGTTATGGCGGTTCTTCACTGCTGATCTCCGCGGCCATGATTGGCCTGGTGTTGCGTGCCGGCGCCGAAGCCGAGCACCTCAAGGCCAGGGGGAGGGCGCGCGCATGACGGCAACGGTATTGATCATGGCCGGCGGCACCGGCGGTCACGTGTTCCCGGCGCTGGCAGTGGCCGACCAGCTCAAGGCGCGAGGTTTCGCGATCCTGTGGTTGGGGGCCGAGAACGGCATGGAAGGAAAGCTGGTGAGGCGCTACGGCTACGAAATCGCCGAGCTGGCGGTTTCGCGGCTGCGTGGCGGTGGTCTCAAACGCAAACTGAGCGCACCGGTCAATCTGTTGCGGGCGGTGCTGCAGGCCCGACGCCTGATTCGCCAGCGTCAGCCGGTGCTGGCGGTGGGCTTTGGCGGTTTTGCCAGTGGTCCCGGTGGTCTGGCGGCGCGGCTGTCTGGTGTGCCGGTGGTGGTGCATGAACAGAATGCCGTGCCTGGCCTGACCAACCGTCTGTTGTCGCGACTGGCCACCGTGACGCTGGAAGGTTTCTCCGGGGCGTTCGGTGACAGTGCGGCCTGCTGGGTCGGTAACCCGGTGCGTACCGAGATCGCCACCCTGGACGACCCGGCGCGGCGCTACGCGCAGCATCAGGGGCCGTTGCGGGTGCTGGTGCTGGGCGGTAGCCAGGGCGCGCTGGCCCTGAACCGGGACCTGCCGGAGCTGTTGCTGGCGGTGCTGGGCGACGATATTCAGGTGCGCCATCAGTGTGGCGCCGGTCGCCGTGAGGAAGCGGCACCGATCTATCAGGCCCTGCATATGCAGGCCGAAGTGAGTGAGTTTATTGACGACATGGCCGAGGCCTATGGCTGGGCGGATCTGGTGATCTGCCGGGCCGGTGCCCTGACCGTGGCGGAAGTGGCCGCCGCCGGCGTGGCGGCCCTGTTTGTGCCGCTGCCCTCGGCGGTGGACGACCATCAGACCTTGAATGCCCGCTGGCTGGCAGACCGGGGCGCTGCCCTGCTGCTGGACCAGCGGCAATTGAGCGCCGCCGCCCTGGCTGCGGTGCTGAAACCCGTTGCCGAACGTGGCGCGCTGGCGGCCATCGCCGTCAAGGCCCGCGGCCAGGCAATCCCCGATAGCGCCGAGCGGGCCGCAGCGCTTTGTGAGGAGGTGGCCAATGGCCGATGACGCCAACATTCATACCGTGCCGGAAATGCGCCGTATCCGTGGCATCCATTTTGTCGGTATCGGCGGCGTGGGCATGTGCGGTATCGCCGAGGTGCTGGCCAACCAGGGCTATGCCATCAGCGGCAGCGATATCAAGGAATCCGCAGTGGTGGAACGCCTGCGCGGTCTGGGGGTGCGGGTGGCGATCGGCCACCGGGCGGAAAATATTGATGGCGCCGATGTGGTGGTGACCTCCACAGCGGTGAATACCGAGAACGTGGAAGTGGCCGCCGCCCATCAGCACCGTATTCCGGTGGTGCCGAGAGCGCAGATGCTGGCGGAGCTGATGCGCTTCCGTCATGGCATTGCGGTGGCCGGCACCCATGGCAAGACCACCACCACCTCCATGACCGCGGCCATTCTGGCTGAGGCGGGCATGGACCCGACATTTGTGATTGGTGGGCGCCTCAACAGTGCCGGCACCAATGCGCGCCTGGGGCAAAGCCGTTATCTGGTGGCGGAGGCGGACGAATCCGATGCCAGCTTCCTGCACCTGCAGCCCATGAGCGCCATCGTCACCAACATCGAAGCGGACCACATGCACACCTATGGTGGTGATTTCGCCCAGCTGGAGAACACCTTTATTGAATTTCTGCACAACCTGCCGTTCTACGGGGTGGCAGTGATGTGCATCGACGATCCGGTGGTGCGCAAGCTGCTGCCCCGGGTGAACCGCCAGGTGATTCGCTACGGCTTCAGTGAAGATGCGGATCTGCGTGCCGAGAATATTCAGCAGCAGGGTATGAGCACCCGTTTCCGGGTGATCCGCAAGGAAGGGTCACCGCTGGATATCACGCTGAACATGCCCGGCAGGCACAATGTGCTCAATGCGCTGGCGGCGATTGCCGTGGCCGCCGACGAAGGCGCCGATGACGACGCCATCGTGCGCGGCCTGAACAACTTTACCGGGGTCGGGCGCCGCTTTGATGTGCAGGGCGAATACCAGTTCCAGGGCGGCAGCGCCACCCTGGTAGATGACTATGGCCACCACCCCAGTGAAGTGGCCGTCACCATTGACGCCATTCGTGCCGGCTGGCCGGGGCGCCGGCTGGCGATGCTGTTCCAGCCGCACCGCTATACCCGTACCCAGGATCTATACGAAGACTTCGTGGAAGTGCTGTCCGGGGTGGATGTGCTGCTGATGCTGGAAGTCTACGGCGCCGGCGAAGAGCCAATCCCCGGTGCCGATGCCCGGGCCCTGTGTCGCAGCATTCGCAAGCGCGGCCGGGTCGAGCCGGTATTTGTCGATGATCCGGCCAAGCTGGCCAATATCCTGGCCACTCAATTGCAAGACGGTGATCTGCTGGTCACCCAGGGCGCCGGCAATGTCGGCGCCATAGCCCGGGAACTCGCCGAACAGGGAGGCGTAAAGCGTGGATAAGGTGCTGCTGAAACAAAAACTGGCTCAGGTGGGCCGGGTGGCGGTACTGGCCGGTGGCAAGTCCGCCGAGCGTCCGGTGTCCCTGAAAAGTGGTGCCGCCGTGCACCAGGGGCTGCGTAATCTGGGTCTGATCGCCGAGCTGATAGACCCGGCCGACAAGAGCATCGATACCCTCAAGGGCTTTGATATCGCCTTTATCGCCTTGCACGGGCGTGGTGGGGAAGACGGCGTGATCCAGGGCGTGCTGGAGCATCTTGGTATTCCCTATACCGGCTCCGGGGTGATGGCTTCCGCCATCGGTATGGACAAGGTGCGCACCAAGCAGCTGTGGAAAGGCGCCGGCTTGCCGACGCCGGCCTTTTATGTGGCGGGTCGCGATGATGCCGAGCTGGGTTTCCCGCTGATGATCAAGCCGGCCCACGAGGGCTCTTCCATTGGCATGGCCAAGGCGGATAACGCCGCGCAGCTGGATGCGGCGCTGGCCCAGGCAAAAGAATTCGACAGTGAGGTTCTTGTGGAAGCCTGGGTTAACGGCCCGGAGTACACGGTGGCGATTCTCGGTGACGAAGCGCTGCCGGCGATTCGTTTGAAAACGCCCAATGCGTTCTACGATTTTGAGGCCAAGTACCAGTCCGACAGCACCGAGTATCTGTGCCCGGCGGGACTCGACGAGGCGGATGAACAGGCCCTGCGAGCCCTGGCGCTGACCGCTTTCCGGGTGGCCGGTTGCCACGGCTGGGGCCGAGTCGATGTGATGCGTGATGAACAGGGCCAGTGGCAATTGCTGGAAGTGAACACGGTGCCGGGGATGACCGATCATTCCCTGGTCCCCATGGCGGCCAGGGTGGCCGGCCGGGATTTTGACACCCTGGTGGGCGAAATCCTGCTCGATGCCTGGGAGAGGGAGCATGGCCAGAGCCGCTAGGCGTACCGCAGCCGCGCGCGGGGCAGCGCCCCGGCGGCCGGCCAAGAAGGCCGGGGTACCCCTGCGTGAGCGCCTGGCGGCGGCGATGCCTTGGATGCTGGTCAGCGCTGTGGCGGTGATGCTGTTGGCACTGGTGATTTATTTGCCGGCCATGCTGGATGCCTATCCCATTCGCAAGGTGGGGGTTGAGGGTGTCACCGATGCGCGGCGCCAGCAGCAGCTGGAAACCGCACTGGCAGCGTTGGTACGGGACGAGAACTATTTTTCCGTCCCGTTGGAAAAGATTTATCGGCAGACCCGCTCGCTAAGCTGGGTCAAGTCGGCGTCGGTGCGGCGTCAATGGCCGGACAAGGTGGTGCTGGCGGTCACCGAGCGCAAGCCGCTGGCGGTCTGGAATGGCTCGGTACTGGTCTCTGACAGTGGCGAGCCCTTCAAGGCGCTCAAGCAGTATGACCTGAAAGGACTGCCGCGCCTGAGCGGGCCGCAGCAGCGCCTGGATGAAGTGATGGGCTTCTACCACAGCATGGGCAAGTTGCTGGCGGGTGTGGGGCTGACCATCAAAAGCATGGACGTGAACGCCCGGCTGACCGCCCGGCTGACACTGAACAACGGAATGCAACTGGTGGTAGATCGTGAGCAATACGCCACCAAACTACGCCGCTTTGTGCGGCTCTATCGTGGCGTGCTGAAAACAGACAGCCGCGAGGTGGCCCGGGTGGACCTGCGCTATGCCGATGGCATGGCAGTGACCTGGCGCGAGCAGCAGAGTTAGGAGAAACGGTGACATGGCAAACGCAACGGAAAACATGATTGTCGGCCTCGATATTGGCACCTCCAAGGTGGTGGCCATCGTTGGTCAGACAAATGCCGATGGCACCATGGAAATTGTCGGCATTGGCTCCCAGCCGTCCCGCGGGATGAAAAAGGGTGTGGTGGTGGATATCGAGGCCACGGTGCGCTCTATCCAGCGTGCGGTGGAAGAAGCGGAGTTGATGGCGGGTTGCCAGATCCACTCGGTTTATGCCGGTATCGCCGGCTCCCATGTGCGCAGCCTCAATTCCCACGGCATTGTCGCCATTCGCGACCGGGAAGTGGCGCAGGCGGACATCGACCGGGTGATCGACGCCGCCCAGGCGGTGGCGATTCCCGCCGACCAGAAAACCCTGCACGTACTGCCGCAGGAATATGTGGTGGACAACCAGGAAGGGGTCCGTGAACCGGTGGGCATGAGCGGGGTACGGCTGGAGGCCAAGGTGCACCTGGTGACCTGTGCGGTGAATGCCGCCCAGAACATCGAAAAATGTGTACGCCGCTGCAACCTGGAAGTGGAAGACATCATTCTCGAGCAGCTGGCCAGCGCCCATGCGGTGCTCACCGAAGACGAGCGTGAACTGGGTGTCTGTATCGTCGATATCGGTGGCGGTACCACCGATATCGCCATCTTCACCGATGGCGCCATTCGTCACACCGCCAATATCCCCATCGCCGGCGATCAGGTGACCAACGATATCGCCATGGCGTTGCGTACGCCCAAACAGCACGCAGACGAACTGAAGATCAAGTATGCCTGCGCCCTGACGCAGCTGGCCGGTGCGGACGAAACCATCAAGGTGCCCAGTGTCGGTGATCGTCCGCCGCGCACCCTGAGCCGGCAGAATCTGGCCGAGGTGGTGGAGCCGCGTTACGACGAGCTGTTTACGTTAGTACAGGCTGAAATTCGCCGTTCCGGACTGGAAGAAATGATTCCGGGCGGCATTGTTCTCACCGGCGGCTCGGCAAAGATCGAGGGCGCGGTGGAACTGGCGGAAGAAATTTTTCATATGCCGGTGCGACTCGGGTCGCCACAGGGCATATCCGGCCTCACTGACGTGGTG
>JAWVWY010000047.1:0-20026 GCA_033723495.1 Alcanivorax sp. | reverse complement strand
TCCGCCAAGCAGGGCCGCGACCGTCGCACCCAGGCGATTCTGCCGCTGAAAGGCAAGATTCTTAACGTGGAGAAGGCCCGCTTCGACAAGATGCTCTCCTCCCAGGAAGTGGGCACCCTGATCACTGCCCTGGGCTGCGGTATTGGCCGTGACGAATACAATGTGGAAAAGCTGCGTTACCACCGCATCATCATCATGACCGATGCGGACGTGGACGGCTCCCACATTCGTACCCTGCTGCTGACTTTCTTCTTCCGTCAGATGCCCGAGTTGATCGAGCGCGGTTATATCTATATCGCCCAGCCGCCGCTCTACAAGGTGAAAAAGGGCAAGCAGGAGACCTATATCAAGGATGACCCGG
The DNA here is from genome assembly GCA_033723495.1 of Alcanivorax sp. Taxonomy (GTDB): domain Bacteria; phylum Pseudomonadota; class Gammaproteobacteria; order Pseudomonadales; family Alcanivoracaceae; genus Alcanivorax. The sequence goes on along the minus strand of JAWVWY010000047.1, from coordinate 19,665 downwards.
CCATGGAGGAATACCTCACCACCCTGGCCCTGGAAAAGACTGCCCTGTACCCGGGCAATGACGCGCCGCCGATCAGTGGCGAGCCGCTGGCCAACCTGATAGCCGAATACCGCCAGGTGATGAAGATTGTCGACCGGCAATCCCGGGTATTCCCGGAGCAAGTGCTCGAGCAGATGATCTATATGCCGTCCCTGGGAGAAACCGCCCTGCACGATGGCGAGGCGATGGCGAACTGGTGTGAGCAACTGGGGGCGCGGGTGAATGCTATTTCCGATGCCAGCCAGCAATTCACTATCAGCGCCCAACAGGATCAGGAGCGTGGTCTGTACCTACCGCGTGTGCAAGTGCTCGCTCACGGTGTACCCCGCGAATACCGGGTGACCCTGGACTTCCTGCAATCACCGGACTATCAGAAGATCAAGGCGCTGGGGGAAACCCTGGAAGGCCTGCTGGCCGAAGATGCCTATGTCCAGCGCGGTGAGGCCAAGCGTCCCATCCGCCACTTTGCCGAGGCACTGGAGTGGCTCATGGTGCAGGCCCGCCGTGGCACCAGCATCCAGCGCTACAAGGGGCTGGGGGAAATGAATGCCGAGCAACTGTGGGAAACCACCATGGACCCGGAAAGCCGGCGCATGCTGCAGGTGACCATCGAGGATGCTATCGCTTCCGACCAGATCTTTACCTGCCTGATGGGCGATGACGTGGATCCGCGCCGTCAGTTTATCGAGTCCAATGCCCTGCAGGTTTCCAACCTGGATATCTGACAGGCGGATGTTTCCGTGGCAGCCAGCCTGCTGTTGATATTCCTATCGCTCGCAGGTCGATTTTTTCCGGGCATAAAAAAACGAACCCATTCGGGTTCGTTTTTTTTCGCCGACGTCAGACTTAAGACGTCTGCCCTGCTTTTAAACAGCAAAGTCTTCCAGCTTGGCACCATTATCCAGCGCTTGCTGCAGCCAAATGGGGCGCTTGCCGCGGCCGGTCCAGGTCTGGGAGCTGTCTTTCGGGTTGCGGTATTTCACCTTGGCCGGGCGACGAGCGCCGGCTTTCTTTTTGGTGGCCTTTTTGGCTCGGGTGGTTTTCTTGGATTCCACACCCTTGAGCAGGCTTTCCGGGGCAACGCCCAGATCCTTGGCCATTTTCTCAAGCACAGCCTGGGCATTTTTCAGCTCTGCCTTGCGCTTTTTCTCCAGTGCAGTTTCTGCCTGCTTAATCAGCTTTTCCAGTTCTTCAATGGAAAGTTCATCAAGATTAATGCTCATTAACTTCGCCCTTATGGTCTGTGAGTACAGCGAGCATGACTGTAATTATTTTAAAAAAGAAAGGCAATTAATTAACGATTTTTACCGCAGTATTACCGGGATAATGTTGTTCGATCCATTGCTGGGCCTGGGCAGAAATTTCCTTGGTGGTTTTATTTTCGGTTGTCATGGGTTCACTGATGCGCAGGGTAATGGTGCCGGGAAAACGCAGCCATGAGCGAGCCGGCCAGCAGTCGCCGCTGTTATGACTAATGGCGATTACCGGTACCCTGTTCTGACAAGCCAGCATGGCACCGCCATGATTAAACTTGCCCAGGTGTCCGGGGGGCTGACGGGTACCCTCCGGATAAATCACAACGGGAATATGGTTGGAAAGTTTTTCCTTGCCCTGTCTTAACACCGACTTGAGCGCGGCACTGCCCTTGCTGCGGTCAATCTTGATGGGTTGCAGCAATGCCAGACCCCAGCCAAAAAAAGGCAGCCATAACAGTTCGCGTTTCAGTACCGTGGCTTGTGGAGAAATCAGCAGTTGCAGGTAAAAGGTTTCCCAACTGCTCTGGTGGTTGGCAATAATCACCGCCGCGCCTTTGGGCAGATTTTCTCGTCCTTGCACACGAATGTGTACGCCATTGAGAACTCTCAGCAGCCACATGGCTTGGTAGGTCCAGAGATTCACAAAACGATAGCGTTTTTCGAATGGCAGGAAGGGGCCGATCAGGACACAGAGAAAACTGTGGAAAATACCGGCCAGGTTATAAAGCACAAAAAAAAGCAGGCTGCGAATCCGGATATTCAGAGACGGTGCCTGGTCGTGCTGCGCCATGGCTTATTCCTTCAGAAAATGATCCACGAAATCTGCCAGCGATTGGTAAACCGCCACGTCTCCCAGCTCATTGGGCAAACCCTGATCGCGGGTTTTCTGTCCCTTGCCGGTTAATACCAGAACCGGTCGGCAGTGACGCTGAATGCCCGCCTGCAGATCCCGCAGACTATCACCAATCAGCGGCACATCGGTGACATTGCCATACTCGGTAACAATCTGGTCGATCAGCCCGGATTGCGGTTTGCGACAGTCGCAGCCTTCCTCCGGCGCATGGGGACAGTAGAAAATCTCACCCAGTTCCCCGCCCTGTTGCTTTACCAGTGCCCGCAAGCGCTCGTGCATGGCATCCAGCGTAGCCACATCATAATAGCCGCGGCCGATGCCGGACTGGTTGGTGGCCACCACCACGGTATAACCTGCCCGGCTGAGGCGGGCGATGGCGTCAATGCTGCCGGCAATGGGAATCCATTCCTCCACCGTCTTGATGTAGGCATCGGAGTCTTCGTTGATGACCCCGTCACGATCGAGAATGACCAGTTTGTTCATGACAGTCCCTGAATGACAGATCCTGTAGGAGCCAGCCTGCTGGCGATATCCTCCACGGCAATAATAATCGCCAGCAGGCTGGCTCCTACGGTAGTGATGGTTTCGGTTTTAAAACAACAAGGGCCGCGTGTGAAGCGGCCCTTGTTGGTAATGCGTGATTTACAAGCGGTTATTCCTGCAGCAGGCTGATGTCCGCCACATTGAGGAACAGGTCGCGCAGGAACGCCAGCAGCGCCAGGCGGTTGTTGCGCACGGCTTCATCCTCGGCCATCACCATGACGGTATCGAAGAAGGCATCCACCGGCTCACGCAGTTCGGCGAGCATTTCCAGCACGCCCTGGTAATCACCCTTTTCCAGCAACGGTTCGGACTGCTCGTAGCTGGCCACTACCAGGTTGGTGAGAGTTTGCTCGGCGTCATCTTCCAGCAGGGCGCCGTCGATCTCTTCGGGCGGCTCGCCGTCCAGCTTGGCGAGGATGTTGGAGACGCGCTTGTTGGCGGCCGCCAGCGCCGCGGCTTCTTCCCGTTTCTGGAAGTCGGCCACCGCTTTCACGCGGCGATCGAAATCCAGCGGCTTGCGGCAGGCGTTATCGATGGCCAGCACCGACAGGATCACCGGGGTGGCAATGCCCTGCTCCTGGTACATGGCGCGGTAGCGGCCCTTGATAAAGTCGAAGGCCTCGTCCACCTGATTGGCGTCGATACGCTCGCCCAGTTGCTCGGCGGCCTTGTCCAGCAGTTCGCGCAGATCCAGCGCCAGTTCATTCTCGATGATGATACGCAGCACACCGAGAGTGGCCCGACGCAACGCATACGGGTCCTTGGTGCCGCTGGGCTTCTGGCCAATGCCGAAAATGCCCACCAGGGTGTCGATCTTGTCAGCCAGGGAGACGGCCATGCCGGTCTTGCTCTGTGGCAGGCTGTCACCGGCGAACCGCGGCAGGTACTGCTCGTAGAGCGCCTTGGCCACCTCTTCCGGCTGGCCTTCGCGCTGGGCCAGATAAAACCCCATGATGCCCTGCATGGTGTCGAACTCGTAGACCATCTCGCTGTTCAGATCGGCTTTGCTGAGCACGCCGGCCAGTTTGGCCTGGGCGGCATTGCCATTGATCTGTTCGGCAATCACGGCGGCGAGGCCACCGATGCGCTGGCACTTGTCGGCCACGGTGCCCAGCTGTTGCTGGAATACCACCTGGGCCAGGCCTTCGCCGTGCTGGGCCAGGGTCTTCTTGCAGTCGTTGTCGTAGAAGAAGGCGGCATCCGCCAGGCGCGGGCGAATCACCTTCTCGTTCCCGTGGATCACCTGCTGGGCATCCTTGGACTGGATGTTGCTGATGGTGATGAACGTCGGCATCAGCTTGCCGTTGCCATCCAGCACCGAGAAGTATTTCTGGTGTTCTTCCATGGCACTGATCAGCGCTTCCTGGGGCACCCGCAGAAAGTCTTCATCGAAGCTGCCGGTGAGGGCCTGGGGCCACTCCACCAGGGCAGTGACTTCGTTCAGCAGATCCGGGTCGATCTGGGCGCTGCCGCCGGCCTGTTTGCCGGCGGCAATGGCCTGCTCTTCGATCATGGCCTTGCGACGGTTGAAGTCGGCGATCACGTGGCCGTTGTCTTCCAGGCGCGCCTGGTACTCGCCGGCACTGGCCAGCTCGATGGCGCCGGGGGCATGGAAACGGTGGCCGTAGCTGGTACGGCCGGATTGCAGGTCGAGCAGTTCGAACGGTACGACTTCGTCACCGAACAGCGCCACCAGCCAGTGGGCCGGGCGCACGAACTGTACCTTGCGCTTGCCCCAGCGCATGCGCTTGGGGATCGGCAGTTTCTGGATCGCCTGGGCGAAGAAGTCCGGCACCAGCGCCACGGTGGGCTTGCCCTGCTCGGTGATCTTCGCCACCAGGCGCTCGCCCTTGCCGGTGTCCTGTCGACCCAGCTGGTCCACGGTCAGGCCCAGGGAGGCGGCGAAACCCTGCGCGGCCTTGGTGGGGTTGCCGTCCTTGTCAAAGGCGGCCTGCACGGCCGGGCCCTGACGTTCGATATCACGATCGGCCTGCTTGTCATCCAGGCCACGCACCAGCACCGCCAGACGGCGCGGCGCGGCAAAGCGTTCCACCTCGCCGTGGTGCAAACCCGCGTCATCCAGCTGACGCACAAATTCGTCAGTCAGTGCCGCGCTGAGGCTCGACAACGCTTTCGGGGGCAGCTCTTCGGTGCCCAGTTCAATCAGCAAATCCCGGGACATTATTTCTCCCCCTTCTTTTGGGCCTTTTTCGCGGCCTTTTCATCCTGCTTCTGCAGTTCCGCTTCCACTTCCTCACGAATGGCCGCATCGGCCATGGGGAAGCCCAGCGTGCGGCGCGCATCGAAGTAGGCCTGGGCCACGGCCCGGGCCAGGGTGCGCACGCGCAGGATAAAGCGCTGGCGTTCGGTGACGGAGATGGCCTTGCGGGCATCCAGCAGGTTGAAGGTGTGGGAGGCCTTCAGCACATATTCATAGGCGGGCAGCGGCAGGCCGGCCTCGATCAGCTTGGTGGACTCGGCTTCGAACAGGTCGAATTGCTGGAACAGGGCGTCCACGTTGGCGTGTTCGAAGTTGAAGGTGGACATTTCCACCTCGTTCTGCAGGAACACATCGCCGTAGGTGACCTTGCCGAAGGGGCCGTCGGACCACACCAGGTCGTAGACCGAATCCACGCCCTGGATATACATGGCCAGGCGCTCCAGACCATAGGTGATCTCACCGGTAACCGGGTAGCAATCGATGCCGCCGACCTGCTGGAAATAGGTAAACTGGGTCACTTCCATGCCGTTGAGCCACACTTCCCAGCCCAGTCCCCAGGCGCCCAGGGTGGGGGATTCCCAGTTGTCTTCCACGAAACGGATATCGTGCACCAGCGGATCGAAGCCGAGCATGCGCAGGGAACCCAGATACAGCTCCTGGATGTTGTCCGGCGACGGTTTCAGGACCACCTGGAACTGGTAGTAGTGCTGCAGCCGGTTGGGGTTTTCGCCATAACGGCCGTCGGTGGGCCGGCGAGAGGGCTGCACATAGGCGCTGTTCCAGTTCTCCGGGCCAATGGCGCGCAGGAAGGTGGACGGGTGAAAGGTGCCGGCCCCCACTTCCATGTCCAGTGGCTGCACGACAACGCAGCCTTGCTCGGCCCAGTATTGTTGCAGGGCGAGAATCAGGCCCTGGAAAGTCAGAATATCCGTCTGCGGTTGCTCCGCCATGGTCGATCCCGTTGTTACCGGTGAATAAGGTGTGACAAAAAGCCGGCGCCAAGTATACCGGGCCGGCGGGGCCGGTGATACCGTGGGAGTCCGCAGAATCCCGCTGACTGGAAGCGATGCCATGGAACCTTGCCCCTGGTGCGGGGATGACCCGCTTTACCGCCACTACCACGACCACGAATGGGGCGTGCCCGAATACGATGACCGTGCCCTGTTCGAATGCCTTAATCTGGAAGGTGCCCAGGCCGGCCTCAGCTGGATAACCGTGCTGCGCAAGCGCGAGCACTACCGGCAGGTCTTTGATGGCTTCGAGGCGCAGAAGATCGCCCGTTATGACGAGGCCAAGGTGGCCGAATTGCTGGCTGACCCGGGCATTATCCGTAATCGCCTGAAGGTGGCCGCCACCATTGGCAATGCCCGCGCCTACCTGCAGCTACAGGAACAAGGCCACAGCTTCAGCGATTTTCTCTGGGGTTTTGTCGATGGCCGGCCACGCATCAATCACTTTGAACGCCTTGATCAGGTGCCGGCCAAGACCCCGGAGGCCGAAGCCCTGAGCAAGGCGTTGAAGACGCGCGGTTTCAAGTTCGTCGGTCCCACCATTGTCTATGCCTTCATGCAGGCCACCGGCATGGTTAATGACCATCTGCTCAGCTGTCCGCGCCACTCGGCGTTGAGTTAGCAAAAGCGGTTCAAGTTGGTACAGCCCTTGCTCGGTCAAACATGGACAAGGAGAGTGCCATGCAAGAAAGCAAGCCGATAATCATCCTCAAGGCCGGCAGCACCTTTGCACCGATCCGTGAGCACTACGGTGATTTTGATGACTGGATCAGTCAGGGACTTGGGGGCGCCTCACCGGTGAGGGTGATGGACGCACAGCGGTGTTCTGCCCTGCCGGCCTTTGACGAGATAGCCGGTGTGATTATCAGCGGCTCCCACGCCATGGTCACTGACCAGGCGCCGTGGATGAAAGCCCTCTCCCACTGGTTGTTTCGCTTGGCGCACGATCCGTCGGCCCCGCCGGTACTGGGCCTGTGTTTCGGCCATCAGTTGCTGGCGCAGGCGCTGGGGGGAGAGGTGGCCGACAATCCCCGGGGCATGGAAGCGGGCACGGTACCGTTGCACCTGACCCCGGCGGGTTATCAGGATGCCCTGTTGGGGACCATGGCCAGCCATCCCTGGGCACAAGTGGTGCATCGCCAGTCAGTCATCAGCCCGCCGCAGGGCGCGGTGCTGCTGGCCGGCAATGTGCATGATGCCTGCCAGGCCTTCCGGTTCGGTGAACGGGTCTGGGGGGTGCAGTTCCACCCGGAATTCAGCGCCGATGCCATGCGTGCCTATCTGCAGGTGCTGCGGGGCCGGGTATTAAGTGACTTCCAGGTGGAAGATCGCCTGCAGGAGGTACGCGAGTGCGAGGATGCCAGCGCTATCCTGAGCCACTTTGCGCAGCTCACCCTGGCCCGGGTGGCCTAGCGGCACCCTTAAAAGCAGGCCTGCAGAGCCCGGCCCGCCCTTCTGGCTCCCAGTGTCGGGTTACTGGGCCGGCTGGCTCTGGCTGCCGAATACCGCCCCGATCAGCGCGCTGCCCTGCTGCATGGGGTTCTTCCGGATCAGCGTTTCCTGTTGGCCGATGCGGGTGAAAAGCTTGTTCATGCTCTGGTCCAGTACATAGTTTTCGAGGTCCAGATTGGGCTTGTTGGTAAGCGGTAACTTATCGTAGACCCCCAGCATGGCCTTGTACTGATCGTAGAAGCCGGTCTTTTGCAGGCTAGACTCGATGATTGGCTGATAACGCTGGCGCAGGGTCGGTTCAGTCTGTTGGCGGAAGTAGTCGGTGGCGGCGGTATTACCGCCGCGCACGATGCCCACCGCATCGGTGACGGTCATCGTGGCAATGGCCTGCTTGAACACCGGCTTGGCCTGCGCCGCGGCCTGCTCGGCACCCCGGTTCATGGCGGTTTCCAGCTTGTCCACATAACTGCCCATGCCGAGCTGGCGCAGGGTGTTGGCCATGGGCTGGGCGGCCTGGGGCAGTTGCAGGTGGAAGGCGCCCTGCATGGACAGCTGTTGGGTGGCGTTGTCGGTACCCACATTGAGGGCATCCTTGATACCGGCGGCCACCCTGGCGTCGGCATCATAGCCGGCGCTCTTGGCGACCTGGTTGCCCATGTTGATCCAGGGCATGGCCGCATCCATGTTCTGGCAGCCGGCCAGGGCCAGGGCCATTGTAACGGGGGCGATAGGCAGCACTTTCTTCACAGCGGTCTCCTTGTTTTGAGGGTTCATGCTACTGCATGGGGGAGGGGCTGCTAAACTGCTAATTTTGCTGCCGGCGCACCGCTGGCGGCGCAGGATTAAAAGCCCTTTCACCACAGAGACAGAGAAAAGCGATTCTTTCCCCGGTGGATTCGTTGACCTCTGTGATAAACCTGTCTTGTGCGGTAAGGGCTTATCGCGCCGCCGGCGAGGCTTTTACCATGAGGGGGAGGGATGACCGAAGACGATTACCGCGAGCAGCACAAGCAACGGCTGGCCTACATGCCCTGGCTGTATGGCCGTCTGAAGGCGCGTCACCGGCAATGGGCGCAGCCCTGGCAGCAGGCCCTTCAGCAGCGGCTGATGGCGCTGGAAACGGTGCGCTTTGGTGAAGACTGCTTCGTGGCCCCCCAGGCGGTGCTGCTGGCCGAGCCTGGTCGAACCATTATCGTCGGAGATGGCAGCCAGATCGCTGCCGATTGCGTAATCCACGGCCCTGTCCAGCTGGGCCGGCGGGTCAGTCTCAACCACCACGTGACCCTGGACGGCGGTGCCGCTGGTATCGATATCGGTGACGATAGCCGCATTGCCGCCTACTGCACCCTCTACGCCTTTAACCATGGCCTGGACGCAGACCGGCCGGTGCGTGAGCAACCGGTAACCTCCCGGGGGATTCGCATCGGCCGGGATGTCTGGGTCGGCGCCCGGGCCGGCATTGTCGACGGTGTTACCCTTGGCGACCACGCGGTGGTGGGCATGGGCGCGGTAGTGACCCGCGATGTGCCACCCTGGACCATCGTCGCCGGCAACCCGGCCCGCCCCATCGGTCGCCGTCCCGGCGCTCCTGTTGAATAGTCTCTGACATATTCCATTACACCTCTCTAGTTGAACGCCGTTTAGTTAATGTGGCTTATTAATTGAACACCGTTTAAATGAGAGGGATCAGCATGGACGAAAGCACCATTCAGCGACACTCCAGCGGTTGGCTGTTCTACGTGAAGGCCGCCTTCGGTACTAGCCTGGGGCTGATGATTCTCGGCATTGTCTGGTTGCCCACCGACCTGTGGATCAAGGGTTACCTGGTGATGGGCATCATGTTCGTGGTCGGCTCCACCATCACCCTGGCCAAGACCCTGCGCGACGATCACGAGGCACGCCGGCTGATCAACCGCATCAGCGAGGCCAAGACCGAGCGGTTGTTGAAGGAATATACCGATTGAGAAAAGCCGCACGTCTGACGTCGGTAGTCGGGCGCCAGAGGACAGTACGGTTTTAGCGTCAGACGTCAGAGCTCCGACGTCAGACTATGAATGGGAGATTTACTATGGCTACTGCCTGGAACAAGTTCAAAACCCTGCTGCGCGGTCAGGCGCGGCTACAGATGGAACAGATTGTCAGCGCCAACGACATGCTGCTGCTCGACCAGCAGCTCTATGACACCGAGCAGTCCCTGCGCGAGGCGCGCCGGCAACTGGCACGCCTGATGGCGCAGCAGACACTCAACGGCAAGCGTCAGCAGGAGCTGGCGGCCAGCATCGAGCGCTATGAAGACTGTGCCCGCCAGGCCCTGCAACAGCAGGATGAGGCGCTGGCACTGGCGACCGGCGAGCGTATTGCCGAGCTGCAGGAGCAGCATCGGCGCCACGGGCAGCATGGCCAGGCGCTGGCCCAGCAGGAGGCGGAATACCGTCGGGTGATCCAGCAGGCCGCCGACCAGTTGAAAACCCTGCGCCAGCAACAGGCGCTGGCGCGCAGCCAGGAAGCCTTGTATGGCCAGGCCGATACGCGCCGGCAGCACAGTGAAGGGCTGACGCAACGGCTGTGCGACAGCCAGCAGACCCTGCAGCAGATTCAGCAAAGGCAGGAAGAATGCCGGTTGCTGTGGCAAAGTGAGCAACAGCTGGTGGGCGCCGACAGTGATGCCCTGGATCAGCGGCTGGCCGCCGCCGGTATCGGTGATTCGCGTCAGCAGCGCGCCCATGAGATTCTGGCGCGGCTGCGGCCGCCGTCAACGGCGGGGTGACGTGCCGGACCCAACCCGGCCAGCGGCTTGCCTGCAAGCGATCATCTTTGATCAATGCGGTTCGCCTGCAGGCTGGCGGCCACGACAAGAAAAAGGACAGGTTCTTGGCACGACGCAACCAACACAGCCGCGAACAGCTGCAGGCGCTGGCCATCCAGGCGGTGCGCGAGCTGATCAGTGAACAGGGGCTGGGCAAACTCAGTGTGCGCAAGGTGGCCGACCGTATCGGCTATGCGCCGGGCATGCTCTACCACATCTTCAGTAATCTGGATGATCTGATCCTGCACACCAATGCCGGCACCTTGGATACGCTGCTGACCAGCATGCAGGCGCTGTCCGGGCAGCCGCCACGGCAGGCGTTGCTGGCCATGGCCGGCAGTTATCTGGCGCTGGCCCGCGAGCAGACACCGCTCTGGCAGCTGGTGTTCCTGCACCGCATGAACAACCAGGCGCCGGTGCCGCCCTGGTACCAGCAACGCGCCGAGGCGCTGTTCGCTCTGGTCGAGCAACAGATGGCGCGGCTCGGTCAGCAACGGGATGACGATGCCGTCCGGCTGGCCACCCGAACCCTGTGGAGCAGCGTCCATGGTATTGCCGTGCTGGCGGCGGACGACAAACTTGACGTCGGCGGTGATGTGGATGAAAAAGCCATGCTGCAATCACTGATCCACCATTATCTGCAAAGCTGGGCGGGGCAGTGACACGCGCCAAGAGGCAACACGGCGACAGGATTGTCGATATGTTAAGCGCTGGGCACCGCACCGCGGCTCGGGCATGGTGAGAAAGTCTGGCTCTATCAACTGAAGTGGCTCGCGTTGTAGCTGGTGCTTGCGACTCTTGCCGGTAACGAAAAAGGCGAAATAATGAAACAAGGCTTGCTCGCTCTACTGACGGCACGGCGTTTTGGCCCCTTCTTCCTGACCCAGTTTCTGGGTGCCTTCAATGACAATGTATTTCGTCAGGCGCTGATCCTGCTGATTGCCTCCGGCGTGGTCAGCACCGTCAGCGTCAACACGCTCAACAATGTGGCCCTGGCTCTGTTTATCCTGCCGTTCTTCCTGTTTTCGGCACTGGCCGGGCAGGTGGCGGACAAGTACGACAAGGCGGCGCTGGTGCGCAAGGTGAAGATGGCGGAGGTGATCATCATGTCCGCCGCCGCCGTCGGTTTCTTCTTCAATGCTGTCTATTTCCTGCTGGCGGTATTGTTCTGCATGGGGTTGCAATCGACCTTCTTCGGGCCGATCAAATACTCCATCATTCCCCAGCACCTGAGCGATCGGGAGCTGGTTTCCGGCAATGCTCTGGTGGAGATGGGCACCTTCCTGGCCATTTTGCTGGGCTCCATTTCCGGGGTGCTGTTGAAGATGGATGCCGCCAGCCCGGGGGTGGTGTCGGCGGCGGTGATCGGCATCGCCGTCCTGGGTTACCTGGCGTCCCGTGCCATCCCTTCTGCCCCGGCTTCCGACGGTCAGGTGAAGCTCAACTGGAACCTGTGGAAGGAAACCTGGCATATCGTCGGCTATGCCCGCGAGGTGAAATCGGTATGGATGAGCGTGCTGGCAATCAGCTGGTTCTGGTTTCTCGGTGCCGCCTATACCACCCAGCTGAAAGTCTATGTGGACAAATACCTGCTCGGCACCGATGGTCTGTATGCATTGCTGCTGGGCACCTTTTCGGTGGGTATCGGGCTCGGCTCGTTCCTGTGTGAAAAGTTGTCCGGCAAGCGGGTGGAGCTGGGCCTGGTGCCACTGGGGTCCATCGGCCTGAGCGTATTCGGTATTGATCTGTTCTTTTCCTATGCCGGCCTGCAGGGCCATGGCCAGGTGGATATCGCCGGCTTCCTGCAGCAGGCCGGTGGCTACCGGGTGCTGGCCGACCTGCTCGGCATCGGCGTGTTCGGCGGCTTCTATATTGTGCCGCTGTTTGCCTTTATTCAGCACCGCTCGGACCCGCGTCATCTGTCGCGCATTATCGCCGCCAACAACATTATCAATGCCCTGCTGATGGTGGGCTCGGCGGTGGCCGGCATCGTGCTGATCGGCATGCTGGATCTGACCGTGCCGCAGTTCTTCCTGGCGCTGGCGCTGGCCAATGTACTGGTGGCGGCCTACATCTATACGGTGGTGCCGGAGTTTCTTATTCGCCTGTTGGTATGGATGCTTACCCACACCCTGTACCGGGTGAAGCATGAAGGCATGGACAATATTCCCGATGACGGCCCCTGTGTGCTGGTCTGCAACCATGTCAGCTATGTGGATGCCCTGCTGCTGGCCGGTGCCATCCGTCGTCCGGTACGTTTCGTCATGTTCAAGCCGATCTACGACATGCCGGTGCTCAATTATATTTTCCGCACCGGCAAGACCATTCCCATCGATGCCAAAAGTCGCAACCCGGATATCTATGCCCAGGCCTTCGTGCGTATTCGCGAAGAGCTGGATGCCGGCGAGGTGGTGTGCATCTTCCCGGAAGGCAAGCTGACTACCAATGGTGAGCTGGATGCATTTCGCAATGGTATCGAAAAAATCATCGCCGATCGGCCGGTGCCGGTGATTCCCATGGCGTTATCCGGCCTGTGGGGCAGCTTCTTCAGCCACAAGGGCGGCCCGGCGCTGACGCGTTTGCCACGGCGTTTCTGGTCACGGGTGAAACTGGTGGTAGGGGTGCCGGTGGCGCCGGCACAGGTACGCGCGGAAGACCTGCGCGAGCGGGTGCTGGCGCTGCGTGAGCGGCCCTGACAGGCTGACCGTCACCACGTAAGGTGTTGCGTAAACCATACGCTCGGTAACTTGCAGTGCGGGCAAAAGCCCGCACACTGGGAAAAAGACGCTCTGATAAGGATGGACCCTCGCCGATAGCGGCGTAATATCAGACGCAGAAAAGCGGCTACAGGCCGGCCAACAATAAAAACAGGAAATCATTGTGTCCCGATCCCGAGTAACGCCCGTGTCACTGCGCGGGCGTTTACAGCGGCTGCTGTGGCAATTGCCGCCTGTGCAGCTGGCTGATCAGCGGCTGCAGGAAGTGGAAACCGGCGTGCTGCAAAACCTCACGCAACGCCTGGCCGAGCTGGATGAAAACGGCCAGGTGCAGCATGAGGATATCCATGCCCTGCTGGAATCGTCGCTGGAACTGAATCTGCCGCAGGCCGAACAACTGCTGGTCCAGCAGCTACTCGACAGCCTGACGCCGGATGAAGCCCGCATCCTGTCAGCCCTGTCCGACGGCAGCGCCTTCCCCCTGCTAACCCTGTACGCCGGTGGCGGCCTGTTGCAGCGCGGCAACGTGCTGCACCGCTATTCCAATGTGGGTCGAGCTTCCGGGGTGCAGTGCAACCCCTTTGTCCCTTTCTACCTGGCCCGGCTGTTTGCCCAGGGGCTGGTGGTGAGCATGCCGGCGAAAGCGGAAATGCGTACCGACTACGAGCTGTGCGAAGGCGATGCCGCCTACCGCAAGGCCTTTGAACAGCTGCAGGCCCACAACCCGAAAATCAGGATGGTCCGTGAGACCCTGATTGCCAGCCCCATGGCGCGAGCCTTGTGGGCGCTGATGCTTGCCGACAACGAACCACAAGGAGACAGCCAGCCATGAGTCTGCACGAGATTCTGGCGGATATTCAGGCCAACTGGATTCTTTATCTGTCCATGCCCTTTGTGGCAGCCATCATCGGTTACTTCACCAAGATCGTGGCGATCCGCATGATGTTCAAGCCGCTGGAGTTTATCGGCAAGCCGCCCTTGCTGGGCTGGCAGGGCATCGTGCCGCGGCGTGCCGCCACCATGGCCAGCATTGCCTGTGACCTGATGATGGAACGGTTGCTCAAGCCGGAGGATGTGTTCAACAAGCTGGACCCGCACCGGGTGGCCGATGAAATTCGCGAGCCGCTGATTCGTTCGGTGGAAGACATCACCCGCGAGGTGGCTGCCGAGTATCAGCCCGGTCTGTGGGAGTCGTCGCCGGAATCGGTCAAGCGGATGCTGATCCAGCGCATCCAGAAAGAAGCGCCGCACATGGTCGAGCTGATCATGGAGGACATCAAATCCAACATTACCCGGGTGTTCGATCTCAAGGATATGGTGGTCAACGCCCTGGTGCGCGACAAGGAACTGCTCAACCGGGTCTTCCTGGAAGCCGGCCATGTGGAGTTCAAGTTCATTGCCCGTTCCGGCATCTTTTTCGGTTTTGCCATCGGCTGTATCCAGGCGGTGGCCTGGGCGCTGACCCACAACATCTGGGTGATGCCGCTGTTCGGTCTGTTCACCGGCTGGTTCACTGACTGGCTGGCGCTGAAGATGATCTTCAACCCCAAGCAGCCGGTGCGCTACCTGGGCCTGTTTGAATGGCAGGGGCTGTTTTTACGCCGGCGCAAGCAGGTGTCGGCCCGCTATGGCGAACTGGTGGCCAGCGAAATCGTCACCCCCACCGCGGTGATCGAAGCGATCCTCAAGGGGCCGCTGTCGGACCGCTTGTTCGGCCTGGTGCAGAAGCAGGTACAGCGTACCCTCGATCAGCAGGCCGGCCTGGCCAAGCCGCTGGTGGTATTTGCCGTGGGCAGCACCAAGTACCAGGAAATGAAGCGCGCGGTGGCGCAAAAGGTCATGCATCACCTGCCCGATACGCTCAGTCACATGGAGGCCTACGCCGAGGAAGCCATGGACCTGAAGAACCTGCTGGTCAACAAGATGCAGGAACTCACCGAAGAGGAATTTGAAGGTCTGTTGCGCCCGGCCTTCCAGCAGGACGAATGGATTCTGATTACCGTGGGTGCGCTGCTCGGTTTCCTGGTCGGGGAACTGCAGGTACATGTAATGGTGCACTTTGCCGCCCACGTGAGCTGATGACCCGTCGCTCCCCCTTCTTTTTAAGGGGGAGCGATAATGCCGTCGCTGCCCGGCGCGGTATTACGGTGTACCATGGGCACCATGCTGCAGATCCATTCCCATCTCACCATCCCCGACAACGAAATCGACATGCAGGCGATTCGTTCCCAGGGCAGTGGTGGCCAGAACGTCAACAAGGTGGCCACCGCCATTCACCTGCGTTTCGATATCCGCGCCTCTTCGCTGCCGGCGTCATACAAGGAACGGTTACTGGCCATGAATGACCAGCGCATCAACAGTGATGGTGTGGTGGTGATCAAGGCCCAGCAGTTTCGCAGCCAGGAAAAAAACCGCGAAAATGCCCTCGCCCGCCTGCGGGCCCTGATCCTTGATGCCACCCGCGAACGCAAGGCCCGGCGTGCCACCCGACCGACCCTGGCGAGCAAACGGCGGCGTATGGACAGCAAGACCCGCCGCGCTCAGGTCAAGTCCCTGCGCGGCAAGGTGGATCGCGACTAACCCGGCACTCAGGCCCCCTTGCGGGTGTCGCGGATGAACAGGAATTTCATCATTACCATGCCGGCCAGTACCGCGATGGACCCTACCGCCAGCAAGGGTTCCAGCACCTCCTCGCGGGCAAACTGCCCGTACAGCAGAAACAGACCGCACACGACCGCCAGGGTGCCGGCCTGGTGCAGGTAATATTGCGTCCTGGCGACACGGGGAAAACCACCCAGCAGCCATAGTTTGTGGCACAGGGCGTAGACCACCGACACCACAAAGCCGATCAGCATGATATGAGCATGGGTGACCAGCTGACCGTGATTATGAGACGCGGCCATGTAGATACCCAGTATCAGACCGAGCATGGCGTAGCCGAGGCCGGCCATCATGAATTTGCGATCCATCGATGATTCTCCTGATGATTATCAAACACCAATGATAAGCCAGTCCCGCATCAGCGAGAGAGGAAAAATGGCAGTACGATCAAGGTAGCGGCTCGGCCACCCGTGTCTACTGACAAGCTGTCCGTGATAGCTCCGTTCACGGCACGTTTCTTTGCCGGCAGCAATCCTCTACATAACCGGATCAAAAGCGAGTTCGATACAGTGACCATTGAGAAGCGAACCACACCGAAGGCGCTGGGCAACAGGCCGCTATTACTGGCGCGCAGCGCCTTGGCGTTTGTGCTGCCGGCCCTGACCGGGCTGGTATTGTTCGTGCTGTGTCTGCCAGCAGGGCGCCGTCGTGCCGCCAATCTGACCATCGGCGTGGTCACCCGTCTGGGGCTGCGGCTGGCCGGTATTGGTCTGCAACTGGAAGGGCAGACGGCGGCCCTGCGTCAGCGCCCGGCGGTGTTCGTGATCAATCACCAGAGCGGTACCGACCCGCTGATCGTGGCGGCCCTGTTGCAACGGGACATGGTGGCGGTGGCCAAGGCCGAGCTGCGGCATCACCCCCTGCTGGGGCCCCTGATGGGGTGGCTGGGAACCGTCTTCGTGCGCCGGGAACAGGGCGCCGGGCCCCAGGTGCTGGCGCCGTTATTACCGGCACTGGCCAGCGGCTACGCGGTGGCGTTGGCGCCGGAAGGTCACCGCAGCCGTGATGGCCGCCTGCAACCTTTCCGGCCCGGTGCCCTGTGGCTGGCCCAGCAGGCCGGGGTGCCGCTGATACCGATCGTGCTGCATGACAGCCGCGACATTCTGCCCGCCGGTGCCCTGCTGATGCGCCCGGGCACTGTACGCATCACCGTGCTGGCGCCACGTGCGGGAACCCAGAGCTGTGAGCAACTGCAACAGGAGTATGCCGATGCGCTGGCTGATTAGTCTGCCGTTGTGCCTGCTGACAGCCGTGGCTCTGGCAGGGATAACCCGCACCCCGCTGCCGTGGCCGGATCGCTTTACGGCCCGCACCACCCTGCCACTCACGGTCGAGAAACTGTTACCCATCCTGCAACAGCCCTGTCAGGTGCGGCGCTGGATGCCCGGTGTCCAGCAGGTACGCATCCTGGCGCACCCCGGCGCTGGCCAGACCCGCGTCTACATGGCCCGTTCGGCTCCCTGGCCCTTGCAGAACCGCGATGCGGTGACACTCTTCAGCAGCCAGCCGGGCGATCCCTGGGTCATTACCATGCAGGGGCAACCGGCTGCCCTGCCGCCCCGGCCGGGTTATGTGCGCATGCCGCTGATCGAAGGGCGCTGGTCGTTACAGGCCAGCGCTGGCGCTACACTGGTGGAGTACCGGCAACGGCTGGATCCTGGCGGTGACTTGCCGCAATGGCTGGCCGACCGGTTGGCGCCCTCACAAATCCACCGCACCCTGGAGGCCCTGCAAGACTATGTTCGCCATCCGCACCCTGCTGCTTGCCCTGCTGACCACGCTGCCGCTGCTGGCAGCGGCAAGCCCCTGTGGTGACTGGTTCTTCCAACTGCAGCAGGCCTATCAACGAGCCGGCATCCATGATGCCCAGGCGCTGACGGTACCGGATGTGCCGCACCTGGGCATCAATCGCTGGCTGGTTTTTCTCCGGCAGCAGGCCCACACGCCGGCACAGCAGCAGCAGTGGCTGCGGCTGGCGGCGGCCAAGGCCTGGCAGGACCAGCAACTGATGCTGAAACGGTTGCCCGTATCGCAGCGGCCAGCCACGTCTGTTAGCGCCGAGCAACTGCTGCAACGTTGTATTCCGGCGCTCACCGCGCGCACCGATTTTTCGGCATTGCCCGACATCGCCGTGGCGGACAACTATGCCACCTGGCAGCGGGTGCTGGGGGTTTACCCGCTGACCGCCTGGTTGGCGACCGGTTCCATCAACCGGTATCACCGGGACATGCTGGCGCGCTTCACTGAGCCGGCAAAAACCCCGGCGCGGCTGTATTTGCCGGTCGTTAATCGTAGCGCGGTGCCGACCCCGGCCAGTCTCAGTGACAACCCCCTGCACGTGCCGCTGCCGGACCGGCAGCAGTTACAGGCGTTGCTGGGTCACTATGCGCCGGCACTGGCAGTGGCCGATAACCAGCCCTGGAACCAGCCCGGCCAGATACGCCTCGACGCATCAGGGCCGCAGGTCAGTGGCGGGCCGGCCGCCTACTACTGGCCCAGCTGGACCCGCTACCAGGGCCACAACCTGTTGCAGCTGAACTACGAATTCTGGTTCAGCCAGCGTCCGGCGGCCGGCGCCCTGGATATTTATGCCGGCAAACTGGATGGGCTGATATGGCGTGTCACGCTCAAGCCCGATGGTGGCGTGCTGTTCTACGACAGCATTCACCCCTGTGGCTGCTACCACAAGGTGTACCCGGTGGACCCGACGTTGCGGCAGGCCCACATCAAAGGTGACCGGCCGGTGTTCTACCCGCATAAAGTGGCCGATGCCAATCAACAAAGGGTCATGGTGCTGCTACAACCGGATGTGCATTATGTGGTGCGGGTGGCGCCGTTAACGCCGGGTGTCCCCGCGCAATCCTATGCGTTGGCGCCGGCCACCCAGCTGCGTGCGCTGAGCAAACCGGATGGCAGCGTGACCAGCCTGTTCAACCGTCATGGCAGAGTGCCGGCATCGCATCGCGGTGAGCGTTTTGCGCTATGGCCGCTGGGGATACCCTCCGCCGGCACCATGCGCCAGCCGGGTACCCACGCCATCGCCTTCAAGGGCAAGCGCCATTTTGACGACCCGCAGTTGCCGGCGACACTGTTTCGCTGAGGGCAGACACATACAGGGGAAGCCATAGCATGAAAGCGGTAACAACCACCGGCTGGGGAACGCGTGCCCGGCTGACTCTCATCGAGCGGCCCG
The DNA here is from genome assembly GCA_033723495.1 of Alcanivorax sp. Taxonomy (GTDB): domain Bacteria; phylum Pseudomonadota; class Gammaproteobacteria; order Pseudomonadales; family Alcanivoracaceae; genus Alcanivorax. The sequence continues at coordinate 914 of JAWVWY010000047.1, read as the reverse complement.
CGCCGGCCCGCCTGGCAGACAATGATGTGTTGGTGCAGGTGCATGCCGCCTCGGTGAATCCCAAGGACTGGAAGCTCAATTACCACGCGGCGATGCTGGCCACGCCTTTGCTGGTGAACCGCTTGCCGCCGATTTTCGGTGATGACCTGGCCGGTGTCATCGTCGCCAAGGGCAGCAAGGTACAGGATTTTGAGATCGGCGATGCGGTCTACGGCATGGACATGCGCCCACGTACCGCGTCACTGGCCGAGCAGGCCCGCATCAGCCAGAAACGCATTGCCAAAAAACCGGCAGCGCTGTCCTTTGCGGAAGCGGCCAGCATGCCGCTGGCAGCGCAGACCGCCTTGCAGGGGTTGCGCAAGGGGGGTGGCAAGCCCGGCAGCAAGGTCCTGATCATTGGCGCCTCCGGCGGTGTTGGTACCTTTGCCGTGCAGATCGCCAAGGCCCTGGACATGCATGTCACCGGTGTTTGCAGTGGCCGCAATACCGAGCTGGTGCGCAGCCTGGGCGCGGATGCCACCATCGACTACACAAAGGGCGATTATCGCCAGACCCTCAGCGACTTTGACCTGGTGTTCGATGTGACGTCCTACGAGACCCCGCTCACCTGTGCGCTCTTGATGGGCAAACACGGTCATTTCATTTCCACCGGTGGCCAGGGCGTATCCATGATCGGTACGCCTTTCTATCGTCTGCTTGGCAAGAAGGCCGATACCGTAGTGGTGGAATCCTGGCGCCGGGATCTGGAAACGCTCAATGGCATGGTGGAAAACGGTCAACTCAAACCGGTGATCGACAGCATCTATACGCTGGCGGACAGCGACGCGGCCTATCAACGAAACCGTTCCGGTCATTGTCGCGGCAAAGTAGTGATTGATATGGCCGGTGACTGACCGCTCCTGCACGTGTACACC
>JAWVWY010000046.1:0-20569 GCA_033723495.1 Alcanivorax sp. | reverse complement strand
GTGTACGTAATTTCCGGCAGCGGCAAGATCGAAATGCTGGATGACGGCAAGGTCTACGACCTGACTCCCGGCACCATCTACTTGCTCAACGAGCATGACGAACACTACCTCTATGGTGGCGAGAACGAAGACATGGTGGTGGCTTGCGCCTTCACCCCGCCGCTGAGCGGCAAGGAAGTTCATGACGAGAATGGCGTGTACCCGGCGGATCTGGACTGACAGAACACTCCGAGGCACGAACAAAAAGCGGCGCCACTGGCGCCGCTTTTTTTATGCGGCTGAATTCCGGAGAAACCTGACAGCCACGTCTTTACACAAAGGCTTCATGCCCGCTTCCGCCGACATCTTAAGATATGGCTGACAGCCAAACGTCCGTGATTAGGCTAGACTCCCCAGCCTGCTTCAGCCTCTGAAATCAAAATATAAAACAGGCATGGAATGAAGAAGATTTATCTTGGCACCCTGGTGATCATTGCTATTTTGATTGGCACACTGTTGGTGTTGCTCAATACCAGCCCGTCCCTGCATGGCTGGCAAACCGCGCAAACCCAGACCCGCGCGAAGCCCGGCCAGGTACGCGTCACCTACCTGGGCACCGCTACTCTGCTGATCAGTGATGGCAAGACCCGTCTGCTGACCGACGGCTATTTCAGCCGTGCCGGTCTTGGCAAGGTGCTGTTCGGAAAACTGGCGCCAGATGCCGCCCGTATCGACCGCAGTCTTAAGCAGGCAGGCATCACCCATGTGGATGACATCATGGTGCTGCACTCCCATTTCGACCACGCCATGGACAGTGCCGAGGTCGCCAAGCGCACCGGTGCCCGGCTGCTCGGTTCTGCGTCCACCGTCATGGTGGCCCGTGGGGCCCACTTGCCGGCGGCGCGCATTACCCGGGTGACACCTGGCAAGCCCTATCACTTTGGCGACTTCACTGTCACCTTCGTGCCCGCCCGCCATGTGCCTTTGCCGGCGCCGGTGGAGGCGCTAACCGGCAAGGGTGAAATCACCCGCCCACTGGTGCCGCCGGCGCCAGTGGGCGCCTGGCAAGAAGGCCAGTGCTACGCGCTGGTGATCCACCACCCCAATGGCTCACTGCTGGTGGTCGGCAGCGCCGGCTATGTCCCCGGCGCCCTGCAGGGCTATCAGGCCGATTACGCCTTCATCGCCAGCGCCAGCCTGGGCAAACAGAGCACGGCCTATCAACAGGCCTTTTTTGATAACACGGTCAAGGCCGTTGGCGCCGATACCGTGATTCCGGTGCACTGGGATAATTTCTTTACCGAACTGAGCCCACGGGTACAACCGCTGCCATGGCTACTGGATAACATGGGCGCTTCCTTTCACGCCCTGGCGGACCGGCTGCACGGCAACTTTTTGGTGCTGCCGCCACTCAAGACCCTGATACTCAACTCGCCAACCGCTGATGCTGCTGCTCAAGACGAACGGCAATCTCCACCGGCGACACCAGCCTCTTGACGTCATCCAGGGTCTGCGCTGCCTGCGGCCAGCGGCGGCGCAGATAGCTTAGCCACTGCTTGATGCGCCCGGCGATCTGCTCCGGGGTGCCGCTACCGTCGACCTGGCGCACAAAATCACACAACACCGCCAACACCGCCGGCCAGTCGCCCTTCGCCTGGCCGCGTAGACGGCTAACTAATAACGGATCCGCCACCGCTCCCCGGCCCAGCATCAAATCCTCACAACCACTCTCCTGCTGGCAGCGCCGGGCATCTTCCGGCCGCCAGATTTCACCGTTGGCAATCACTGGCAACGCCAGTGCCGAACGCAACAGACCAATCCGATCCCAGTAGGCCGGCGGCTTGTACCCCTGACGCTTGGTGCGACCATGCACAGTCAGCCAGGCAGCGCCGGCATCCTGCACCGCGAGCCCATTGTCCAGCGCCCGAGCATCATCCTCATTGCCCAACCGCATCTTTACCGACACCGGCACCGATACCGGCACAGCCGTGCGCACCGCCTGTGTTACCTGATAAACCAGTTCCGGCTCATCCAGTAACACCGCCCCACCACGGTGGCGGTTGACGGTTTTCGCCGGGCAACCGAAGTTGAGATCAATCACCGGCGCCCCCAGCTGCACCGCACGCACGGCGTTCTCCGCCATGCAGGCCGGGTCCGAGCCGAGCAGCTGCAAATGCACGGGTGTGCCCGCGCGGGTACGGGCGCCGTTCTTCAACTCGGGGCACCAGCGATAGAACACCCGGGGCGGCAATAGCTCACCGCTGACACGCACGAACTCGCTGACACACCAGTCGTAGTGACCATGATCAGTCAGGGTCTGGCGCACCCAGAAGTCCGCCAGCCCTTCCATGGGAGCAAGGATCAGTTTCATGGCGCGCATTCTACGCCGAAAAACCGGCACATTGCGCTGATGACGCCGCCGTCTATACTCGAGCCATGTGGACAACCGAACTGCGCCCGCGCTTCAGCGAGACTGACGCACTGGGTCACATCAACAACACTGTTCTACCGGTCTGGTTCATGGAAGCCCGGGAACCGGTTCTGCGCCTGTTCTCACCGACGCTGGGCCGAGAGGGTGACGACGCTCTGGCGGTGGTACGCATGGAGGTGGATTTCCACGCGGAAACCCTGTTTGGCAGCCCGGTTACCATTACTACCGCCATCGGCGAGCTGGGTAACCGGTCTTTCCAGGTCATTCAGGAGGCCTGGCAGAATGACACCCTGACTGCCCGGGGGGTAGCCACCCTGGTCAGTTTCAATACTCGCGAAAGGTGTAGCCAGCCGTTGACGCAAACGCTGCGGACTCAGCTGGCTGACCATCAGGCGGACAGGAAAAACGGCGAGGAAGGTTAGAGCCCCCGCCGGCAGCGCAAGCAAGACGCCATAGCTTAGGAGATCAGAGGAAGAAGCTGCCTGCGAACTCCGGCGGGTATTCCACTATACTCACGGGCGCCAAAGTGGCGGAAGACTCTGTTTAGACTCATTTGGAATCAGTGTTTCTTACTGATACCCGGGCAGAGAAAAGCGTTCTCTTACAGCCGCTTGCATTAAAGTAGCGAGTACTCACAAACCTTATCTTCGGTCCCCGGGCCCCTGCCGACGGACAAACATGGGGCGATTTTCCCCACGCCGGCCCGGCGGCAATTGATTCACCCGCACGGCTGCATTACTGTTGCCGCCGGCAAGGAGACCCCCATGGCAAAAAAATCCGCACCGACACTGGAAACCTCGCTGGACAACCTGGAAGCCCTGGTAGAACGCATGGAATCCGGCGATCTGACCCTGGAAGAATCGTTGCAGGCCTTTGAAGAAGGTGTGCGCCTGTCGCGACAGTGCCAGCAAGCTCTGCAGCAGGCCGAGCAGAAGGTTCGCATCCTGCTGGAGCAGGACAACGATGCGGAACCCCAACCCTTCAGCGGTGATGACGGCAATGGCCAGTAATTTCCCGGCACTGGACCAGCTTGGCGCCATCGCCCGTCAGCAACTGGAACAGACCCTGGCCCAGCATCTGCCTGCCGACAGCGCCGCGCCGCGCCTCAGCGAGGCCATGCGCTACGCCGCCCTGAGCGGCGGCAAACGCATCCGCCCGCTACTGGTCTATGGCGCCGCCCAGCTGGCCGGCGCGCCACTGACCCAGGCCGACATTCCGGCCGCAGCGGTGGAAATGATCCATGCCTATTCGCTGGTCCACGATGACCTGCCGGCCATGGATGATGATGATCTGCGTCGCGGCCAGCCCACCTGCCACAAGGCCTTTGATGAAGCCACCGCCATCCTCGCCGGCGATACCCTGCATACGCGGGCTTTCGAGCTATTGGCCAGCGCCGGCGATTACCCGCCCGCCACCCGGGTCTTGATGATACAGCGACTGTGCGAAGCCGCCGGCGTTAACGGCATGGCCGCCGGGCAGATGCAGGACATGCTGGCCCACGGCCAGGAACAGACCCTGGCGGCGCTGGAGGCCATGCATTACCTGAAGACCGGCCGGCTGATCACTGCCAGCCTGCAACTGGGTTATCTGGCCGCCGGGGTGGAAGAGCCGCTTTTGCTGCAGGACCTGTGCACCTTTGGCGATGCCATCGGCCTGGCTTTCCAGATCCAGGACGACATCCTCGATGTCACCGCCGGCACCGAACAACTGGGCAAGCCCGCCGGCTCCGACGAAAAGCACCAGAAGAGCACCTTCCCGTCCCTGATTGGCCTGGATAACAGCCAGCAGCGCGCAACCCAGCTGTGTGAGCGGGCTCGCCAGGCCCTGGCCGGCTATGGAGACCGTGCTTTGCCATTGCAACAACTGGCACAGTACATCATCAGCCGCAATCACTGACGCTTGACCCCATTGACCGGTATACTTGGCACACCTGTTAACGCTAAACCGCATCCTCAAGGATCAGGCTGATTTCATGCCCAGGACGTTCACCAACATTCCGCTGACGCGCCCCTCCACGCCCCTGCTGGACAGTATCGAATACCCGGCGGATCTGCGACGATTGCCGGCCACCCAGCTGGGACACCTAGCCGACGAGCTGCGTGAGTACCTGCTCTATGCGGTGGGCCAGGCGGGCGGCCATTTCGGTGCCGGCCTTGGCGTGGTGGAACTGACCATCGCGTTGCACTATCTCTATAACACTCCGGACGACCGGCTGGTATGGGATGTGGGCCACCAGTGCTATCCGCACAAGATCCTGACCGGCCGTCGTGATGGTCTGTTGACCATTCGCCAGCAGGAGAGCCTGTCCGGCTTCCCCAAGCGCAGTGAGTCCGAGTACGACACCTTTGGTGTGGGCCACTCCTCCACCTCCATCAGCGCGGCCCTCGGCATGGCCCTGGGCGCGGAAATGGCCGGCAGCGACCGCCGCGCGGTGGCCATTATCGGTGACGGTGCCATGACTGCAGGCCAGGCCTTCGAGGCACTCAGCCATGCCGCCCATACCCGCTCCAACCTGCTGGTGGTCCTCAACGACAACACCATGTCGATCTCCCACAATGTGGGCGGACTGGCCAACTACTTCGCCCGGGTGTGGGCCTCAAAGAGCTATATCGCCCTGCGCGAAGGCGGCAAGAAAGTGCTGTCCGCCATGCCCGCCGCCTGGGACTTCGTGCGCCGTACCGAAGAAAGCATGAAAAACATGGTCAGCCCGGACATGCTATTCGAGGCCATCGGCTTCAATTACATCGGCCCCATCGACGGCCACAATATCGATGAACTGGTACGCACCCTCGGCAATATGCGCGACCTGGAAGGCCCCCAGCTGCTGCATGTCTATACCACCAAGGGCAAGGGCTTTGCCCCCGCCGAACTGGATCCGGTGGGCTACCATGCCATCAACAAGATCGAGCCCAAACCCAAGGTAGAAGCGGTTCCGGCCAAGGCCAAGACGCCCAAGTACCAGGACGTCTTTGGACGCTGGCTATGCGACATGGCGGCACAGGATGCACGCCTGGTGGGCATCACGCCGGCCATGTGTGAAGGCTCCGGCATGGTGGAATTCAGTCAGCGTTTTGCCGACCGCTATCATGACGTGGCAATCTGTGAACAGCATGCGGTAACGCTGGCCGCCGGCCTGGCCTGCGAGCGGCAGAAACCGGTGGTGGCGATCTACTCCACCTTCCTGCAGCGCGGTTACGATCAGCTGATCCACGATGTGGCCCTGCAGGATCTGGACGTCACCTTCGCCCTCGACCGGGCTGGCCTGGTCGGCGAGGACGGCGCCACCCATGGCGGCGTGTTCGACCTGGCCTATCTGCGCACCGTGCCCAACATGATCATTGCCGCACCCTCGGATGAAAACGAGTGCCGGCAGCTGCTCTATACCGCTTACCAGCATCCGGGCCCGTCAGCGGTACGCTATCCGCGTGGCACCGGCCCCGGTGTCGAGATGGATAGCGCCATGAGCGCCCTGCCGATCGGTGAGGCGCGCCGGCGTCACACTGGCAAGCAGGTGGCGATCCTGGCCTTCGGCGCCCTGGTTCCGGCCGCCCTGGAAGCCGGCCAGGCTCTCAATGCCACGGTGCTGGATATGCGCTGGGTCAAGCCACTGGATCGCGAGGCCATCCTGCAGGCGGCCGCCCAGCACAGCCTGCTGGTTACGGTGGAGGATCATCAGCTGATGGGTGGTGCCGGCTCGGCGGTGAATGAATTGCTGCAGGCGGAAGGCGTCACGCTGCCGGTACTGAACCTGGCCCTGCCGGATACCTTTATCCACCACGGCAAGCGCGACGTTCTGCTGGCGCAGGCCGGTCTCGATGCCGGCAGCATTGAGCGACGGATCCGTCAGCGCCTCAGCGATCAGCAGCGGTTACGCGAAGCACACTAAACCCGATGTCACCGCTGATCCTTGCTGTCATGCACCAGCCGTACCGCCTGCGGCGGCTGGTACAGACACCAGTCATCGCGTCCCTGCTGCTTGGCCCGGTATAGCGCCTGATCCGCCGCTTCCAGCAGGTCTCTGGGCTCGTGTGAGCCATCCGGCACCATGACCGCCACCCCGACACTGATGGTGACAACGCCGCGGCTACCGTTCCACTGGTGCGGGATTGCCAGCGCACGAATCGCCGCACAAAGGCGGGCGGCAATCAATCGTGCCTCATGTTCACCACTGCGGGGGTACAGCAACACGAACTCCTCACCACCGAAACGCGCCACCAGATCACCGGCCCGACGGGCATAACGCTTGAGCTCGCCGGCCAGCGCCTGCAGACAACGGTCGCCCTGCAGATGCCCATAGTGGTCGTTGTAGGCCTTGAAGCAATCCACATCCAGCAACATCACCGCCAACGGCTCCCGATTGCGCTGGCACCGGCGCCACTCCCGCTCCAGGGTTTCGTCGCACAAACGGCGGTTGGCCAGCGTCGTCAGGCTATCCTGGCGACTGAGGCGATGCAGGCGGTCCGCCAGCAGCTGGGTGCGATGTTGCTGGGCCTGCAACTGGCGCTGATTGAAAAACAGCAGGCGGTCGCGCACTTCACCGGTATAGCAGAGAAACATGGCCAGCAGACTGACGCCGGTATAGGTACGGTGCATCACCTGCCAGTCCAGCCCGTGGCCAAAGGTATTGGCCATTACCATGCCCACCAGCCCGCCCGACCAACCGGCCAGCACCGCCTGGGGAAAACGTAACCCGACCATGGCGTAGATAATGACCACGGCGTACATGACGCCGGCCTGGGCCAGCTGGCTGGACAGCTCTTCACCGATAAAGCCGGGAATGGAAACGGACACGGCCACCGCCAGAAAACTGCCGGCACCGGTATACCAATGGAAATAGCGATCCAGGGCGCGGACCTGTACCAGGCAACCGGCGGCAACGATGATCACCCCGACCCAGATATAAATGGCCAGCCAGCGATCACGGATGGAATCCGGGGCCAGGGTGTAAATACCACTGATCAACAACAGGTAAAGCAGCAGAATATAGAAGGCATTCATGCGGAAAGCGGCGGCCGCCTGCTCCCGCTGATAGTCACGGTAAGCCCGTTCCAGACGCCGGGGAAAGCGCAGCCAGCGCAAACCGGGCGCCACCACGCGTTGACAACGGGGATCCTGAACGATCATTGGCAAGTCCCTTGCACAACAGTCTTGTTGTCAGGCTAGACGGGAACAGGCATCCATGCCATCTCTTTTGCATAGGCGGTAGTACCGTAACGATATCAGGCAAACAGCCCCGGTAGCAGCCACAGCCCCAGCTGCAACAGCAGCGCCGCGTAGACCCCCGCCAGCAGGTCATCGACCATGATGCCCAGCCCCCCTTCCACCCGGCGGTCCAGCCAGCTGATCGGCCAGGGCTTGAGAATGTCGAATAACCGGAAAAGCAGAAAACCGGCCAGCGCGGTCCAGGCAGTGACCGGCACCGCGATCATGGTGACCAACAGGCCGGCGATTTCATCCCAGACAATGCCGGGATGATCATGCACCTGCATATCCCGGGAGGTCCGGCCACACAGGGACGGCCCCACCGCGATCACCGCCGCAGTCGCCAGCAGATAGCCCCACAGGGGTAGCTGGGCACATAGCCACCACACCGGCATGGCCGCCAGCGTCCCGAAGGTGCCCGGCGCCACCGGCGCCAGCCCGGAGCCAAAGCCAAAGGCCAGAAAGTGCACAGGGTTACGCATACTGGGTCGCTGGAATTCCATACCATTGTCCTTGTTGTTGGGTTTGGCGGCTGCCGGAACCGTCGCTTAAAAGTGCTGCCACCCCAGGGCGGTGACCGGCTGCGGTCCATCCACCCCCTGCAACCGCAGGCCGGGCCGGCGTTCCACTACGCCGACGGCATGGCAGCCCTGCGGCAGCGGCCGATCCGGCGGCAGGGTAAACAGCAGAAGGTAATCATCGCCGGCCTGCAGGGCCCGCGACAAGCGGGTCGGCGCATCCAGCGCGGCCAGCGCCGGCGAAGCCGCCAGCAGGCCCGCCAGCGCCGCCTCATGCAGGCAAGCGCCCAGCTCGCCGGAAGCTTCCAGCACATGGTTCAGGTCTGCCAGCAAGCCATCGGAAATATCAATGCAGGCACTGGCCTGCCCCACCAGCGCCTGCCCCAGCGCCAATTGCGGTGCCGGCCGACACAGCCTCGCCACCGCCGGCCCCTGGCGCACACCGGCCTGCCACTGCCGCAAGCCTTCGCCGGCTTCCCCGGGAATACCGCCGACCACAATCCGGTCGCCGGGCCGGGCGCCGTCACGGCGCAGCACCTGCCCGGGCAAGACCGCACCACTGGCCTGGATCGATACCGACAGGGGGCCCCGGGTCACATCGCCGCCCACCAGGCTGATACCGCTGTCATCGGCCAGTTCAAACAACCCCTGGCTGAAAGCCTCCAGCCAGGGCTCATCCGCATCGGGCAGGGTCAGGGAAAGCAGGAACCAGAGCGGCTCGGCGCCCATGGCGGCCAGATCAGACAGGTTTACCGCCAGACAGCGGTAACCGATATCGGCGGCCGGCATGTCATCGGGGAAATGACGCCCGGCGAGACTGGTATCCTGGGTCAGGGCCAGCTGATAACCGGCAGGGGGGGCAACCAGGGCGGCATCATCACCGGGACCAAGCACCACGCTAGCGCCCTGGGCATGATGAAAGTAACGACGTATCAGGGCAAACTCATCCAGCATGGCCAATCTCCTGGCCGCGCTGGCAGCGCGCCCCGGCGTCAGTCACGGGGGCGCTTCTCCGCCGCCTCGGCATAGCGCAGCTGACGGGCCAGCTTGTCGAGCACGCCGTTGACGTATTTGAAGGACTCTTCGGCACCGAACACCTTGGCCAGCTCGATGCCCTCGTTGATGACCACGCGATAGGGCACATCAACGCGCTCTTTCAACTCGAAGGCTCCCAGCCGCAGGATGGCTTTTTCCACCTGAGACAGCTCCTCCACCCGGCGGTCCAGCATCGGTGAGAGCAGGCTGTCCAGCTCGGAGACCATGGCGGTCACGCCATGCAGCAGATCATGGAAATATTGCCGATCGGTGTTGGCGAAATCCTGGTTGGCCAGGAACTGAGCCTCGATATCGGACACCGCAGCGCCGGCCAGCTGCCATTGATACAGGGCCTGCAGGGTAAAGCGACGGGCCCGGCGACGGGCATTGGGCGTAGAAGGATTGTTCATGCTGCCTCAAATAACAGAACCGACGCGGGACGCTGCGCCCCGCGCCGCATCCCGCAGGATTACAGGGCCTTGAAAAGGGAAACCATTTCCAGCGCGGACATGGCCGCCTCGGCGCCCTTGTTACCAGCCTTGGTGCCGGCACGCTCGATGGCCTGCTCGATGGTATCCACGGTCAACACACCGAAGACCACCGGCACACCGGTGACATTCTGCACACCCGCAAGCCCCTTGGCCGCTTCGCCGGCCACGTATTCGAAGTGGGCGGTACCGCCACGAATTACCGCACCGAGGGTGATCACCGCGTCGTAGTCACGCTTTTCGATCACCTTCTTTACCGCCACCGGCAGTTCCCAGGCACCGGGCACACGGATCACTTCGATATCGTCGCGGCTGACACCGTGGCGTACCAGCGCATCCACGGCGCCGTCCAGCAGCGCTTCCACCACGAAGCTGTTGAAGCGGGCCACCACGATGCCGTAGCGACCGCCCACATTGTTGAGGGTGCCTTCAAGGGTCTTGATGTTATGCATGCTTGTTCCTCGCTAACACGCTCCACGCTGGCACGCCACACGCGTGAAAGCGTGCAGCGTGTTGCGTGCAAGCATTAATTTAACTGTCTGCTTCCAAATACTCGGTGATTTCCAGATCGAAACCGCTGAGTGCGTTGAATTTCATCGGCGAGCTGAGCAGGCGCATCTTGCGCACGCCCAGCGCTTTGAGAATCTGCGAGCCGGTACCGATATTGCGGTAGGCGCGGGATTCCCCTTTCGGCTTGGCCGCGGAGCCATCGAAGAAGGCCTGCAGCCGCTCCACGGTATCCTGGGACTCGTAATCCTGACCAAGGATGATCACCACGCCGGTATCGGCATGGGATACCGCTTCCAGCACGCGGTGCATGTTCCAGCCGGTGCGGCCGTTCATCTTGGCACTCATCAGATCGCGCAGCGGGTCCACCTGATGCACCCGTACGGTTACTTCCTTGTCCTCGCTGATCTCGCCCTTGACCAGCGCCACATGGGTGAGGCCGTCGACGGTATCGCGGAACGCCACCAGACGGAAGTCGCCATACCAGGTGTCCAGCGGGTGGTCGGAGACCTGCTCGATGGTCTTCTCGTTGAGCGCCCGGTACTGGATCAGATCGGCAATGGTGCCGATCTTCAGATCGTGTTCCTTGGCGAACACTTCCAGGTCCTCGCGGCGGGCCATGGAGCCGTCTTCGTTCATGACCTCGCAGATCACCCCGGCCGGCTCGCAACCGGCCAATGCCGCCAGATCACAGGAGGCTTCGGTATGGCCGGCACGGCGCAGCACGCCGCCGGGCTCGGCCATCAGCGGGACGATATGACCGGGCTGAACGATGTCATAGGCACGGGCATTACGAGCCACGGCAGCCTGCACGGTGCGCGCACGGTCGGCGGCGGAGATACCGGTTGTCACCCCTTCACGGGCCTCGATGGACACGGTGAACTTGGTGCCAAAGCCACTGCCATTGCTCTGCACCATCAGCGGCAGCTCCAGCAGCTCACAGCGCTCCCGGGACATGGGCATACAGATCAGGCCACGGCCATACTTGGCCATGAAGTTGATGGCCTCGGCACTCACGTGCTCGGCGGCCATCACCAGGTCGCCTTCGTTTTCCCGATCCTCATCGTCCATCAGAACAACCATCTTGCCCTGACGGATGTCTTCAATCAGTTCTTCAATACTGTTGAGCTGCATAAAAACGCCTTCACGCTAACACGCTGCACGCATACACGCTTCGCACCGACACGCTCCCGGCGTGTTGCGTGCAAGCGTGACGCGTGCAAGCGTCATTTCAAAAACCCGTTTTCCGCCAGAAAGGCCATGGAAATCCCTTGGGAGTTGGGCTCCGCGGCCTTCTCACCCAGCAACAGGCGTTCCAGATAGCGGGCGATTATATCAACTTCCAGGTTCACTGGCGTCCCCACCCGCCACTGGCCGATGGTGGTCACCGCCTGGGTGTGCGGGATGATGTTCAGGGAAAACACCGCGCCATTAACGCTGTTCACGGTCAGGCTGATGCCGTCCACGGTGATCGAGCCCTTGTGGGCAATGTATTTGGCCAGTTCGGCGGGCGCCTCAATATCGATACGCACGGAGCGGGCGTCCTGCTTCATCTCGACGATCTTGCCCAGGCCATCCACATGACCGCTGACCAGGTGGCCGCCCAGCCGGGTGGTGGGCGTCAGCGCCTTTTCCAGGTTCACGGTACTGCCCACGCTGATCTGCTTGAGCGAGGTCAGCGACAGGGTTTCGCCGGACACATCCGCCTCGAAAGCCCCGCCGGGCAGGGCCGTGGCGGTCAGGCAGACACCATTGACGGCGATGGAATCGCCCAACTGCACATCGGAAAAATCCAGCCCATCGCTGTGGATCAGCAGGGTCACATCACCGCCCTTGGGGGTCATGGATGCCACCTTGCCCATGGCTTCAATAATGCCGGTAAACATGGAAAACCTCGTTGCTGACCACAGAGCGCACAGCGTTCACGGAGAGACAGATTGCTGTTGCGGGCACTCTTTCTCCTCTGCGGTAAAAAAATCAGTCTGGCACCAGCGTCAGGCGCAGATCCTCACCCACCTGGCGCACGTCCTGCCATTTCAGCGACACCTTGTGGGTCATGCTGGTCAGCTGTGGCAGCCCCAGCAGCGGCCGCGCCGACGAGCCCAGCAGCACCGGCGCCATATAGACGAGCAGCTCGTCAAACAGCCCCTCGCGCACAAAGGCCCCGGCCAGGGTCGCGCCACATTCTACCAGCACTTCATTGCATTCGCGCCGGTTAAGCTCCACCAGCAACTGCTTTAGATCAATACCGGAGCCGGATGCCGGCAGCTGCATGACCTCGGCGCCGGCGGACTCCAGGGCATTCTGACGGCCGGCATGATGCTCACCGGCCACCACCAGGCAATGACCGGGCGCACTGACCACCGGCACATCCGGCGGCGTGCGCAGGGTGCGATCAAGGATCACCCGCAAAGGCTGGCGCACCCAGTCCCCCGGATACGCCCGGCGGGTCCACTGCTCCGGGCGCACCGTATAGGACGGCCGGTCCGCCAATACCGTGCCAACGCCGGTGATCACCGCGGAGCTGCGAGCGCGCAGGTGCTGCACGTCCTCACGCGCCGCCGGGCCGGTGATCCACTGGGACTCGCCACTGGCCATGGCAGTACGGCCATCGACGCTGGCGGCGATCTTGATACGGATATAGGGGCGCTGACGGGTCATGCGCGAGATAAATCCGGGGTTCAGGGCCCTCGCCTCGGCGTCCAGCAGCCCCGAGGCCACCTCGATACCAGCCTCGGCGATGCGCTGCAGCCCCTGCCCGGCCACCTGCGGATTGGGGTCGGTCATGGCCGCCACCACCCGGCTGACACCGGCCGCGATCAGGGCATCGGCACAGGGGCCAGTGCGGCCAGTGTGAGAGCAGGGTTCCAGCGTCACATAGGCGGTGGTGCCGTGGGCCAGGTCACCGGCGGCAGCCAGCGCGTTACGCTCGGCATGGGGCTGGCCGGCGCGAACATGGTAACCCTCGCCAACAATCTGCCCATCGCGCACCAGTACACAGCCGACCCGCGGATTGGGGTCGGTGGTATAAAGAGCAATACGGGCAAACTGCAGGGCCCGGGCCATATACTGGCGATCGGAGACACTGAACATGGTGCGTATTCTACTGGATCAACCGCCCTGCTGTCGCAGGGAAAACCGCACCGGGCCCGGCCCGACGGCGATCACCCCTCCTTGCTGCCGCTCTTGCTGCGCAACCGGTCCACTTCCGCGGAGAATTCGGAAATATCCTGAAAGCTGCGATAGACAGACGCAAAACGCACATAGGCCACGTCATCCAGCTGCTGCAGCTCTTCCATGACAAACTCGCCCAGCTCCCGGGCCGGCAGCTCCCGTTCGCCGGTGGCCCGCAGGCGGTGGCAGACCCGGCTGATGGCCGCCTCCAGATCTTCCATGCTGACCGGCCGCTTCTCCAGCGCGCGCAGCATACCGGCGCGCAGTTTGGCCTCATCGAAGGGCTGACGGGTGCCGTCCGACTTCACCAGCCGCGGCATCACCAGCTCGGCGGTCTCGAAGGTGGTGAAGCGCTCGTTACAACTCAGACACTCCCGCCGACGCCGCACCTGCCCGCCGTCCGCAACCAGCCTCGAATCGATCACCTTAGTGTCCTGGGCAGAGCAGAATGGGCAGTACATGAGAACCCCAATTAATAGTTAACAATTAATAGTTAATAGCTAAAACCATTAACTCCGTGTTTTGGTGGTTTTGATAATAGCTGTCAATAGCTTGATTAGCTCTTCGGCATCAGCCTGCAAAGGAGCACCAGCGTCAGGATTGAAATAACCCGAATCACACAGCAAGTCTATCCAGTAATCAGTCTCACTGGCTTCTTTAAGTGCGATGTGCAGTTTGTGTACAAAATCCGCCCTGCTTTCTGCATACTCCGCTTCACGGACAAGAGCACCTATGGCCGTTCCACTGCGCAATAGCTGTTTGCTGAGTACATATTCCTTCCTCTCGCTTTGCAAAAAGCGGTAACTGTTTACCACCCGCAAAGCAAAAGCGCGGGTTTTCACCCGCGCTATACTTCTGGTCGTCATCCATGACTCCCGTTATTAATTATTCATTATTAACTATTAATTTTTACCGCTCGTAGACCGGCAACCGGGCACAAATCTCCTTCACCTTCCCTTTCACGGTCTCGATCACGGACTCGTCGCCCATGTTGTCGAGGATGTCGCAGATCCAGCCGGCCAGGGCCTTGGCGTCGTCGTCATTGAAGCCGCGGCGGGTGATGGACGGGGAGCCGATGCGCAGGCCGGAGGTGACGAACGGGGAACGCGGGTCGTTGGGCACGGCGTTCTTGTTGACGGTGATGAAGGCGCGGCCCAGGGCGGCGTCGGCATCCTTACCGGTGATGTCCTGCTTGATCAGGCTGAGCAGGAACAGGTGGTTTTCGGTGCCATTGGAGACCACGTCGAAACCACGCTCGATGAAGACGCCGGCCATGGCCTGGGCGTTCTTGACCACCTGCTGCTGGTAGCCCTTGAAGTCGGGCTGCATGGCTTCCTTGAAGCAGATCGCCTTGGCGGCAATCACGTGCTCCAGCGGGCCCCCCTGGCCACCGGGGAACACCGCGGAGTTGATCTTCTTCTGAATCTCTTCGTTGGCCTTGCCCATGATCAGGCCACCACGGGGGCCGCCCAGGGTCTTGTGGGTGGTGGTGGTGGTGATGTCGGCGATGCCCACCGGGCTCGGATAAACACCGGCGGCCACCAGGCCAGCCACGTGGGCCATGTCCACCAGCAGGATGGCGCCCACTTCGTCGGCGATATCCCGGAAACGCTGCCAGTCCACCACCTGGGAGTAGGCGGAGAAGCCGGCCACGATCATCTTCGGCTTGTGCTCACGGGCCAGGCTTTCCACCTGCTGGTAGTCGATCAGGCCGGTGTCGTTGTCCAAACCGTACTGTACGGCGTTATAGGTCTTGCCGGAGAAGTTCGGCTTGGCGCCATGGGTCAGGTGGCCACCGGCGTCCAGGCTCATGCCCAGCACCGTGTCGCCCGGCTGCAGCACCGCCATGTAGACGGCGGCGTTGGCCTGGGACCCGGAGTGCGGCTGCACGTTGGCCCAGTCGGCGCCGAACAGCTCGCAGGCCCGGTCGATGGCCAGCTGCTCGACCACGTCCACGTTCTCGCAGCCACCGTAGTAGCGCTTGCCCGGGTAGCCTTCCGCGTACTTGTTGGTTAGCACGGAGCCCTGGGCTTCCATCACCCGGGGAGAGGCGTAGTTTTCAGACGCGATCAGCTCGATATGCTCTTCCTGACGGCGCTCCTCGGCCTCGATGGCCGCCTGGATTTCCGGGTCGAACTCGGCGATGGACATGGATTTCGGGAACATGGGCTACCTGCAACGTGCTAAGGATGGATTCGGGTCGCGTATTCTACCCAAAAGCCGCCACGAAGGCACATGAATCCCTCTCAAGAAACCCGCCGGTCATCTCATAGTTAAGGCGGACACCGCTAGTAGAGCCCACTCACCGAGGTCAGCAACGCCGCCAGTTCCCCCTGCCTTGAGGTGCGGGTCTTGCGGAATACCGCCTTGAGCTGCACGCGGATGGTTTCCCGGGAGCGGCACAGGCGCTCGGCAATTTCCGGCACGCCGGCGCCGCCCGCCACCTGCATGGCGACACGGGCCTCGGCCCCGGACAGGCCGAAGAACTGGCTGACCCGCGAAGGGCTGAGTTTCGGGCGCCAGGACAGGTCGTAAAGGCAAATAATGGCGCCGTGCCGAACAAGGCGGGTTTGCGTGCCCACCAGCGGCGACACCTCGACAGTGATACGGGCATCGCCCTCACCGAAGCGCGTTGGCGCCAGCTCACAGGTTTGCCCCTGGGCAGAGGCCCGCATCGCCGCCGCCAGATCCCGCTCGAAATTGTCATTGAAGGCCTCATCCGTGAAGCTCAGCCGCCCGGCGGAATTGACCAGCATGCCTGGGTTGGCCGCCAACAACTCCCGGGCTGCCCGGTTTCTGAATATCACATGGCCCTGGGCATCACAGAGAAGCACCCCACGCTGCATCTGATCCAGCGCCTGGCGGCCCTGCTCCACATCGGTTTGCAGCGCCTGCATCTGCGCCAACAGCAACAGAGACTGGCAGAGGTGAGGCAGAAACAGGTTGAACAGCGCCAGCTGTTCGCGGGTAAAGCGCCCCTGATCGGCCCGCCGCTGGATCACCAGATAGTGAATGCCGCCGTTAGCCGCGCTAACCACCCCCGTCGCTTCATGGGCACAATCGTCCTGGCGCCACTCATTCAACGCCGGGTCGCCAATCAGGGCGCCGCTGACAAAATGTGGCGCGCCTCCCTGGCTGACCGCCAGCGGGCTGTCACGCCGGCACAGCAGCTCCCGGCAGGCCACCTGAACCACCTCGGGAAGATTGACCGACCAGAGCGCCCCGGGCTCCCGACTGGCGGCATCACAGGACATCAGGAAGGCACTGTGACAGCCAAAAACCTCAAGGAAACGTCGCAAAAATGGCACAAATCCTTCTGCGTCCGTCACCGCCGCATAAATAAGCCCTACCAGTTCATCGTATTCTGGGCATCCTGCCCCGCCCATCCGGCTGGTCAACCTTTCCATAGCAAGCCTCCTCGGCTCCCCCATTGCCAATGGCGGGATTCACGCCCGCCCAGCCATCGCCACCCTTCGTGACGAAGATCACAGTTGCCAGTCTAGGAGGCCGGCAGAAACGGATATTGATTTAACTCAACGTGGGCCCGGCTATGCCAAACCCGGCCGCCGACTGGTGGCCGCTTTTCTCCCGGCGCCGTTTCCGTTAGCTTAGGCGCCACCAGAAGACGGCCCCCCGACGGGCCTTGTCGACATCCATGACTGCGGTCGGAGTTTATGAGCCAGTACATCTTTACCATGGACAAGGTGGGCAAGGTTGTCCCACCCAAGAAGCACATCCTTAAAGACATCTCACTGTCGTTCTTCCCCGGCGCCAAAATTGGCGTGCTGGGTCTCAACGGGGCCGGTAAATCCACCTTGCTGAAGATCATGGCCGGGGTGGACAAGGATTTCCTGGGAGAGGCCCGCCCGCAGCCCGGCACCAACATCGGCTACCTGCCCCAGGAACCGGAGCTGGACCCGGACAAGAATGTCCGTGAGATCGTGGAAGAATCCCTGTCCGAAATCCGTAACGCCCAACAGCGTCTGGACGAGGTCTACGCCGCCTATGCGGAGGAAGACGCGGATTTCGACAAGCTGGCCGCCGAACAGGCCAAGCTGGAAGCCATCATCGAAACCAGTGACGCCCACAACCTGGAGCGCCGGCTGGAAATCGCCGCCGATGCCCTGCGTCTGCCGCCCTGGGACGCCAACGTGGCCAACCTGTCCGGCGGTGAGCGCCGCCGAGTGGCCCTGTGCCGCCTGCTGATGAGCGCCCCGGACATGCTGCTGCTGGACGAGCCCACCAATCATCTGGATGCGGAATCCGTGGCCTGGCTGGAGCGCTTCCTGCACGAATTCCCCGGCACCGTGGTGGCGGTGACCCACGACCGTTACTTCCTCGACAACTCCTGCGAGTGGATTCTGGAACTGGACCGCGGCGAAGGCATTCCCTGGAAAGGCAACTACTCCTCCTGGCTGGAACAGAAGGAACAGCGCCTGGAGCAGGAAGCCAAGTCCGAGTCTGCCCACCGCAAGACGGTGGAAAAGGAACTGGAGTGGGTGCGCCAGAATCCGAAGGGCCGCCGCGCCAAGAACAAGGCCCGGGTGGCCGCGTTCGAGGAACTGGCCAGCCAGGAATTCCAGAAGCGCAACGAAACCCAGGAACTTTATATCCCGCCGGGTGAACGTCTCGGTGAGCAGGTCTTCGAGCTGAACGGCGTCGCCAAGGAATTCGACCACAAGCTGCTTTATGAAGACCTGAGCTTCCAGGTTCCGCGCGGCGCCATCGTCGGCATTATCGGCCCCAACGGTGCCGGTAAGACCACCCTGTTCCGCATGCTGGCCGGCCAGGAAACCCCGGACCAGGGCGAGATCATCACCGGCGATACCGTACAGATGGCCTACGTGGATCAGAGCCGCGAAGATCTGGATGGCAACAAGACCGTGTGGGAAGAAGTGTCAGACGGCAATGACATTCTCAGGATCGGTAACTACGAAGTCCCCAGCCGCGCCTATCTGGGCCGTTTTAACTTCAAGGGCGGCGACCAGCAGAAGCGCGTCGGTGATCTGTCCGGCGGTGAACGCAATCGTCTGCACCTGGCCAAGCTGCTCAAGCAAGGCGCCAATGTGCTATTGCTCGATGAACCCACCAACGACCTGGATGTGGAAACCCTGCGCGCCCTGGAAGAGGCACTGCTGGCCTTCCCCGGCTGCGCGATTGTGATCTCCCACGACCGCTGGTTCCTCGACCGGGTAGCCACCCACATTCTCTCTTTCGAAGGAGATGCTAAAGTAGAGTGGTTTGAAGGCTCGTATACTGAATACGAAGAATACAAGCGCAAGCAACTGGGCGACGCCGCCCTGCAGCCCAAGCGCATGAAGTATAAACGGATCGAGGTCTGATCCGCGGCGTGCCCGCCCCTGTTTCACCGGCAGGGGCCGGCCATTAATCGGGGAGCGCACAGCATGAACGAGAGACGACGGGTAAACCGGGTTGATTTCGATGGCGAGGCAGTACTGATCTTCGGTCGCGACAGCCATCCCGTCACCCTGGAAGACCTGTCCGTGATGGGCGCCCGTATCCATAGCGGTATCCCGCTGGCGCTACCCGATGCATCACCGGTGACCCTGGAAATCAGACTCGATGACAGCGACATCCGCCTGACCCTGCCGGCACTTGTGAAACGTCAGGAAGGCCTGGATGTGGGGCTGATGTTTGAGCGCCCGTCCGTGGACGACATGCAACACCTGCGCCGCCTGGTGATGCTGCACCAGGGCGATGAGGGCGAAGACGATCCCGCCGCCCTGCTGCCGCCGGAGGCCTGATCCTTGCCACAAACCGAGACCGATAGCCCGGAATTTCTAACCAAGCTGCGTAATGGCGATCGCGCCGCCTTCGGACAACTGGTCAAGACTCACCACAACATGTTGCTGGCCACCGCCCGCAGCATGCTGTCCCCCGCCGACGCCGAGGAAGCGGTTCAGGATGCCTGGATCGCCGCGCACCGCGCCATCGGCAAATTCGAAGGCCGTAGCCAGTTACGCACCTGGCTGACCCGTATCGTCATTAACCAGGCCCGTATGATGCTGCGCAAGTCCGGCCGGGAGATCCAGTTCGATCCCACCGATCAACAGGATGCACTGGCCTACCGCTTTCGTGACGACGGTCACTGGCAACAGCCGCCCCAGCAGTGGGAACTGGGCGGGCCGGATGCCCTGTTAACCCGCGAGGAACTGCGCCGCTGCATGGAAAAGCACCTCGCCCGCATGCCTGACAATCAGCGCCTGGTGCTGGAACTGCGCGACCTGCAAGGCATGGAGTTTGACGCCATCTGTAACATGCTGGACGTCAGTGCATCCAATGTCCGGGTGTTGCTGCACCGCGCCCGGGCGCGCTTGTTCGAGCTGGTGGACCATTTTCAGGAGACAGGGGAATGCTGAAGTGCAAGCATGCAGTGGAAAAGGCTGACGCCCTGGTAGACGGCACCCCGCTGGGCCGCACAGAGCGACTGGCCCTGTATTTTCACCTACTGATTTGCCATCACTGCCGGCGCTACCTGCGCCAGCTGCGCGCCCTGCTGGGTGTATTGCCCCGGCAACAGGATGCTCTGGATGATGGCCGAACCCGGGCCATTCTGGACAAACTCGACCCGCCACAGCAGCACTAAACCTTCACACCATCCTGCCCAGCCGTACCCCACACTGGCAGGAGTCATTGTCAGGAGTGCGCCAATGCGCGATGACGTTCAGGATTATTACGGCAAACAGCTGACCGGCAGTGCCGATTTACAAACCAATGCCTGCTGCGACCAGGCGCCGCCGGAACATCTCAAACCCCTGCTTGCCCAACTGCATGATGAAGTTGTCAGTCGCTACTATGGCTGCGGGCTGGTGGCCCCGGAACACCTTGAGGGCATGCGCATCCTGGATCTGGGCAGCGGCTCCGGCCGCGACGTCTATCTGCTGTCGGCCCTGGTTGGTGAAAGTGGTGAGGTGGTCGGCGTCGACATGACCGACGAGCAGCTGGCGGTGGCCCGCCGCCATCAGGACTACCACCGCGAACAGTTTGGCCACCGCAACAGCAATGTGCGTTTTCTGAAAGGCTACATTGAAGAGCTGGACCAGCTGGATCTGCCGGACGGTTACTTCGATATCGTCATCTCCAATTGCGTGATCAACCTGAGCACCGACAAGGCCAAGGTCATTGCCGACGTCAAGCGCCTGCTGAAACCGGGCGGTGAATTCTTTTTTTCCGATGTCTATGCGGACCGGCGTGTCCCGCAAGCCCTCACCCAG
>JAWVWY010000045.1:0-20949 GCA_033723495.1 Alcanivorax sp. | reverse complement strand
GCTGAAAGTCCCCCGGCGGCATCATCATTGGATGAGCGCCGGCCCAGCCGCCACCAGAGCTGATCAGAAAATCCACTTCCTTGAGCCGCTCGGCGGGTTCGCGCAACGGCCCGGCGGGCAGACACTGGCCATTGCCCAGGCCACGCTGACCATCGATCACCACCACCTCCGCCGAACGGGGCAGGGAGTAATGCTGCAGGCCATCATCACTGATCACCAGCTGGGGCTGGAAATGCTGGATGGCATAATCGAGGGCAGCTCGACGGTCCGGATTGAGTACCACCGGGGCACCGGTACGGCGGGCAATCAGTACCGGCTCATCGCCCACTTCAAGCGCATTGCTGTCGCCGTGGACCACCTGGGGGTAATGCGTGGTACTGCCACCATAGCCGCGCGAGATCACTGCCACTTTCAGGCCTCGTTGCTGGGCAGCCTGCACCAGAGCGATTACCAGCGGGGTTTTTCCGGTACCGCCAACAGTAATATTGCCAACTACCAGCACCGGCACCGGCGGCTTGTTAGCCAGGCGCCGAAAGCGCTTGAGACGCCGACGGGCTTCCATCGAGACCAGGATCGCCAGCGGTTTCAGTGGTGCCATCCAGGCGTTGGTCTGGCCCTGGTACCACTGCTTTTCAATCCAGTTTTCCAACTTGCCCATGGTGGTCCTTATTCATTCGCAAAGTCCATGCGATACAACTGAGTATAAAGCCCGTTCATGGCCAGTAGTTCCTGGTGGCTGCCCTGCTCGATCAGCTGCCCCTGGTCGAGCACCAGAATGCGATCCGCCTTTTCGATGGTGGACAATCGATGGGCAATCACCAGGGTGGTACGGCCGGCCATCACCCGCTCCAGCGCCTGCTGGATATGGTGCTCGGACTCGGTATCCAGCGCACTGGTGGCCTCGTCCAGAATCAGGATCGGTGCATCCTTGAGCAGGGCGCGGGCAATCGCGATACGCTGGCGCTGGCCACCGGAAAGCTGGGTGCCATCCTGGCCGACAAAGGTTTCCATACCCTGCTCCAGGTTCTCGATGAAACGCCAGGCGTGAGCATCCCGGGCCGCCTGCATGACAGACTCATCACTGGCATTACGCAACTCGCCATAGGCAATGTTGTTGCGCACGGTATCGTTGAACAGCACCACTTTCTGGCTGACCATGGCAATCTGCTGACGCAGGGCCGCCAGACTGTACTGCTGCAGAGGCACACCATCGATAAGAATGTGGCCATGATCCGGGTCGAAGAAGCGCGGCAACATGGCGCTAATGGTGCTTTTTCCGGCACCGGAACGCCCCACCAGGGCTACCGTTTCACCGGCCTTGATCTCAAAGCTCAGATTACGCAGCACCGGGTGAGCCGCCTCGTACCCGAAGGTTACCCCGTCAAAACGGATATCACCCCGCACCCGCTCGGCACTCTGTTCGCCCAGGTCTTCCTCGGCGTGGGTATCCAGCACTTCGAACAGGCTGGCGGCACCGGTCACGCCACGCTGCACCTTTACATTCACATCCGTGAGCTGCTTGAGCGGCTTCTGGATCATGCCCGCCGCAGCAATATAGGACAGGAAACCTCCAACGGTGAGATTCTGCCCCATCAGCTTGATGTACATATAGGTGATAGCACCAATACCGGTGGCCACGAACAGCTGCACGATCACGGTGCTGGCGATCTTGCTGGCGTTAAGCTTGTTGTTCTGCTTGGCAAAGCGACGGCTGACATCATGAAAGCGCTCGGCTTCCTGATGCTGGCCACCAAAGGTCTTCACCACAGCAATCCCCTCGATGGCCTCGCTGAGAAAATGAGTGATATTGCCCATGGAAGACTGGATCCGGCGGCTGATCTTGCGGAAGCGCTTACTGGTAGTATTGACCACCAGCGCAATCACCGGCGCAACCGCCACCAGGATCAGCGTTAGTTTCCAGTTCTGCCAGAGCAGATAACTGAATAGACCAATCACCGTCAGCCCCTCGCGCAACAGTACGATCAGGGCATCGGTGCCGGCACTGGTCACCTGCTGGGCATCAAAAATGATTTTTGACATCAGCTTGCCGGAAGACTGCTTGTGAAACTCTGCCTGAGGCAGCTTCAACACATGGCCAAACACATCATTACGCAGCACATAGACCATTTGCTGCGCCACCCAGTTCATGGAATAACTGCCCATGAACTGGCCAAGCCCCTGGCTGAACGCCAGCAACAGCGGTGCCACGGAAACAACCAGAACACGGAAATCGGTAGGATTGATGATGGTTTCGCCCAGGTAGCCCGCCAGCTGGGCGGCGGCGGCCTGGGTGCCGGCATACAGGGCGTAGCCCAGTATGCTGGCCAGCAGGATGTGCCAATAGGGCCGCACATAGGTCAACAACCGCTTATAGGTCGGCCACACATCCACGTGGGAGTCTTTCATTGTGCCTCGTCAGGAGCTTCGCGAGTGGTGAGCGACAGCTTAACAAAACCGAGCTGCCCCGCCACGTCATAAACACGAACCACTGACTGATAGGCCACGTTGGCATCCGCGTAAATCATCAGCGGCAACTTGGTCTTGTCCTGCCCCAGACGCATTAGCGCCGTGCGCAGAGTGTCGGCGTCATTACGCGCCAGTTTTTCGCCATTGACCAGGTAATCCCCGGCCGAGGTCACCGTCACTTTTACCTGTTGCGGTTCCTGAGCCAGCTTGGCGCCCTTGGCCTCGGGCAGCGTAATGGACAGTTGCGTCTTGTCATTGAAAGTGGTGGATACCATGAAAAAGATCAGCAGCAGAAACACCACATCAATCAGCGGAGCCAGGTTGACGCTCACTTCCTCCTGGCTCGGGCGGGGAAATTTCACGCCTTGCTCCCGAGATCGGCTTCACGGTCGCCGTGCACCAGGTCCACCACATGCACGGCATTCTGTTCCAGCTCTACGGTAATTTCTTCCACCCGGCGAACAAAAAAACGGTGAAAGAAAATCGCCGGAATCGCCACGATCAGGCCGGCGGCGGTGGTCAGCAGGGCCTGAGAAATACCCCCGGCCAGTTGCGCCGCATCACCGGTGCCGTGGGCCATGATGGCGGCAAACACATCAATCATGCCGACCACGGTACCCAACAGCCCCAGCAGCGGTGCAATGGCTGCCACGGAGCCCAGGGTACTGAGGAATTTTTCCAGTTGATGAATGACCCCGGTGGCACTTTCCTGAATACTTTCCTTCATGATCTCGCGACCATGCTTGGCGTTGCTCAGGCCAGTGGCCAGAATCAGACCCAGCGGTGAACTTTCGCTCAGGCGCTGAAGATTGGCGGCATTGAGCTGGCCACGACGGATCATGGTCTGCACCTGAGACAGGGTATCCGGCGGCGCCAGTTTGCTTGGACGCAGTGTCCAGAAACGTTCCACCACGATGGCCAGCGCCACCACCGAACAGATCAAGATCGGAAGCATCATCCAGCCTCCGGACTGCACAAGATCCTGCACCTTTTACTCTCCCCTCGTTTGACCACGTCAAACCCGACATGTCGGGCTACCACAGACGCCAGCGAGCCACTCCATACCAGGGACGGCCATGCGCCAAACGCCATCTTGTTATAAGCGGAGCATTATCGGCGGCGTCCCAGCGAAACACAATCATGCCATCCCGATCGGTACGCAGAAGTGTGATACCGGCCTTGGCCAGGCGTGACCGCACCGCCGGGGCGGGATGACCAAAACGGTTGTGGAAGCCGACGGTCGCCACGGCCCAGCGCGGTGTCAGGGCCCGCAGCAGGGCCGGGGAATTACTGGTATGGCTGCCATGGTGTGGCAACTGCAGTAGATCAATATGCTTCAATGTGCCTAGCAGGGCATACTCCGCCGGGCGTTCAATATCGCCGGTCAGCAGCACGCTGCCCCGACGGCCGGTCACTTGCAACACACAGCTGGCATTATTGCCCCGGTAGCCGCCCTGCCGCGGCGGCCACAATACCGCAAAACGCACACCGTCCCAGCGCCAGTGCTGACCGGCATGACAGTAATGACTACCCGGCACCCGCGCCGGTTCGCCGCTCCAGACCCGCAACCCTGCCGGCAATGCCTTGAGACCACCGGCATGATCGCGATCACCATGGCTGACCATTACCCGGTCGGGCCGCTGTCCGAGCCGCGCCATCCAGGGCAGCAACGTGGTCTTTGCCATGCTGCCCCCCGGCCAGCCGGGGCCAGTGTCATACAACAGCCAGTGATGGGCGGTCCTCACCGCCACGGCTTCGCCCTGCCCCACATCGAATACGCTCACCTCCAGGGCCCCGTCTGGCAGCACGGCCGGACGCTGGGTGAGCCAGGGCAGCAGCAGCAATGGCAGCAAGCGACGGGGCAGTGGCAGCACCGGCATCAACCACCACAGCAGCGCCAGCAACAAACAGACACCGGCCAGCGGCCCCGGCAAGGCCCAGGACCAGGCCGGCAGCAGCTGCTGCAGCCCTTGCATGGCCCCCAGGGAGCCTTCAATGACCGTAGCCGCGCCCTGCAGAAGCAGGCTGCTGCCGGTGGCCAGCCCCACCATCGCCAGCGGAATCACCACACTGGCATACACAGGCACCAGCATCAGATTGGCCAGTGGCGCCGCCGGCGTCCACTGTCCGAACAGCATGGCGCCGGCCACCATCATCACCAGAGGCAGACAGACGGTCAGCCGCCAGCCGGGCTGACTGGTAGTCAGCAAGGCAATCGCCGCCACCGCCCCGAACGACAGCCAGGAACCGGCGGCCAGACACGCCAGCGGTGATGCCAACAGCACCAGCAATAACGCCAGCCCCAGTGTCTGCCACAGTGACAGATCCCGTTTCAGCCAGCGACTCACCGCCACCAGCGCAAGCATCAGCAAGGCGCGCACCGTGGGCAGGCTGAAACCGGCCAGTGCCGCATAACCACCAGCCACTGCCAGTGCCGGAAGCCAGGCGAGTTGCTGCAAGGCAAAGCGCCGTAACGGCACCACGAAACACTGCAGCAGCGACATCAGCAACCAGCGCCCCAGCAACCAGCCCCACAAGGCCACGATTGCCACATGCAGACCGGAGATGGCCAGCAGATGGGCCGTTCCGGTGGCCCGAAATGTTCGCCACAGGGCCGGCGATATCCGGCTACGGTCGCCCACCAGCAGCGCCGGCAGAATTGCCCGCCCCGCCGGTGACAGGGCCACCTGGCGAGCCAACCAGGCCGAGCACTGTGCCCGCCAGCGCAACAAACCGCGGCCCGGCTGTAGCGCGGATACCGCTTTGATAATCCCTCTGGCGTCGAGCCCCTGCGCCAGGGCCTGGCGCTGGCGATCACGGCCGGCCAGGTTGGCATGCCCATGAATCTGGTAGAGACGGATTTGCAGCTTTGCGAGATCCCCGGCGTGCAATGTGCGCGCAAGGTCATAGCCGGTGAGCGCGACACGATGACGCCCGGGCCAGGCTGAAGAGCCGTCCACCCGGGCGATCAGGCGCTGTCGGGAGCGGCGCTGACCATAGCGCATCACCGTGTCGTCAGCCGGGATATCCACTACCCTGGCCGTAATATTCAGGGTCTTGCCATGCAGCGGTTCTGGCAAACGTGCCGCCAGCGCTGTGTGCAGCTGCATTAACGCCAGGGCATAAACCAGTGCCATGGCGAAGAAAGGCAGCCTGACGGAAACACGCGGGGCAATCAGCCCCGCCGCCAGCAAAACCGGCAACGGCCAGATTACACCTGACCAACAGGCCACTATCACAGCGCCACTGAGCCACCACATTCGCATCCTTGCTCCCGTGGTTATGAGAAAACTATGGTGGGGAGTATGCCTTTTTCAGTGATGCGGGCATAATAGCGCCCCGCAGACGGCAGTTGAGTCTTGAATCCATGCCCAAACGGTTATTCCGAAAATACCTGCCCTCCCCGGAGCGCCTCAAGGATCACAAGTCCCTGCGCTTTCTGGGTGCTGTGCTGTCGGACCCCAACCTCTGGCATATCAATCGCCGTTCCCTGGCCGGTGCCGCCTTTATTGGCGTGTTCACCGGGCTACTGCCCATTCCCCTGCAGATGGGCGTCGCAGCACTGCTTGCCGTGCGCTTCCACTGCAATTTGCCGTTGTCGGTGATCCTGGTATGGATTTCCAATCCGCTGACCTGGGTGCCGGTGTTCTACTTCACCTACCGGGTCGGCGCCTGGATGATGGGGCTGCCTCCGCATAGCGGCAATGACATCACCGTCGCCTGGTTTTTTGAGCAGCTGGTGCCATTGTGGCTGGGCTCGGTGACCTGCGCGGTATTTTTCGGCGCGTTGTCCTATCTGCTGGTCAAGATCAGCTGGCGGCTGGCGGTGATTCGTAGCTGGCAGCTGCGAGCCCAGCGGCGTCTCAAGCAGAAAGAGGGAAAAGCGGCGACCTCAGACCAGCCGCCGGAGTAATCCTTCGTGCAGTTCATAGCGATGTGGGCACAGGGCCGCGAACTCGCGATCATGAGTGACAATCAGAAAAGCGGTCTTGAGCGTCTGGTTGAGTTCCAGCATTAACTCCTGCACCTGGGCGGCAGTGCGTTCGTCCAGGTTGCCGGTGGGCTCATCCGCCATCACCAGCGCCGGCTCGGTCACCAGCGCCCGGGCAATCGCCACCCGCTGACGCTCCCCGCCACTCAGTGCTGATGGCTTGTGCCGCAAACGTTTTTCCAGCCCCACCTTTTCCAGCAGCTGTTCCGCCTTTTGCCGACAAAGGGCCGGCTTCTCACCACGAATCAGCAGTGGCATGGCCACGTTCTCCATGGCGGTAAATTCCGGCAACAGATGATGGAACTGGTATACGAAACCCAGGTAGCGGTTGCGCAGCCGGCCCAGTTCCTTTTCCTTAAGATTGGCCAGCGCATGACCGGCTAGATGGACGCCGCCCTCACTGGCATGATCGAGCCCGCCGAGCAAATTGAGCAGGGTCGACTTGCCCGAACCGGACGCGCCGACAATCGCCAGCACATCCCCTTGCGCCACCGCCAGATCCACGCCACTGAGCACTTCCAGATCAATCGGCCCTTCTCGGTAGCGTTTGACGATGTTGTCCGCGTGCAGAACGATATCGACATTACTCATAGCGCAACGCCTCCGCCGGCTGTACCCGGCTGGCCAGCCAGGAAGGAATCAGCGTCATGGAAAAGCTGAGGAACATGGCAATAGCGGCAATCACGCCCACATCAGACCATTCCAGTTTGGAAGGCAGATAATGGACAAAATAGGCATCCAACAGGTGGGCGTTGAAAGTGCTCTCTACCCACGCCGCCAGGGCACTTACGTGGGTCGCCAGTAGCACACCCAGCGCGGTGCCCAGCACCGTACCGGCGGCACCGATCAGCAAGCCCTGCACCATGAAAATACGCATGATGGTGCCGGGCGAGGCCCCCAGCGTACGCAGCACGGCGATATTGCCGCGTTTCTCGGTCACCAGCATCACCTGGCTAGAGATAATGTTGAAGGCCGCCACTGCCACGATAAAGCTGAGCAGCAGGGTCATCATGGTCTTCTCCATCTTGATGGCCTGGAACAGGTTGCCCTGACTGCGAGTCCAGTCCGTCATGTAGTATTCCGGCCCCAGCTCCTGTTGCAATTGCCAGGACAGCGTCGGCGCCTTGAACAGATCGCGCAGCTTGAGCCGCACCCCCTGTACAGTACCCGGCTTGTGCTCCAGCCGTGCCGCGTCATCCACATTCACATAGGCAAACAGCGAATCCACCTCCGCGCGGACGCGGAAAATCCCGGTGACGGTAAATCGCTTGAAACGGGGCATCACACCGGCGGGAGAAATACTGGCCTCCGGCAGAACCAGGGTCACCTTGTCGCCGACCCGCACCCCCAGTCGCCGGGCCACCCCGTAACCGAGCACCACGCCAAAATCACCGGGCTTGAGCGAGGCCAGATCGCCCTCCTCCATATAATCACCGACGATCGACACCTTACGCTCGGCCTGGGGATCAATGCCGTTGATCATGGCCCCGGCCACATTGCCGCGGTAGGTCAACATGCCCTGCATCTGCACGAAGGGCGCCGCCGCCAGAATTTCATCGTGATGCCCCAGGCTATCGGCCAGGCTATGCCAGTCGGACACCGGTTCGCGGCCATGCACCGATACATGGGTAACCATACCGAGAATCCGGGTCTGCAATTCCCGGTCGAAACCGTTCATCACTGACAGCACCGTAATCAGGATCGCCACCCCCAGCATCAGGCCCAGGGCCGAGATCAGGGTGATCACCGAAATAAAGCTGTTGCGGGTCCGGGCGCCGGTATAACGCAGGCCCACATAAAAGGAGAGAGGTCGAAACATGGGCGCATTTAACCCGAAACCGTTGCCAAATACCATGCATATTCGTCCTGCCAACGGCCTCCAAGGTTCCATCATTCCGGGGACGGGCTGGAATGCCGCTTTGTGATGGGGGTCTGCGTCGCAAAACTGGCAAAGTGGTTGAATAAGTCACTCTAACTTTCTAATATCGAAAGAAATTACCACTTCCGGTGGGGGAAGAAGAATGACCATAAGAATAACCACGCTGCTGGCCGCAGCGGCTTTTATAGTTCCCGCCTGTGCGCTGGCCGCCGAAACCCCTCAGCGTGGCATGACCCAGGCGCAGGTAAGAGCACAATTCGGCGCCCCCGAAAAAACCTTGCCGCCGGTAGGTAATCCACCTATTACCCGCTGGTTCTACAACGGCTATACCGTCTATTTCGAGCGCAACCTGACCCTCTATACCGTGGTCGACACCCCGCCTCAAAGTACGGCACCCGCGCCTGATGTGGTCTCAGGGAAACAACAACTGCCGCCCCTTGAGCCAATCGACAAGAATCAGCCCGACGGGCAAACAGCTGCCCCCACGGTAAAACCGGAAGATACCAAAGGCATGACCTTTGATCCGACCACCGGACGCTTTGTCGGTGGTGCCGACAGCGCCTCCCAGGCCAAGTCGGCCAAACAACCGGCACCGGCACAACCGGCTGACTCGGCCACTGACGCGCAAAGCACACCGGCTGCCGCTGACAGTGAAGGTATGACGTTCAATCCGATGACCGGCAAGTTTGTCGGCGGCGGTGACAAACAGCCACAAGCCGGTAACACCGACCAGCCAAAGAATGAGCAGGCCCCTGCCGCTGCCCCAAAAGCAGCCGCTCCGGCTCCCAAGCCGCAGCCAGCCCCGGCGAAACAACCGGCCGAAAAGCAGCCGGCCGAGAAACAAACCGTCAGCCAACCTGACGTCAAGCCGTCACAGTCATCCGCGCCGGCCGAAACCGCCAAGGACGCCTCTCCCGCCGCCGGCCAAGCGGCCAAAGACAGCGGCGAGTTCCGTTTTGACCCGGTCACCGGCCGCATCATTATCAGCGGACAGGAAAGTGCGGCTGCGAACCCGCAGAGCAAGGACACCAGCGACGGGCAGAAGGCGCCAGAATCCACCCCGAGCAATACCGCAGGTACGGCAGAGTCCGAGCAGAAAACCACCTCACCAGCAGCGTCTGACAGCAAGACCAAGACCGACAGCACGCAAAGCAACAGTGATGACAGCAGCCAACCGGCCAACACGGCACCGGCGACATCAAAGGAAAAGACGCAGAGCGATGGCCAGAAAGGCGGCTTCTATATTGACTGGGGTGCACGGCAATAGCACACTCGCGCGCATGTTAACCCTCTAGCGGGACACCCCTCGCATGCGCCACTTTCTTCCTGAATGGCACCCCCAGTGGGGGGTGCTGTTGGCCTGGCCAGACCAGCATACCGACTGGGCCGATCACCTGGCTGATGCCGAACATTGTTACCTGAACCTGATGGACGCGCTGCTCGATCACGAAGGCGTTTTGCTGGTATGCCGTGACCCTGCGATTGAACAGCGCGTGCGCAACCTGCTCGCCGCCCGGGGCACCGACACTCGCCGCCTGGTTACCGTCGTCAGGGACTATAACGACACCTGGGCGCGGGATTTCGGCCCCATCGCGGTAGCCGATGACGACCACCCCCGCCTGCTGGATTACACCTTCACCGGCTGGGGCAGCAAGTTTGCCAGCGATCTGGACAACGCTCTCAATCGTTCCCTGCCCTGGCAGCTGCCACTGGAGAGCCACCCTCTGGTGCTGGAAGGCGGCGCTATCGACACCGACGGCAAAGGCAACCTGCTCACCACCCGCCATTGTCTGCGCAACCCCAACCGCAACCCGTCCCTGAGCGAAGCGGAACTGGAGCAACGGCTTCGAGAGGGGCTTGGCGTCAACGCCATCTGGTGGCTCAATCACGGCGAGTTGGAAGGCGACGATACCGATGCCCATGTGGATACCCTGGCACGGTTTATTGATCCGACCACCCTTGCCTATGTGCAGTGCCGTAACCACCACGATAGCCACTACCCGTCGCTGGCGGCCATGGAGAAGGAACTGCAAAAGCTGGCCCGGGACCATGACCTGAAGCTGGTGCCTCTGCCCCTGCCCACACCGCAGTTCAACCCTGAAGGCGAGCGGCTACCGGCCACCTATGCCAACTTCCTGATCAGCAATGAGAAGCTGTTGTTACCGGTGTATGGTTGCGACACCGATCAGGCCGCCATTGATGCGCTCAGTGCCGTCAGCGGTACACTCAAGGTGACCCCGATCCACTGTCGGGTACTGATCGAACAACACGGCAGCCTGCACTGCATTACCATGCAGTTGCCGGAAGGGTCTGTCGACAACACCACAGCAAGCACCGCCATGGAGGACACCCACTGATGCGCGTTGCCGTTATCCAGCAGGCAAACCAGGCGGATCTGGACGCCAACCTGAGCCACTCCCTGTCACTGGTGCGTCAGGCTGCCGAGCAGGGGGCTGAACTGGTGCTGCTCCAGGAGCTGCATCGCAGTCTGTATTTCTGTCAGAGCGAAGACACCGCCGTATTCGATCTCGCCGAACCCCTTCCCGGGCCCAGCACCGAACAGCTTGGCGCCCTGGCCAGGGAACTGGACATCGTGATCGTCGGCAGCCTGTTCGAGAAGCGCGCCAGCGGTCTTTACCACAATACCGCCGTGGTAATGGAAAGAGACGGCAGTCTGGCTGGCATCTATCGCAAGATGCACATTCCCGATGACCCGGGCTTCTACGAGAAGTTCTACTTCACCCCCGGCGACGCGGATTGCAACGATGGGCGCAGCGGCTTTAGCCCCATTGAAACCAGTGTCGGCAAACTGGGCCTGCTGGTGTGCTGGGATCAATGGTACCCGGAAGCGGCCCGTCTGATGGCCCTGGCCGGCGCCGACCTGCTGCTCTACCCCACCGCCATCGGCTGGGACCGCAACGACGAGCCGGCCGAACAACAACGTCAGCTGGATGCCTGGATCACCATCCAGCGCGCCCATGGCATTGCCAACGGTCTGCCGGTACTGGTCGCCAATCGCACCGGCTTTGAACAAAGCCCGGTGGACAACGGCGGCATCCAGTTCTGGGGCAACAGCTTTGTCTGTGGCCCCCAGGGAGAGTTCCTGGCCCGCGCTGACAGCGACAGTGAACAGGTACTGCTGGCCGACGTGGACATGCAACGCAGTGAATCGGTACGTCGTATCTGGCCCTACCTGCGCGACCGTCGGGTGGACGCCTATAGCGATCTGGTAAAGCGCTATCGGGATTAATACAACCCGTTTTTGCAACTCTTAACCAAAACCGGGAAAAACAACCTTGCGAAATTGCCGCCAGGCTGTACCTTTTGTGCCATTACATTGTTTTATAACCGGAGCCAACCTTATGAAGCCCATTTTGGCAGTTATTCTTGTCAGCGGCCTGCTGAGCGCCTGCGCCACCCCGGCAACCATTGGCGTCAGCGGTGGAGATCAGGCCAAGGGCACCGTGGTGCTGTCCTACGACATCGGGCTGATGCAAAGCCCCAAGGTCGACTGGAAACAGGGCCTGCAGAAAGCCGCAGCAAAATGTCAGGGCTGGGGCTACGCCAGCGCCCTGCCCGCCGGAAAACCGAGCAAAGCCTGCAAGACCAAGACCCAGGGCGGTGATTGCATTGGCTGGACCATCAGTGAAACCTTCCAGTGCACCGCACCGGCAGCCCAGTCTTCCGCGCAGTGAACATGATTGCGGGCAGCCTGCCTGCCCGCATGCTGCACGTTTCCACCACGCCCTGGCTCTGCACTCAACAGCGTCAGGGCAGCTCTCCTCCCTGGTAATACCAACGAACGGCCTCGGCATCCGGGCAAATCTGGCGTCCGCTCTGTCGTAGATGGTCAGCGATGGTTTCGGTCATGCCATCGGATTGCGCCTGTCCCACGGCGCCTTTACGAATCATGGCACCGCTTTTCAGTATTGGCACCTCGCCCACGGTTCTGGCCTCGAAGCGGTCTTCATGCTCCTTCATCCAGTCAAACGAGGTGTATTTCAGAATTGCCGGCCACTGCGCCGCAGCCGGTTCGATGCCAAGAAAATCGGCTATCCTTCTAATCGACGCTTCATGATCGTGCTTCATGTCCGAGTAGTGCATGAACAACACATTTTTCTGGTGACGCAATGGCCACCAGGCCGCCAGAAAACCGAAGAACATCCCCTGCATCCCCCTGGCATCGATCACCTCCTCATAAAAGGAAGAAAAATCCTGCCGGCACATGGCCTCCCTGGGAACCTGCCAGAGATCAAACCACTCATCGGTGTGCTTCTCCAGAAACGGCTTGAAGGAAACCAGCGCTTCCTCGGGATTGCGAAAGATAACGATGTACTTCACCGCCTGCTCTGCGCCATTTTTAATAAACGGCACATCCGGCGGCGCCGAATGGGTCTTGAAGGCGCGACGGGTATCCTCGGGCATGGCTGCGATGCGATCCAGCACATGCTGAAAGGACTGCTGCGGATGGCCAAGAAACTCAATCCACGGGACCTCTTCATAGATGTCACGAAACGCCTCGGTCCCACCGTTAATCAACTGATGGACAATATTCATCGTCCAGGTAGTCCCGCTTTTCGCCGGCACGGAGATGACGATATCGCCATCGCGCCAGTGGATCTGCTGCTGAATTGCTGGCTGTATCCACGGTGGCCCCGAGCTCGCAGGGTCACTTTCCGCTTTATCGTTCATGTTATTTCTCACATGACTGGAAGAAAGGGAGACGACAGGCAGACCTGTCCTTCCTAAGAAATAGTCCCTTTACGGCGCGCAGGCAACAGACTTTTATCGGGATAAAAGGTTGATGGCAGACCTGATCAGACATTCATCCCACGGGATAACGCGGCTGAAGGGTCAGGAACGACGGGGCTCCGTCTTTTCCAGATCGGTGTTCTGACGGCCCAGGGTCTCATAGGCCAGTGCATCGCTGACCTGTTCCAGCATCGCAAACACGGTGCCAGCCAGTTTCAGCTCCAGATCATAGGGATGAATACCGATACGTAGTGGTCGGCGGGTGGCGCGGGCACGGTGTACATTGAAACCGTTGAACAGCTGCAACACCCAGGCCCGCCAGGCGCTGTCCGCTTCAAACCCCGCCAGCGGCAAACGGATAAGGCGACGCTCGCGGGCATCGTAAACGCCATTGAGCGTCTCAAAATAGCGAAATGGCAGATTTGCCAGCTGTGCCGGAGCAATGCGGCCCAACGCCCAGGCCGGCGGTACATAGAGGGAGCTAGGCGTCAGCCCCTGTTCTGCAAACCAGCCATGGCATCGACATATCAGTTGCTCGATGCCGGCTGCCGATAGCGACAGATGTTCGGCCACATCCCGTGACAACAACAGGCTATGCAGTTTGTGATAGACAGTGGTTGGCGGATCGCAGCGATGCTGCCAGCCATGGCCGGCTAGCGGATACCCCTGCGCCTGAAGCGCATGCAGCCACTCCAGATCCGCGCATTGCCAGTCCCGTCCGGGCACCACCAGCAGCGTGACAACCTCCGCCGGTAACGGCAATCGCGCCAGTATCTGCTGCACTCGCGAACGGGTCTCCGGCATTACATCATGAATGGAGACCAGCGCCGGCAATGGCCGCAGAACGTCAGAGGGCGCCGCGGGCATGGCTGCTGCTGAGCCGGCGCAACAGCGCCAGAACCGGTGAGGAAGTAATCGGCAGTTTGGACGCCTGCATGGCACAACCCAGCAGCACCTTGCCCCAGTGGTCGATGGCTTGCTGATTCATGCGCAAGGCCGCCGTGCCAGCCAGTGCAGCCCGCTCGGCCCGCTGCGCCGGGGTCAATGCCTGCAGGCGCGTCAGGGTATCAGCCAGGCTTTCATCCGCCGTCATGATCCACAAGCCACGAGCCAGTTCCGGCCATTCATTGATACCGCAGGCCGGCGTGGTAATGACCATGCGCTGGCGGGCCATGGCTTCCAGCGCCACGGTACCGAAGGCTTCCACTGACGACGGCAGCACCAGTATCTGACTGCGATCGACAATATCCACCACCTGCTCACGGCTGCACCAGCCATAGAACCGCAGGTTGTGAAGCTCCCTGCTGGCTTTTTCCAGCTTTGCACGCAGCGGGCCATCACCGGCCACCTCAAAGGTCAGGTCCGGCCGCTGCCGGGCCAGCGCCAGAAAACTTTCGATGTTTTTCTCGGCCGCCAGCCGCCCGACATAACAGACCCGTTCAATTCGCTCGCCCAACGGGGTCGGCGGCGTGCGCACGAACTCCCGGCCCAGCGGTGTTCCCACCAGCTTGGGGTTAGTGGCACCGGCCTCTCGGGCCTGGGCAATCAGGGTTTCACAGACCGTGGCGGCGGCTTCGCTGCCCCGGAACAGGGTGCGATTGAGCCAGTTGAGCAGGCCGCCGGCCATGCTCGCCAGACGCTTGCCCCAGTACAACTCCACCAGCTTGTTGTAATCGGTCTGGAAGGTGACGCAGACCGGAATCCCCCACTTCTTGGCGATCCAGAAACCGGCCAGGGAAAAAATCCCGGGCCCTGGAATCACGATCACATGCGGTTTCATTTCCCACACCAGAGCGCTGAGTTCACGCAGCTTGGGCCAGAACAGCCGCTGAGTGGGGTCACCGGGAATCGGTATGGAAAGCCCCTGGCACGGGTGTGGCTGTTCCAGACTGGGCTGCACCAGCTCAACCCGCGCCACCCGTTCTTCAAGGTGGCAGGCCAGATCTTGAAAGTAGGCACCCACGCCGTTACGGCCCTTGATGGCGTCTACCACGAACAATATGCGCAAGTCTTTGATATCCATGGCATCAGTATCCTTCTGCCCCGTGTAAGAAATGTGACAAAGACGGCAAAGAAACGTTCAGTTACGCTTTTTCCGGTAACGGGAAACCAAACCGCTCATAGACCCAGCCAAACGCCTCGGTGAGCATGGCCGCGTCCACCCCGACCCCGTCCAGTGAATACTGGTGACCACTGCGATAACCGCGTGCCTTGCGATCCTGCTCCTGCAGATGCATCACAAAGGCAGCATCGGGCTGCCAGCCAAAGCGCTGGTAGAAGCCGGTCACCGTCGCCGCCGGTTCCGCCGCCAACTGCTCCATCACCGACAGGGCCTGACGCTGCTGCGGCAGCGCTTCCAGGCTGGTGAGCAGGTGGTGATAGTAGTAATCGAGCATGGCCATGAAGCCATCACGCCAATAGCGCGTGGTGTCGCGGCCATCAAACAAGCGGGCACCAATCAGGATCGAGTTGATCTGTGAGGGTACCGCGGCGCTGGGGTTACGCAGGCAGCCGATAAAACGGGCATCCGCAAAAGCCTCGGCCAGGGTCTCGATCCAGGGCGTAAAGGACGGGTTCTTGGACAGCAGGGTCTTGTGCTGGCCATGGAAATACAGGTGACGCTGCACAAAGCGGCGATAGGCCAGCACCAGCCGCTGCTTTTCTGCCGCCGAGCCATCCCGGTCCAGGAAGGTCAGCCTCCAGAGCGCCGGCACAGGCACCGCCAGCACCATCAGAAAGCAGCCCCACACCGGCACCAGCGCCAGGTAATCTTCCTCCGGGTCCAGCAGACCGGTCTGGTGGACCCCGTCCAGGCCGCCCAGCAGCTTGCGCTCAACCATACTGAGAAGACGTGCCAGCGGCGCACCGACCAGTGCATCCAGCCGAGCCAGCCCGGTCCAGAAATAGCGTTGGGTAATGGACGGCGCAAACAGCAGTTCCCACAAGGCGGTGGTGGCAAAGCGATCACTGTCCAGCGCCAGCAGGCGATGCAGGAAGGTGGTACCACTGCGCGGCACGCCCACCACAAACAGCGGCTGTCGAATGGCCACACGACGGAAATCGGGAAACAGCAGGTAATCCAGTAACAGGCCGACGCCGTTGATCGCTTGTACCACCACAAACAGCGGCCAGAACAACAACATCACCACCAGACGCTGCAGGGAAATGCCTCTAGCCTGGCCCTGATAGTCAGGAAACCAGCTAAGCAGGAAAAGACGCAGGTAACGCTTCAGCAACTCCAAATTTAGTCCCCTTAAAGAAGCAGGGCAGGAAGACCCGGGAAAACTGCGGGCCCGTTGTGTAAAACGTATGAAACAGATGCGATTCAGACGTTCCCTAGCGTGCCCGCAAGGCGACACGATTCTCAACCCCCAACAAGTCATAAAAATGACAAAAATTTTTCTTGTGCACGGATCATGTCACTGTCATCTTCGGGGAAAACAATAGCGCTATGACAGCTGCAATGAGTGCACCCTATCCCACCCTGGTGGGCCACCGCGGCGCCCGCGGTGAAGCCCCGGAAAATACCCTGGCCAGTTTTCAGGTAGCACTGGAAGCCGGCGTCACCGAAATGGAACTGGACGTACGGCTATCCGCTGATGGTCATCTGATTGTTCTTCATGACAGTGACATCCGCCGCACCACCGGGCTGCGCGGTGATGTGCGTCAATTTACCCAGGCGCAACTGGGAAGCATGGATGCACGTCAGAACACCCCCGGCTGGCACAGTCCCACCGGCATCCCATCCCTGCGAGAGGTGGTAGAACTCTGTGGCCCGGGCATACGCTTCCAGTTCGAGGTCAAGGGCACCAGCCGCGTGGTGCTCCATCAGCTGGCCCATCATCTCAGCCATATGATCCATGATCAGCAGTTGCAGGACCGGGTGGTTGTCACCTCCAGTCATATCGGTTTTCTGCGCATGATGGGCACCATGGCCGATGACATTGACCGTGGCTATGTCTGCCAATACCGCTACCTGCAACCCACTCGCACCGCCAAGGCACTGGGCTGTCGCTGGCTGATGCCGCATTTCTCACTGGTCAACCCGGCCCTGATGCGGCGCGCCCATCGTCGTGGACTGAAGGTCTCGGTATGGACGGTAAACGATCTTAACGAAGCGGAAAGGCTGGCCAGACTGGGCGTCGACGGTATCATCACCGACTATCCCACCAGCTTCGTCACCCACTTCCAGCGCCGCCGGGCTGTCAGCCGTTAGCGCTGAGATCCTCGGTCAGGTCCTGATCGTTAAAGAACGCCTTGATCTCCGACGCCATGGCATGGGCATCCTTGCGCCCCAGCTCCAGTAGCGTGCGGGTAAAGCCGGGCTCGAACAGCAGATAACTCATGGCACTGGCGCCCGGAGAGCGGGTGGCACCGGAACCACGCAGGAAAAAGCGCAGCGTACGCGGCAATTCCCTCACATGATCCGCGGCGATTTCATCAATCGGCTGGGACGGATAGATCTTCAGTACATCCACCTTGCGAAGGTGAATGTCATGACGCTTGCGGGCACGGTCACTGACCGCATCAAGGGTATGGTTGATGCGTTCCAGGCGCTCCACATCGCCTTCCAGGGTATCCACGAAGACGCTGTTCAGTACATGACCGAGCACCTGGGCCATGGACGGGTAGCCACTGAGAATGCGCTGATGGTCGGCACTGGTATTACCGGACACCCCCACTACCAGCACCCGGGACGCGCCCAGATGCAGGGCCGGGCTGACCGGCGCCAGCTGACGCAGGGCGCCATCCCCGTAGAAGCCGTTCTCCACCCGCTCCGCCGGGAACAGAATGGGAATGGCCGCCGAGGCCAGCAGGTGCTGTACCGCAATCGGCGAGCGCTTGCCCATGCGGCGCGCCCGGGACCACTCCTGCAACGCGTCATTGCCCTGGAAAAAGCTGACCGACTCGCCGCTTGCATAATTGGACGCGGTGATCGCCAGGGCTCGCAGGTTGCCATCGTTGATGCTGCGACTGATCTTGCGGAAGTTGATTACCAGTGAGAGCAGCCGGCGTAATGGCGCATTGTCCAGCAACGCGCTCTGCTCCGGCGTGCGCCCGGTGGCCATGCCGGAAAACAGCCAGCGCACCACACTGCGCAGGAAAGCATAAAGATCGGTACGGTAGACCTGGTCTGCGGTGATATTGCTCCACACCCGCTCGAGCCCGCGTACCGCCATGCGGAAATTCTCGGCATTGGCCGCCAACGCCGCCGCATTCATGGCACCTGCCGAAGTACCGCAGATAATCGGAAACGGATTGCTGCTGCCGCGCGGCATCATATCGGCAATGGCGGACAACACCCCCACCTGATAAGCCGCCCGGGCACCACCGCCGGACAGAATCAGACCTCGAACCGGGTCCTGTTGCTGCATGGAGTTACTCCTTGGTTACCCGCCCAGTATGCCGTGGGAAGAGGATAATCGTCACCCATCGCCCCTCTTCCCAAGCCCATGGCGCTGGCCTATGCTGCCAGCATAATCGGAAGAGATATCATGCCTGCCCTGCTGCGCGTCGCCCATGCTGCTGACCTGAACGCCCTGGTGGCGCTGGAGAACCGCTGCTTTCGTTTTGACCGGTTGTCCCGGCGCAGCTTTCGCCACTGGCTGCGTGCCCACCACTGCGGCCTGTTGGTCGCCGAATGCGACGACAATCTGGCCGGCTATGTCCTGGTGCTACTGCAACAGGGCACGCGGCTGGCACGCCTCTACTCCATTGCCGTGGACCCGGCATATCGCGGCCAGCAACTGGGTGAAGCCCTGATAAAGGCGGGCGAAGACTATGCCCACCAACAGCGACGCCTTTACCTGCGCCTGGAAGTCCGCCGCGACAATCAGCGTGCCATTGCTCTCTACCAGCGCCTTGGCTACCGCTATTTTGCTGACAGTCCCGACTACTACGAAGACCACGAGGATGCACTGCGCTTCCAGAAACGCCTCTACTATCAGCCGCGCAACGCCGAGCAGCTGCACCTGCCCTGGGTCCAGCAACAGACCCCATTCACCTGCGGACCGGCGTGTCTGCAAATGGCCCTGGCAGCGCTGCAAGAGGGATACCACCCCAATCGTACCGAGGAACTGCTGCTCTGGCGTGAAGCCACCACCATTTTCATGACTGCCGGGCACGGCGGCTGCCACCCGATAGGCCTGGCGCTGGCAGCCCATGCCCGTGGCCTCAAGGCCAGTGTCTGGTGCAACCAGCGCGGTCCGCTGTTTGTGGACTCCGTGCGCGACCCGGCCAAAAAGGCGGTGATTGAAACTCTGCATGCCTATTTTCAGCGACAGGCGGAAGAAAAAACGCTGCCCATCCATTATGACGATTTTGGCAGCCACCAGCTGGATGATGCCATCAGCGCCGGATGCATCGTGCTGGTGTTGATCAGTACCTGGCGCCTGGACAATCGCAAGGCCCCCCACTGGGTGGCGGTCAGCGGCAGCGATGATGAATGCTTCTATATCCATGACCCGGACCCGGGCGAGGACCAGGTGCCGCTGGACTGCCAGCATGTGCCGATCACGCGGGAGAAATTCGAGCAAATGCGCAAATACGGGCAAGCCAAACTGAGAACCGCCGTGGTGCTGGGCACGCACTAAGCGCTCTTCCCGCAGCAAAAAAGGTTCATCGAGGATTAGACGGAAATCAGCCTGATCCAACGTCGGACGTCGGACGCGATAGGCTGAAACCCAAAACCCCCAAAATCTTCACCAGCTGGTCCCCTGTGGCAGCACTGTTAACGTTAGATTTTGAGCCCCTCTCCCCTTGCGGGAGAGGGGCTGGGGAGAGGGGACCTGCCTGAAAGGTTTGAGCCAGACTTGCACCGCTTAAGGGAACAGCAGTACGCCCCCTATGGGTGTTTGTCTGCAAATGGATAGGGCTTGTTCGCGTGCAAGCTGCCACAGGCAATGCCCAGGATTGCAGGCGAAGGGCATAGGCGCGCGCACCTGGGAATCTCGGTGCCGCGCAAACTGTCGGGGTTGAGGCTGGCGTGCGACCCCTGATGACTGACCTTGTATGTTTTCCGGCAATTGCGCGATGAACCAAAAAAGCCCGCATATAGCGGGCTTTTTTTAACACAAGAACAACTATCAGGCCTTCATGGCATCCTTGCTCAGAGACGCCGCCTTCTCCGCATTGACCTTGCGGGTGTTCTCTTCGCACTGGCCACGGTCACCGCCACAAATCTCGCAACCGTCTTTCATACCAAGGGTGGCCAGGCCACCGCAGGAGCCCTTGATCGGTTTGTTGGAAAGGATAACGCCCACCGCCATACCGGCGAACAGCAGCCCGATGAATACAACGGAAATAATAATGGTCAGCAACATGGTTACTTCTCCTGCTTATCCAGAATGGCTTTGAAAGCCGGCGTCATCAACTCTTTGGCGCCCTTATCTGTTCTGACAATGAATAATACCGCCAGTTCATGGGCCTTGGCGAATGCCATACCTTTTTGCGGGCCCAGTACCGTCATGGCGGTGGCCAGGCCATCGGCGGTCATGCAGTCCTGATGCAGCACGCTTACCGAGGCCAGGTTGTGGGTCACAGGGTAACCGGTGCGCGGGTCAATAGTGTGCGAATAGAGCTTGCCATTGTCCTCGAAGAAATTGCGGTAGTCGCCACTGGTGGCCACCGACATGTCCTTGAGATCAATCACGTTCTCCACTTCACGAACCCCCGGAATCGGCTTTTCCACCGCCACCCGCCAGGGCTGTTTGTAGGGCTTGTGGCCGCTGGCACGCAGTTCACCGCCGATTTCCACCAGGTAGTTCTTCAGGCCATGCTGTTGCAGAACACCAGCCACCTTGTCCACCGCAAACCCCTTGGCGATGGAGGACAGATCCACATACACCCCGCCCGGCTGCAG
>JAWVWY010000044.1:0-21045 GCA_033723495.1 Alcanivorax sp. | reverse complement strand
ACTGAAAGTCCATGGCCGCCACATCACCCAGCGTCAAGTCGACCCGCTGCGCCAATCCGGCGTCTGTCAACAGGGTGCGCGCGTGCTCGATCATCGCCGGCGAGTTATCCACGGCCACAAGGCGATTGCCCTGTTCTGCGGTCAAGGCGGCCATGGCCGTGGTAGCGGCACCCAGCGAGCACCCCAGATCGTAAAGCAAGGTGTACGGCCGGGCATAACGGGCCGCCAGCACCCCGATCATGTCGATAATAGTGGGATAACCCGGCACCGAGCGGCGGATCATGTCAGGAAAGACCCTGACCACGGTTTCATCAAAGGAGAAACGGGCCACCTGCCCGTGCT
This sequence comes from Alcanivorax sp., assembly GCA_033723495.1. Lineage (GTDB taxonomy): Bacteria > Pseudomonadota > Gammaproteobacteria > Pseudomonadales > Alcanivoracaceae > Alcanivorax. Next base: position 20,703 of record JAWVWY010000044.1, on the reverse strand, counting down.
CGCTGGCGTAAATGCGGTCCTGCTGATCAGACATATTTATTCCACGGCATGTGTGCGCCGCGATTATACCCAGCGAACCGAACAGGAAAAACGCCGACAGCAGAGAATACTGCCGGCCTGTCTATCAGGAAGTGAAAACGCCTATTTCAGGCTCACCCGCAGATTGGGGTTGAAGTCCTTGTCTTCCAGGGAATCCAGATAGTCACTGACAAAGGCCTGAGTCTGGCTATCACCCTGCTGACCAAGGCGCACCAGCGCATCGCCCAGCAGCATCTGCTGACCCTGTAATTCAACATGGGCCGTTTTCAGGTTAAGCCCCAGGTCAATGACCGCGTATTCCAGATTTTCTGCCTGACGCTGATTGACCATGCGGCTCAGCACGGTTTGCTGACCGCCGCAAGGCTGCGACAACAGCGCTTCACCGGCCTGCAAACTGACTTTCCCCGACTCGATCAGACCATCGACCAGCACACCGAAGGCACTGTCCTGGCTCGCTGCCGAACACAACTTATCCGCCCAGGCGCTCACTGGCTGAGCCTGAACAAATCCGCTCAGCAGCATGGAAACGGCCATCAAAACAATTCGCATTATCCGCCCCCTCTCTTATTTAGGCAGCAGATTATACGAAACAAGTTTCAAAAATGTGAATATACTTCACACCTTCAGCCTGTAGTTTTTCTAATGCACAATAATGAGGCTTTGCCCCGTACTGTCATCATGCGTTCATGATACGGGCTCAATCTCACGCTATATGACCGTGACCAAAAGGGAATAGTTCTTGCATTTACAGGCAGCAAACCGACTTTTCCCGGAGAATGACAGCATGATTAGAACCCGCCGCCAAGGCAGGACAAACTACCGCTTTTTACCGATACCCACCTGCCTGGCACTGGCGCTAATCCTTGGCGGGGTACTACTTACCAGTATGGGCGTGTCGTTCCAACTGGTGAGTATGGCCTGCTGCTTCTCCGGTGTTGCGATCGCCATACTAGACCTGTTTCGACACCTTGTTCGCCAGCGACCCGCGCTGGTGGCTGACCTGTTGGTACTATGCACGCTCATGATTATCCTGTTGGCAGAACCCATGCTGCCGGGCGGGCTGCAGGACACCCTCGAATATCTCAGACCGTGATATTCAAATAGGACTTCACCGCTGTCTGCAGGGTGGCCAGCGACAGGGGTTTGATCAGCTGGCCATCCATCCCTGCATCCCGGATCATGGCACTGTGCTCCGGCAAGGCATGGGCACTCAACGCCAGCATGGTGACCGGGGGCCAGGACTGTTGCCGCTCCAGGTCGCGAATTTCCCGGGCGCAGGTAAAGCCGTCCATTTCCGGCATATCCAGGTCCATCAGCACCAGGTCGAACTTGCCGGCCTCGTCGTGGTAGGCCTGCAATCCCTGCACGCCATCGGCCGCCATCTGCACATTGGTGATCCCCAGGCGTTGCAGGTAGCCCATGGTCACCATCTGATTGACCGGGTTGTCTTCCGCGACCAACACACGCAAAGCGTCGACACTTTCGGTCACCACCGTGTCGGTGACCAGCGGTACGGAGCCGGGAAGCTGACTGCCAAGCAACTGTTGCAGCTCGCTGATCGTCAGTACCGAACGACGCACCAGTCGCACCGCCTGCGGTAACCACGACGCTGGCTCGGTGCGCATGCCGGTGAGCACCAGCACCGGCATATCCGGCTGGTGCAGACGGCAAAGCGCCAGCACCTCTTCCAGCAATGCCTGCGACGGCAACCCATTGACCAGCATTACCGAATAATCGTGTTGCTGAAGTAACAGCCCGACCTCTTCAAGGCGCTCAATGACCCGGGTATGCGTGAACCTCCCATCCTTGTTCAACCACGGACCCAGCGTTCCAGCAATATCCCACAGCAACGAATCCGGCGGTTCCTGCACCATCAGCGGCACCGCCATCTGACATTCCGGCATCTGAATACTGAAACCAAACCGGGCCCCCATGCCGGGGACACTACTGACGCTGATTTCGCCGCCCATCAGACCGACCAGCTCACGGCTGATCGACAGCCCCAGCCCGGTACCACCAAAACGTCGGGCGGTGGATGCCGAGGCCTGACTGAACTGCTCGAACAGCCGGCTTTTCTCCTCGGCGGTCAGGCCAATGCCCGTGTCACTGACGGCAAAACTGATCAGAGGCGGCTCATCACCATGATGGCGGCATTGGATCGACAGTATTACCCGCCCCTGGCGGGTAAACTTGACCGCATTCCCCAACAGGTTGATCAGCACCTGGCGCAGACGCACCGGGTCGCCTTCGACCTTGGCGGGCGTTTGCGGGTCCACGTCCACCAGGATCAGTGTGTCATTGTCGCTGGCCGGCAGATTGAACATGTGAGCGCATTCCACCACCAACGCGACCAGATCAAAGGGAACCGCGTCCAGCTGCAATTTGCCGGCCTCTATCTTGGCGAAATCCAGCACATCATTGACCAGCGCGCTAAGCGTTCGCCCAGCACTCTCGATCAGGCCGATATATTCCTGCTGGCGGGGGGTCGGATCGGTCTCACGTAGCAGCTCCGCCAGACCGATCACGCCATTGAGGGGCGTGCGGATTTCATGGCTCATGCGCGCCAGGAACTGCCCCTTGGCGTCGTTCTCCGCTTTCGCCAGGATCGCCCGATAGTTGGAGCGGTAAAACATCAACGCCAGCACCAGCACCAGAATATACAGAACGAACAGGCCAAGAGCCTGCAGCACGGTATTACGCAGAGCATCATGCCGCCCGTTCTCGAGCAACCTGGCCGAGAGCTGGACCAGGGTCTGCGAGAGGCTATCCAGAGAGCGCAACGGCTGGCGCCCGGCCTGATAGGCCTGGCGCCACTGCAAATCGACCCTGGGGGCCAGAATCAACTGTTCCTGGGTCCAGTCCAGGTAATCCTTGAGTTCGCTCTGCACCAGTTGCCACTGCTGCTGCAGCTCAATGGCCCCGGTGCGCGAAACCAGCGCCTTGATTTCTCCGTCGATCAGAGGCAGCTGGGATTCCAGCCGCTGCCAGGCATTTTCAAGACGACGGGTATCCGCACCACTGAGATACCCGCCCCTCAAGCTGACATAGATTGCCAGAGCCCGGATCAGGCCGATGTCTTCGCTGGTTTCCCGAAACGACCCCACAGACAGAGACAACACTTCATTGGGCAGCGCCTGTCCGACGGGAAGGTCGGACACATAGAGAATGGTGGACAGAGTGTTGAATAGCCTTGTATTGAAGCGCGTCACGTTATCAAAGGGACCAGCCACGTCGCCGCCCGGAATACCGGTTTTAATGGTCAGGTTACGCCAGGAGTTACGCAGCAAGTCGGCCTGACCGTTGAGACTGGCACGGTCAAGCGCCTTGAGACGACCGGTGAAGGTCTTGAGCCGGCTATCCGCCTGCGACTTGCGCAGGGAAAATTCGCCACGCACCCCCTTGGTATTGACATGGATCACCGCCGGGGCCAGATCACGCACATCATTCAAAGGCGTCAAGGTCTGTAAACCATCGGAGAACAGGCTGACATCCCTGTACATATCCTGATAGGTTTCCAACACCGATAACCGGTGCTGAATCAGCAAAGCCAGTATGATCAGGAACGGAACCGTCACCAGCGCCAGCAACAGCCACACGGCCAACCCGCGCCGGAATAAATTGTGTGATGGCCTTTCCATCAACCGCTCCACCGAGGAGTTATGCTGTTATTGTGCCATTGTACGTATCAATCTGACGAGAATACCCGGGTGACGTGGTGGTATCCCGGACAGGTCCACGTCCCTGGCAACGAACCCGGCAGCACCCGAAAAGTGCGCTACACTTTGCATCATGGCCTATTCAATGACTGTAAAACTTTACGTTTCTGTGTGTCTGACAGCAGTAATCCTTTCCGGCTGCCAGCACACCCCCGGCCCCAAGAAAGCGGAAACACTGGGTGCCGTTCAGGCTCGCCCGCTGCCCGTACAGGAATCGGACAAGGATGCTGCCGCCCTGCCCCATGAGATCCTGGCGCCCAAGATCGATCTCAAACACTTCACCGCCCCTCCCCTGCTGGCAGGCCTGAAATATGACGGCGAGATCAGCTCTCACCGCTCACGGACTTTTCTGTATCGCAACGAAGACCGCAGTGAAGAACTCAACGTGGCAGTCTACGGCCTGCCCGGCGGCTGGGATAATATGTCACCACAACGGGCGGTCGCCGGCCACTACGGGGAGCTACGACAACGGCGGGTGGAAAAAGCCCTGCGCAACAGCGCCAATGCCCTGACCATCGTCCGCGAAAACCTGATCGACCTGGAAGGTCACCCGACCGCGGAGGCGCAGATGCGCTGGGTAGAGGGCGGCAGGCCGATCGAGAACCAGGCGCTGCTGCTGACGCTGCAGAACAGCACCTTTATTCGCATCACCAACGCCAGCTACCAGCAGGATAGCCGCAAACTACTGCAACAGACCAAACGAGCGCTGGCGGAATTCCGGGCTGCCCAGAAAGCCTCGGCAACGCCCCGTGCCTGAGACGTCCGCCCCGGGGCGTGCTAGTCTGATCGCCCCTAACGCCCCTTGATAGCGCATGAAAGACACGCCTTTTTCCCCTCTGACACCCGCCTGCATCGACTGGCAGGCAGAGACCCCCGTTGCCCGCGACTATGATGATCCCTATTTTTCCCGACAGGACGGCATGGCGGAGAGCCGCTATGTGTTTCTCGAGGGCAACCAGCTGGCACAACGGTTCAGCGCCCTCGCAGGTAATGACTATTTCGTCATTGGTGAGACCGGCTTCGGCACCGGTCTGAACTGCCTGCTGGCCGGCGAGCTGTTCTTGCATCGCGCCCCGGCCACGGCCCGGCTACACCTGCTGTCAGTGGAAAAACACCCGCTGCCCCAGGACGATCTGCGCCGGGCCCTGTCACACTGGCCGCAACTACAGCCGCTGGCGGAACCACTGCTTGCGCAGTACCCGCCCGCCACCCCCGGCGTTCACCGCCTGCAGCTGCATCCGCAAATCACTCTGACCCTGTTGTACGGAGAAGCGGAAACGCTCTGGCCGCTGATGGATCACGCCGTGGATGCCTGGTTTCTGGACGGTTTCGCGCCCGCCTGTAACCCGGACATGTGGCAACCGGCCCTGTTTGCCCAACTGGCCCGGCTGAGCCGTCCCGGCACCACCCTGGCGACCTTTACCGCCGCCGGTTTTGTCCGTCGCGGCCTGAGCGAAGCCGGTTTCACCATGCACAAGAGGGATGGATTCGGTCACAAGCGACACATGCTTGCCGGTTACTGGCAGCAGGCCGAAAGTCAGGCCCGCCAGCAACGCATCGACCAGGCCATCGTGATAGGCGCCGGGCTTGCCGGCGCCACCACCGCCCGCGCCCTGGCAGAACGCGGCTGGCAGGTCACCGTGCTGGATCCGAATGGCATCGCCACAGGCGCTTCCGGCAACCTGGCCGGGGTTGTCTACAGCACCCCCAGTGCCCACCTGACCGCCCAGAACCGTTTCTATCAGAACAGCTACAGCCAGGCCCTGCGCTGGTTCAAGCAGTATCAATTCCCTGCCAGCAGCGATGACGGCCGCCTCAATGGCGTTATCCAGCATGCCGTCGATGAACGGCAATGGGACAAGCTCAGCCAGGCCATGGCCAGCGGCGCCTGGCCAGACAGCTTGTTGCGGCCTGCCGGTGAGCAGGCCGTGGAGCTGGTGGGCGGTGGCTATATCCGGCCGGCGCGCTGGTGCGCCCACCTGCTCGCCCACCCGCGCATCCACCTACGTCAGGCGCCAGTGGTTGCCGTGCACGAGGGTGCGCCGGCCGGCGTGGAACTGGAAAACGGTGAAGCCCTGAGCGCCCGGGCCGTGGTGATATGTACCGCCGCCGCCAGCCGTGAGTTACCCGGCCTGCAGTGGCTGCCACTGAAACTGATACGTGGCCAGGTCAGTTACTGCCAGGCCACCGAGGCGAGCCGCCGGTGGCACCAGGCCCGCTGCCATGGCGGCTACCTGACACCGGCGCTGGACGGTCTGCATTGCGTCGGCGCTACGTTTGACCTGCACGACAGGAACCCGGCAGTCAAAGCGGAAGACAACCGGCAAAACCTGCAACAGCTAGAGCACTATCTGCCGGCGCTGTGGCGACAACTGGGCGGCGCCGCCATCCAGGTTGCCGATCAGCGCGTGGCCTTCCGTTGCCAGAGCATTGATTTCCTGCCGCTGTGCGGCGCCCTGCCGGTTGCCACCGACAACCCCCATCGGCCAGCCACCGGCCTCTACCTGAACCTGGCCCACGGCAGCCGCGGCATTACCGGGACACCACTGTGTGCAGAACTGCTGGCCGACCGGATTTGCGGGCTGCCACTGCCGGTGGACAAACCGTTACTTGACGCCCTGGACCCGGCCCGCTTTATTGTCCGCAAACGCAAAAAACAACCGGAGTGGATGCCATGAACCTGGCAAGCTTGCCTGTAACCGCTGTTTACGCCGCCCTGTGCGGCCTGCTGGTGGTCACCCTGGCCGCCAATGTGGTGCGCTTTCGTCTCAAGAACAAGGTCTCTATGGGCGACGGCGGCCATCGTGAGTTAAGCCGGGCGATACGCGCCCATGGTAATGCGGTGGAATATATCCCGCTGGCCCTGCTCCTGATGGCCCTGCTGGAAAGCAATGGCGCCGGCCACGCCTGGCTGCATGGTTACGGCATCCTCCTGGTGGCAGGACGGCTGGCCCACGGCTTCGGCATGCTGGTACCCGCCAGCAGCGCCAACCCGCCACGCCAGCTGGGTATCGTTGCCTCCTGGCTGGTGATCATCGTGGCCAGCCTGCAGTTGCTCTGGCTGGCTATCTAGATCCCCAGTTCGCGCAGCTGTTCCCGGGTCATGACAGTAACCGTCTCGGTGGCACCGTCAAACACCAGCTGGGCGCGAGCATCGCGCAATTGGGCTCTGACCTGATCAACCTTGTTGACCGTGCTGATTTCCTGATTGCCATAGTCGGTGCCATCGCGCGTGACAAACTCTTCCAGCAAGTTGGTCAGCGTCTGCGCGTCGAGCTCCTGCCAGGGCACAATCACCACGTCATCCATCAGGCAATCGCTCCTTCACGGGCCCATTCACAACGCACCCGCAGCGGCGCGTCCGAAGGCTCATGGCAGACATCGGCACTGTCCCAGACAAAGGTATGAAAACCGGACAGCTCGGTTTCCAGATGCACCACCGCATTCACCCAGTACATATTCTTGAGCAGGGCCTCGAACTTGGCGACCCAGTGCTCCCATTCGTACTCCACTGCCCGGTAGGACATGCCGAAATGAATCACCTGGGTCTGGAATGTGCCGCCCATGAGGTCATCACCCGGCACGGAAAACATTTCCCGGCACAGGAACGGCCATTCATCGGCCTGGGGCAACTGGCGGATCGCCCGGCGGTTCTGGAAACAACTGGCCTTGCGCTCCTGCAAACTGCCAAAGGGAAGATGCTTGATACAGCCATAGACGATGGATTCGTTATCCAACCCCGCCCCCTGCTTGGACAATGAAGAAGAAGATGATGATGACCGGGAACTCTACCAAACCCGGTCGGGATTGCGAGCCACGGAAGGGGGTAATTTGCATAGCGCGTGCCAGAAACACCGGCCAGGGATGCAAAAAAACCGTTTATCGCAATCACAGCGAGACACAGGTCACAAAAACAATCCGTTATGAGAGTATCGCCTTGTCAATGTATCGGATTGTGACCGGCTTGTTTCCATCTGATACCCAATGCAAACAAAAGGGGGCCCTTACCCATGCAAATCAAACATCTTGTACCGGCCATTGCTGTTTCCACCCTGCTGTCCGCGGGCTCCGCCTTTGCTGCCACTGACGGCAATCTGAATGTGGGTGTCGGTGCCAGCTCACAAGGCTCCATCGGTATCACCCTGAATGTACCGGACATGATCAAATTGAGCGGCCTCACCGATCTGACGCTGGCAAACTCAGGTACCGGCGATTACACCGGCTCCGAAAACGTCTGTGTATTCCGTAACCTGACCGGCAAATACAGCGTCACCGCGCAAAGCCTGAACGACAGCGCCGGCGCCGGCACCGCCGGCAACTTCGTACTGTCCGACGGCGCCGGCAGCACCGTACAGTATGGTGTCACCTGGGACGGCAGCAGCCTGAGTGAAGACACCACTCAGACCGGCCTGACCAGCACCAACACCAGCGACGTCAACTGCAGCACCAGCACTCCGAACGTGGCGCTGGCTGTGACTGCGACCGCAGCACAGGTTGCCCAGGCCACCGCGTCTGGCGCCCATACCGACACGCTGACCCTGACCATCGCGGCAGAATAATCCAACAACCTGTCACGGGGGCGGCAATGCCGCCTCTGTGCTAAGGTGGGCATATGCTCACACGGATTTCCCGATCCTCCTCGCTTGTCTTTCCCGGCTTTGCGCTGGGCCTGCTGATATTCTGTTCCCCTGCCCTCGGGCAGATTCGCATCAACCCGACCAGCTTTACCGGCACCGCCACCTGGTCTGGCGGTGATATCAGCCAGACCGTCGATACCTGTGTCAGCTCCACCCAGGAACCCAACCCCTCCGGTATCACCCTGATCAATTACAGGGTAGAAGCCGCCGCCCCTTTGACACTGGATTCCGGCGCCGACACCCTGCCAGTGGAACTGGTCTGGAAGGATCTGACCACCGGCATCAGCCAGAACCTGCAAGCCAATACCCCCAGCAACAGTCTCTTTACCGGCGCGTTGCAGGGCTGCCCGACGGGCAACAACGGACAACTGCAGATTCTGGTGCGTGAACAGGACATTTCTGCGGTGCCGCCCGGCGTTTACAGCCAGCAGTTCAGCCTGACGCTGACCAACGCTGGCCGCGGCCGGCCCCAGGCCACCTTTACTGCCACCCTGACGCTGACCATCCCGGATTCCATCCGGGTTTCGGATGTTAATGATATTGCTCTGGGAACCTTCGACGGCATCAACAACCTCACCGGCAGTGACCAGCTGTGCATTTACCGGGCCAGTGGCGGCCTGTACGGCGTCACCCTCACCGGCAGCGGCAGCAACGGCGCCTTTACCCTCAGCGCCGGCAGCAGCACGGTGCCCTACACGGTCAGCTGGAACGATGGCTCAGGTGCCCAGAATGCCAGTGCCGGCACTCTGATTTCCGGCCTTGGCAATACCTATAGCAACGATATGAGCTGCGCCGGCGGCGCCGCCGACAATGCCACCGTCTCGGTCACCGCCAACGCCAGCGACATCGCCGGCAATGCAACCAGCGCCGGCACCCACAGCGGCGTGCTCTATATCATGATCGAAATGCAGTAACCCGGTTAGCGGCTGCGGCGGCAGGCCACCACGCCCAGCCGCACTACCCCATTGACCACCGCCGGCAATTTGCCGGTATCCAGCTTGCAGTCTTCTCCGGGGGTTGAGGCCGTCAGGCCGGCCAGCTTGTCTTCGGCCAGCTCCACCTGGAAATACCCATCCTGATCGGTGAATACCAGATGCCCACTGCCATCCAGACGGGCATTGCCAAGCGGCTTACCGGAATCGGCATCCACCAGCTTGCCCAGCGCCACCACAACACGCTCCAGGCGCCAGCTCAACGTCTTCACATTACCCGGGTAGAGCACAACCTTGCGGGGCTTGTTGTCATAGTCGACGAAATCCGTGCCTCTATCGCGAAGCGAGATCTGGTAGGCCTTGAACGCAGGCAGTGTCAGCGTGGCAGCCCCGCCGCCCCTCACCACCGTGTAGGGATGGCCGTCCACCAGCACATCAAATTGTGCACCCTTGGCACCATCCAGCTTGAGCAACACCGCTGCCGGATTCGCCTGCGTGCCCCCCAGCGCCAGGCCGTCACCGGCCACCAGGCTGGTATCGTAGCCCAGGCTGGTCAATGTCTGGGTGCCCTGACCGTTGCGGTTACTGAGCGTTACCCCGCCTTGCAAATGGCCATACTGGGACCGTTGGTCCCCCTCGGCAAAGACCGAGTTGACCTGCGGCTCCAGGCTGGCGCCACCGGCCAAACGGACATCGCTGGCAAAGCGTTCCTGATCGTTCCAGCTACTGCGGAAACTGGCCCGCGCCCCGCTGTTGTCACTGTTGTGACCGTCATTCAGCCAGGCCAGGCTGGCCTGATGCTGCCAGTCAGGGCGGGCATACAGCCAGTCGAGCCCCAGCAGGAACTGGTTATCGCCATCCACATTGGCCAGGCTCACCGACATATTCAGATTCTGGTGACCCGCCACCCGCAGCGTACGCAGATACAACAGCGTGGTGGCCTGCTGACTGTCGGCACCGGAAAGGCGATAGCGCCGGTGGCTCAACGATAACTGCCCGCCCAGCGCCGGCACCCGGATCTCCACGCTGTCACGCTGCAACTCCCTGGGCAGCAAGGCATACTCACCCGAGGGCGGCGGGTCGCCAGCGGTCACCCGCTGACTGTCCATCACCAGCCGCCACCAATCGCCATGGGCGGTGCCGCGCAGCACATAGCCGCCGGCACCGCTGCTGCCGATAAACACGCTGGAGGACAATTCCGCCGGGTGGGTAAACCAGTCACTACTGACTTCCAGCAAGCCTTCACGGTCAGTAACCGCACCCGCCACACCCAGCCCGAGCGAATCCGAACGTCGGTAACGCCAACCGGCCATGCCCACAAAGGCCCCATCATCCTGGGGCAGCATGCGTGTCCGATCATAGGCATACACACGACCCACATCGGCAAACCAGAGCGGCTCCCCGGCGGGCGCCAGACGTCGGCTTTTGACAAAAAAGCGGGTCAGCGTGCGGGTGGCGCCACTGGCATCGGTGATACGCACCTCCACCGGGTAGGCGCCTGTCGGTAACCGGTCGGTGTGAAGATAGCGGTGCCCGGCCTCATAGAACGAGGCGCTGTAAAGCCGGCCATCCTTATACAATTCCACACGACTGCGAGAAGAAAGAAAGACATCCAGATCAGTGGCAAAGGCCTCATCGAGATCCTGGCGGCGCGCCAGTGAACGGCGAATACCCACACCCGCGATGGGCTGTCGCGCCACCATGGTCAGCTGATCCAGTTCTGGCTGAAACAGGCCGGCCCTGACACGGTGATCCTGATAATCCCGTTGCCAGCCCAGTTCATCCATGGCAAAGGACTGATCGTTGGTGCTATTCCAGCTGCTGAAGACATGCTGCGGCCCCTGCCCCACCAGCGTGCGTCCAAACAGGCTGTAACGATCCGGGCCATCACTGCGGCCGGCCTGATTGGCGCTGAGGTTCTGCACCAGCCCCCAGCGCGGCTGTTCCGGCAGCGGCAGGTAACGGGGCGGTACCTGGTTGGCCGCCACGTAGTAATCCGGGCCGACGAATACATCCACCCGGAAACGCTGCTCATCGAAGATGATGGCCGCGGTCTTGGGGTGAAGCACACCACAGTTTTTCTGGGTTTGCGTGACACAGACCCGATCCCCATGGGTGGGCAGGCTGCCAGTCAGGGCGTTTTGAAGGGGTTGCCTGTCCTTGATGTCAGGCAAGCGCGCCACCACCGTGGCGGGGTGCAAAAACGTCAGCGACTGCGGGGTAAATGTTACCCAGGCATCCAGCACATACTGGCCGGAAAAATAGACTTCAACGAGGGTTTTCTGGGGCTGGGTGAAACTTTCAAAACCGGGGGGTACCGCCATGGCAGTGTCTGTCGGCGGCTCGGCAGCCACGGCCAGTGGCCCCAGCATCGCCAGCCAGATGCCTGACAAGATCCAACCAATACGTTGCATCCCCCGTTTCCCCACGCGCCGCCGTTAGGGAAAACGCTGGCGGCGGGTATGCTCGGCGCTGGAGACCGAAAACTCCACCGGCGTATCAAACGGCAAATCCAGTTTCAGGCTGTTGCCCGGGTAAAGACGTTTACCCTCCACGTCACGGCAGTCCTGCGTGGATGGCGACGACGGGCACTGCTTGCCATTGTGCAAGACGACATTTTCATTGCCCTGATTGGTAATTGTCAGGGTCCGACCGTCACGTTGGCTGGTCAGTTTGTCCTCAGGGGTCTGGGGATCAATAAACACCAGCAACTGGTAACCGATCATGATGCGGATACCGGTCTTGTCCAGATGCTCGGAGCCACTGACCGGCTTGAGATCGACCCGGTATACCCTTTCGCTTTTACCGTTGCCGCCCAGGTTCACCAGCCGCACTCGCCGTAGTCCGCCCGGCGGCACCATTACCCGTCTCGGCGTGGCAATCAGCGAGACTGCATTCGGGTCCTTGACCAGTTCACGCTTTTCCTGGGCGGTACCCGCATGGGTGACGGTGAGGATACGAACATCCACGAACAACGGGGTATCGTCAGGGTTGCGAATCACCACATCCTGACGCGGCGGCTGCCCCGCGGGAAAATGGACGATAGCCCGGTCAACCTGCATGGTCGCCAGGCATTGGGACACCAAGGCCCACAACAACAGGCCGGTCAGCAAACGCGGCAAGGCGATCTCCTAGTCTGATACCAACGACAAACCCTTTACGGGAGTCATAATTGTGATTTGTTTCTCGAAATTATGGAGAACTATGGCCGCCACACGGGCCAGGAACCGATAGAAGCCCCCTGCTGTCAGCTTAACGGCATTCGCCGCAGGGCTAGCGACCGCAATGACGCAGTTGCTGCTGGTAGCGTTTGGCCATGGCCGCCGTGCGCCGGGCTGCGCCCTGCACCCACTTGTTGTGCTTCCAGGTGCCGCGGGCATAGCCACCGTGGCCGCTATAGTACGACAGATAGAGATGGTAGGTATCGTTGCGGGCAATGCCGTTGATCTTGTAGCTCTGATAGTAGTACCAGCCGATAAAGCGCACCGCATCCTGGAAATCGTCCCGGTCCGCGCCATGCCGCCCGGTGGCATTCTGATAGGAGGCCCAGGTGGAGGTCAGCGCCTGGGCATAGCCATAGGCCGAGGACGGGCGCTTCCAGGGGATAAAGCCCAGTAGCCTGGTGCGTGGGGGCTTGGCATGGGCATCGAAACCGGATTCCTTGTAGACCGTGGCCATCAGCACCGGTACCGGCACGCCATATTCTTTCTCGGTCTTCTTTGCATACTTGTACCAGTTATTGAACCAGCCGCCCCGTTGATCAAACACCGCACAGGCATCATCGGTGTTGGTCGGCGTGCCGGCACAGCCGGCCAGCGCCGCTACCGCCAGCAACAGGGCCACTCTCAAAATCATAATGCTCCCGGGTCGATACCGTTCTCGTTGAAGACCGACATTAGCGCGGCTTCATCACAAACCTCAACACCCAGGGACTCGGCCTTGGCCAGTTTGGAGCCGGCGGCGGCGCCTGCCACCACCATGGCGGTATTTTTGGAGACCGAGCCGGCCACCTTGGCGCCCAGCTGTTGCAGCCCCTGTTTGGCCTGATCCCGGGTCAGCGATTCCAGCGTGCCGGTGAGCACCCAGGTCTGCCCTTCCAGGGGCCGGCTCTCGGTATGGGCCGGTGCCCGCGCCGCCAGTGACGCGGCCTGCTGCTCGGCCTGTTGCAGGCGCGCCTGCCAGTCATCCGCCGCCAGCGCCCTGGCCATCTGCACCATGACCCCGGAGCGCACGCCCCCGGGTTCGGCCCCGGCGCCTTCCGCCGCCGCCTGGCTGAGTGCCGCCACGCTGGCAAAATGGCTACCCAGGGTTTCCAGGGTCTTGTCGCCGATCCCCTCAAGATCCATGCCCAGCCGCTTGGCGGACTTGAGCAAGTGAGCCAGGGTCAGGGAGGAAACAAAGGCGGCGGAGGGCTGACCACTGGACTGCGGGGTGACGCCGGCGGCCAGCAGACCATCAATCACCGCCTCGTTATCCGCCTCGGCAAAGAAGGCACCAATGGCCCGGGCCACTTCCAGCCCCACATCCGGCACCGCCAGCAACAGCAGCAGGGAGGCATGACGAATGCCGTCCAGGTCTCCGAAGCAGTCCGCCAGGTTCTTGGCGGTTTCCTCGCCGATCTGGAGGATGCCAAGGGCAAACAGGAAGCGGCCCAGACCGACCTTTTTGGAGGTCTCCAGCGCCGCAATCAGGTTATCCGCCGACTTCTCGCCCATGCGCTCCAGGCCGGCGACGCGGGCCGCCTCCAGCCGGTAGAGGTCGGCCACGGTGGCAATCAGGCCCTCATCCACCAGGGCATCCACCAGCTTGTCCCCCAGGCCGTCGATGTCCATGGCCCGGCGGGAAGCAAAGTGCTTGATCGCTTCACGCTGCTGGGCGCCACAGATCAGGCCACCGGTACAACGGGCCACCACTTCACCGTCGCCGCGCAGAATATCACTGCCACACACCGGGCAGTTGGACGGCAGGGAAATGGTCTGCGCATCGGCGGGACGGCGCTCGGGGATCGGCCGCACCACCTTGGGGATCACATCCCCGGCCCGGTAGACCACCACGGTGTCGCCAACGCGGATATCCAGGCGGCGGATTTCATCGATATTGTGCAAGGTGGCGTTGCTGACGGTAACGCCGCCCACCTGCACCGGCTCCAGCCGCGCCACCGGCGTCAGCGCGCCGGTGCGGCCCACCTGCCAGTCCACGCCGTTGAGCACGGTGAGCTCTTCCTGGTCCGGGAACTTGTGGGCAATGGCCCAGCGCGGTGCACGGCTGACAAAGCCCAGGTCCCGCTGCCAGTCGAGCCTGTCGACCTTGTAGACCACCCCATCGATGTCGTAATCGAGCTTGTCACGCTTGTCGAGAATGCCGTGATAAAACGCCAGCAGTGCCTCCACGCCCTCACAGACACGGATTTCCGGGTTCACACGCAGGCCCCAGTGCTTCAAGGCATCGAGGATGGCGGAATGGGTGGCGGGCCAGGGCTGACTTTCCAGCTGGGCCAGGGAATAGGCATAGAATTCCAGCGGCCGCTCGGCGGTAATGCGCGAGTCCAGTTGACGCAGGCTGCCGGCGGCGGCATTGCGCGGGTTGGCGAATACCTTCTGCCCGGCCGCTTCCTGGCGGGCATTGAGTTCGGCAAAGCCACCGTGGGGCATCACCACTTCGCCGCGCACTTCCAGACGCGCCGGCGGGTTATCGCCGCGCAGTTTCAGCGGCACCGAACGGATGGTGCGCGCATTGACGGTAATGTTCTCACCGGTCTGGCCATCGCCACGGGTGGCCGCGCGTACCAGCTCGCCGTTTTCATAGAGCAGGGAAATAGCCAGGCCATCCAGCTTCGGCTCGGCCACATAGGCGATGGTGTCACTGACATCCAGCCGTTCACGGATACGATTATCGAAGGCGCGCAGGTCGTCATCGTCGAAGGCGTTATCCAGGCTCAGCATGGGCACTTCATGCTGCACCTGATCGAACGCGTCCAGCGGCACATCGCCGACACGCTGGGTGGGCGAATCCGCGGTGACCAGTTCCGGGTGTGCCTCCTCCAGCGCCTTCAGTTCCCGGTAAAGGCGGTCATATTCCGCATCGGGCACCGCCGGGTCATCCAGCACATAGTAGCGGTAGGACCAGTTGTTGAGCTGGTCACGCAGGGATTGGACTTTCTGGGAGAGATCGTTGGTTTCGGGCACGTTTGGGCAGCGAACAGTTAATAGTGAAAGTTAACAGCGAAAACCGTTTCGGCTTCACGCGAAAGTCGGTAACCGGCATGCGCCGATCGCCGGCAAAAAAACGGCGGAGATTGCCGGCAGCAATTTCCGCCCTACAGCACGGCGATCATTGTCAGCGTTATGCGCTCGGCACGCGCTGGCGACGTTCGAATTCCTGCACACGCTGGCGCAGATGCTCCATGGTCTGGCGGGTCAGCACGCTGTGTTGCTCGTCCTTGAGTTCCCCTTCCAGCTCCGTGGCCAGGCGGCGGCAGACCGACAGCATCTTGTCCAGGGCGCCGATGGCATCGCTGGCCCCCGGCAGCTTCAGGAAGAAGGTAACGCCGGCAAAGGTCATGTCTTCCATGGTGTCCAGGTCAAAGGTGCCCGGCTCCACCGCATTGGCCATGGAGAATTGCAGCTGATCCTCGCCGCGGTAATCCACATGACGATGGAAAATGTTCATGTCACCGAAACGCAGACCGGACTCCAGCAACAGCCGCAGCAGCTCGCCACCATCGAAGGGCTCGCCACGGCGGGCAATCAGGTGCACGACGATCACTTCCAGCACCGGCTGGGGTTCGCGGGGCTTCTGCGCCGCCGGCTTGCGTACGGCGGGCCGGGGCTCCGGTTTGGGCTGCGGCTCCGGGGCCGGTTCCGGCTCGGCGGCCACCGGCGGCGGTTCCGGGGTCGGCTCACGGACCGGTTGCGGCTCGTCGTCGGCCACCGCCGGTTCCTGATCATCGCCCTCGAACAGGCTGCCCTGCTCGGCCTCGCTGGCCGGTTCGGGGTGCTCTTCCTGCTCCATCATCATGGGCGGTTCGCTGGCGGCATCGCGCTCGATGGCCTTGCGGATCACCCGGGCGCTGCCGACCAGCTCCGGGTTGTAGTCTTTCTCTTCCGGCTCGTCCTGGGCATCGCGATAACGGGGGTCGATGCGCATGCGCAGGCGGCCCTGGCGCTCCCGGACCATGCGACGCAGGCCATCGGCCAGAATCAGCAGAATCAGGATGACCAGAATTCCAATCAGTGTTTCCAGGTTCAGGCCCATAGCCTTGCCTCTTCCTTAGCTAGTCTCAGTTCGGCCTCAAACGTTGTAGCGCCTACATGGCGGCCATTTCGGCGGCTTCTTCCACATCCACGGACACCAGGCGGGAAACGCCCGGTTCGTGCATGGTTACCCCCATCAGGGAGGCCGCCATTTCCATCGCAATCTTGTTATGGGTGATATAGATAAATTGCACCTTGTTGGACATTTCCGATACCAGATTACAGAAACGGCCCACATTCGCATCATCCAACGGCGCGTCCACCTCATCAAGCAGACAGAAAGGCGCCGGGTTGAGCTGGAAGATGCTGAATACCAGTGACAGGGCGGTCAGGGCTTTCTCACCCCCGGACAGCAGGTGAATGGTGCTGTTGCGCTTGCCCGGCGGGCGCGCCATGATGGCCACGCCGGTGTCGAGCAGGTCTTCACCGGTGAGCTCCAGGTAGGCATGGCCGCCGCCGAACACTTTCGGGAACAGCTCCTGCAGGCCCCGGTTGATGCGGTCGAAGTACTCCTTGAAGCGCGCCCGGGTTTCCCGGTCGATCTTGCGAATGGCGTTTTCCAGGGTACCCAGGGCATCTTCCAGATCGTCGTTCTGGCTGTCCAGGTAGGTCTTGCGCTCGGACTGCTGCTGGTACTCGTCAATGGCCGCCAGGTTGATCTGGCCCAGGCGCGAGATGCGCTGGCCGATCTGGTCCATCTCCTGGGCCCATTCCTGCTCATTGGCCTCGTCCGGCAGGCCCTGCAGCACGGTATCCAGGTCGAAATTCTGTTCGGCAAGCTGCTCGGCCACGGTCTGGCGACGGGTGGTCAGGTCCTGCCACTGCATGCGTTTCTGGTCCATGGTGCTGCGCACTTCCTGGGCCTGGCGCTCGTACTGGGCACGCTGGCCTTCCAGGTTACGCATTTCATGGTCCACGCCCTCCAGCTCGCGGCGCGCTTCGGTGAGCTTGTGCTCCGCTTCCAGGCGCACTTCCAGCTTTTCTTCCAGCTGCGCCTGCAGCTCGGCGCCCGGGTCATCCCCGTCACGGGTCTGCTCTTCCAGCAGCGCCTTGCGCTCGGTCATGGCCTGCACCTGGGATTCCAGCCGTGACAGGTTCTGGCGCAGGGAATCCGCCTGGGTGCGGGCGCCCTGCACGTCCATGGCCAGCTGGTGGGACTGGTCCCGGTCGTGACGGGCCTTCTGGCGGGCCTCGTCCAGCCGCAGGCGCAGCTCGTCACGGCGGGACAGCAGGGTTTCCCGCTGGCCACTGTCGGTTTCCATGGCGTCCAGCGCTTCGGCCAGCACGGCACGGGCTTCCTTGAGTTGCTCCTGCTCCTGGGCCAGCTGCTCGTTGGTTTCGTCCAGCTCACGGCCCAGGCGCTCGCGGCGCATGGTGATCTGCTCCAGGCGTACCTGGCGGGCGCTGACCTGGGCATTGATTTCGCCCAGCTCGCGGTTGATGCGGCTGGCCTGACGCTGCACCTCCTCGCGCTCTTCCTCCAGTTCACCGATCTGTTCGCGGCTGCTTTCCAGCTGCTCTTTCAGGTCTTCCACGGTGGCCTGCAGGGTGTCGATCTGTTCTTCCAGGGTTTCCAGCTCCCGGCGACGTTCGAGGATACCGGCTTCCTGGTCTTCCTCTTTCGCCACCTTGAGCCAGTCCGGGCCCAGCCAGATGCCGTCGCGGGTGACCACGGATTCGTGGGCATCCAGTTTGCCGCGCAGCGCCAGCGCCGCGGCCAGATCATCGGCCACGTAGACACCGGCCAGCAGGCCTTCCGGCACCTGGCCGCTGACCTGATCGCGCAACAGGGGGCCCTTGTCACCGGCGGCCTTGGCCGTGCCGGTGCTGACCAGGGCCAGGCGACCATGGTCCAGGTCTTCCAGCCAGTCGCTGACCTGCTCGAAACCGCTGATGGCCACTGCCTGCAGGCTGTCGCCAAGCACCGCTTCCAGGGCTTTTTCCCAGCCTTCGGCCACCTGCACCTGGTCGGCCAGGCGCGGCTCGTCATCCAGTTCGTGGCGGTTGAGCCAGTCGCTGACCGCGCCATCATCGCCCATGGCGGCCTTTTGCAGGGCCTCCAGGGAGGTACGGCGACCTTTCAGGGTCTGCAGCTTCTCGCGGGCTTCGTCCAGCTGGCGGCCACGCTCGCCGTTGTCCCGGCGCATCTGGTTGATCTCTTCCTGCAGGGACTCGCTGCGCAGCTCGTTTTCTTCCGCCTGACCGCGATACTGTTCGACCTGCTCTTCCAGCTGGCGCATTTCCGAGGCCAGCGGCCCGGAGTCCAGGGATTCCTGTTCCTTGCGCAGGCGCTCGATGCGGTCCTTGAGGCGCTCCTGGGACTTGTCCAGGTGCTGGATGCGCGATTGTTCCACCTCTGCCTGACGGCGGGATTCGCCGGACTTGCCGTTGAATTCTTCCCACTCCTGCTGCCAGCCCTGCATGGCCTCCTCGGCCAGGGCCAGCGCCTCGTTGGAGGCTTCCTGCTGCTCGCTGATCAGCTCCAGCTCCGGCTCGCGCTCGGCCAGAATGGCGTCCAGCTCGGCGACCTTTTCGCTGTCCATGCGCAGGTGCTCGTCGGCCTCTTTCCAGCTGGCGGAAATCTGCTCCAGCTCCTCGTAGAGCTGCTGCTTGCGCTCACGCTGGTTCTGGATGTTCTGCTCCAGCCGCGCCACTTCCGCCCCCAGGGCATAGAAATGCTGCTGCACCTCGTTGAAGCGCTCCTGCACCTCGTGGTGGTTTTCGCGCAGGCGCTCCACTTCCGCGTCCACATGGCGCTGCTCGGCAATCTTGGCCTCGATGGCCACATCCAGCTCGCCGATCACATGGTCGAGCTGCTTGACCTGGCCATCCAGGCCTTTCCAGCGCAGGGCCTTGAGCTGTGCGCCCTTGAGGCGCTCCTCTTCCTTGTATTGCTTGTATTTCTCGGCGGCGCTGGCCTGGCGGCTCAGGCGCTCCAGCTGGCGTGCCAGCTCATCGCGGATGTCGGTGAGGCGCTCCAGGTTCTCGCGGGTGCGGCGGATACGGTTTTCGGTTTCGCGGCGGCGGGCCTTGTATTTGGAGATGCCGGCGGCTTCCTCGATGTAAACCCGCAGCTCCTCGGGCTTGGCCTCGATCAGCCGGGAAATCATGCCCTGCTCGATGATGGCGTAGCTGCGCGGCCCCAGGCCCGTGCCCATGAAGATATCGGCGATATCCTTGCGGCGACACTTGGTGCTATTGAGGAAGTAGTTGGACTGGCCGTCCCGGGTCACCTGGCGTTTGACGGAAATCTCGCTGAACTTGCCGTACTCGCCGCTGACGGTGCCATCGGAGTTGTCGAACACCAGTTCGATGGAGGCCTGGGCCACCGGTTTACGGGCGTTGGAGCCGTTGAAGATCACATCCGCCATGGACTCGCCACGCAGGTGCTTGGCGGAGGATTCGCCCATGACCCAGCGCACCGCATCGATGATGTTGGACTTCCCGCAACCGTTGGGCCCCACCACGGCGGTGAGGTTTTCCGGAAAATTCGCGGTGGTAGGGTCCACAAAGGACTTGAACCCGGCCAGTTTTATGGATTTTAGTCGCATAGTGTCTGCTTTACTCGGGCCAACAGGCCAAACATTGGGCGAAAACCATGGCTTTCACCGCCCCCTGAAGCCATAACGGCACACTGTGGGCATTATTAAAGGGGCTAAGTCTAGCGGCAAGCCGGGCCGAATTCATCAGGCGGGCGCCTGAGATTACACAATCCGCACCCGATCAACGGCCCCTCATCGTAAACAACCGCAAAAGCGGGTCGGCGTTGGCATTTTCGCCCCTACCCGGCACAGGGTAGACTTGGCCACTAACAAGGTAGGCTTCCAGCCGTTTCGCCAGTACCAAAGTCGAGTAACCCCACCTGACCTCCCCTTGATAAGGGGAGGGACTGGAGCCTTCAGGCCAGGTCCTCCCCCTCTTCAAGGGGGAGTTAGAGGGGGTCAGCCCCCAGCCCGCAAAGCGGTCGGCGTTGGCATTTTCGCCCCCGCAGGGCACAGGGTAGACTTGGCCCCTGACAAGGTAGGCTTTCAGCCGTTTCGCCAGTACCAAACGTCGAGCAACCCCACCTGGCCTCCCCTTGATAAGGGGAGGGACTGGAGCCTTCAGGCCAGGTCCTCCCCCTCTT
>JAWVWY010000043.1:0-21370 GCA_033723495.1 Alcanivorax sp. | reverse complement strand
TCATCATCGTCCACGCGCACTTCCCCCGGCGCGTTGATCAGGCCGCGACCATTGTAGACCGTGACCCGGTTGCGGACATAAAACCCCGTGCGTACCTGGACCTGACTGTCGATCACTTCGCGGGTTCGGGCGATCAAATCCTGCCAGCGCAGTTCGCCTGGGTCGAGAATACCCCGCAATAGCGGATTCCGCTGGGTACGCATCACCTGACGCACCTGATGACGCAGAGCCTTGGAAGGAATCGTGCCCCAGTGCGTACAGTTACCGCCCAGAGTGGCCTGCTCTTCCACCATTGCGACCCTCAGCCCCTGTTTGGCCGCCTGCATGGAAGCCGCCTCCCCTGCCGGCCCACTGCCAATCACAACCAGATCCCACCCGGCGCTTATATCCATCTCTGACTCCGTTTCAGCACAGGGCTAGTATAGCAGCCTGCAGGCGGCGTAGAGTGACCAGGAAAGAAAGGAGGCCATGCCATGGACGAAAAAAACCGGGAAAAAAAACCTTCTCTGGCAGCACGGGGAGGAAAAGGCGCCGGGCTCTGGTTGCTCCGTCACCCAATGGGCGCGCTGCAACTTGCCGGATTGCTGCTGGTGGTCATTGTGGTGTTTCAGAACCTGGAGCCCACCAGTATCGACATCCTGTTCTGGACACTGGTGGATATTCCCAAATTATTGCTGTTACTGATCAGCATGCTGGTCGGCGCACTGACCTGGGAAGCCGTGCGCCGATTGTTTTAGCACCGGCTTTGGCTCACTTTACGCCGACGGCGGGCTAGCAACAGCAAGCCCGCAAGCATACCAATACCGGAGGCCCCACCCCCGGTCCCGGCAGATTTATCCTTGTTGACATAGGTCACGGTAAAGGTGCCGGCATTGGAACTGGTGCCACAATTATCGTCCACCAATAGCGAGAACTTATCCGTGAAGGTATCGAAATTACCTTCAGGGATATACGTGACCTGGTTGTAGGCCGGCTTATGAAGAATCAGGCCGACCCCTTCCACATGGCTATCAACCGTGGATACCTTGGTAAAACTGGGCTCTTGCTTGATGCGCAATGAGTTCCAGTCAATGGATGACGCACTGCCATCCGGGTCACTGACATTAATGGTAAAGACCAGCGCCTGGCCCGGCTTGTTTCGTTTGCTTTCGCTTTCCATGATCGGAGGCTTGTTGCTGATGCTCATGGATACCGAGGCCTTGCCGGAGGTAATACCGTTACTGTCGGTGAAGTCATAAAGGTAATACAGCTTGGGCGGATCCGTATTTTCCTTGCTGGCGATACAAACCTGATCCTGGCTGGGGTCGGCCTGACCGGGAATGAAACCGTCATTCGCCGGTGTATAGAGGACGATACAATCATCGGCAACAGCACCATTGTCCACATTGTCATGGTTATCAATGTAGGTCTGCGGCAGCGGGTCACCACAACGTACGGCACGACCATCCAGCGAATCGTTGTAATAACGCCAGACGAAATCAATGGTTGACCCATTGCTCAGGGTATAACGGGTGGGGATATCCGGGTCTTGCTGAAATGACTCGCCGGTGGAAACGATATCCGTGGTTCCACCATTAGGCACAGCCGTGGCATCTTCGAAATGAAAATTACCGTTAAGGAATTGCCGTGGAGTGCCATTATCCAGCAAATCAATACTGCCGTTTTCACTGGCAAAATCATTGCCCAGGATATCAATCACCACACGCCGGTCCGGGGTGCCCCGGTTACTCCCCTCATCATCCGCTGCCGTAATCTGCCGATATTCGTAGGCGCCGCGGTCACAGCGGCCCCCGGATGTTCTCGACACGCCCCGCAAATCCGTTGCACGGCACAATCGCGGTGATGCGGTTCCTGTCGCCAATTCTCCGCTATCGTCACCCGCATCCACCACCAGGGTATCCGTGGCCGCATTGACGACCGGCAGGTAGGGCGGCACAAATGCCGCAGCCCCATCCTTGGCGCCCTTCAGGCTACTGGCCAAATGGCCGGCGGCACCACTATCAGACTGATTGGAGCTTGAAGAATCGCTGCACAAGGGCGTTGAAAACAGGTTGAACTCACTACTTCCAAACACGGTGGCCCCGGCGGAATCACAGACAGAGCCACTATCGGCCACGACGCTGTTGGACAGGCTAACCGGCGCACTACTGGCTCCCAGCTCAATGCCATTGCCCGCATCGTTGGCAACGACGGTAAGGTTCATGAGATTGCTACCCACCGCCATGCCACTGAGATCAATCGCTGAACCGCTGGGCGCGTGATTCTTGAAAAACGTACTGTTCAGCACTGACAGGGTGGGCCCTTGAGCCAGGTTGGCATCTATGGCGCCCCCCTGCCCCTGTGCGGAATTGTTGGTAAAGGTACTGTTGCTGATAGTCAGTGTGACCGTTTCCTGGTCCTGGGCTACCGTTGAAAATACGCCGCCATCCACACCCGCGCTGTTACCGGAAAAGAAACTGTGATCCAGCGTAATGGTTTTTTTATTGCCCGCATTGGCGCGAACAAAGATGGCGCCGCCGGACAAGTCAGCGTGGCTATTGCTGACCACCACGCGATCCAATGAAATGGAGCCGCCAGTAAGCAGCGCACCACCATTCGCGTTGGCCGCAAAACCATTGCTGAGCTCCAGATAACGGAGTGTCACCGACGGATAACCATTGCCGGGCGGAGCTTGAACATCAATAAGCCGGAAGGAGCCATCGCCACGGATACGCGAGTAGGTGTTTACATTATCACTGCTATTTGTATCCAGTGCGCCTTTGCCTTCCAGGGTAACCGCACCGGCTTCTACGGTCAGGGACGCGACCAGATTGATGGTGCCGGCGGGCAGCAATATCCTGTCCCCGCCCTTGCCGCCATAAGCACAATCCGTGCTGGGGTCACCGCCGGCAGCATTGCCCAGCGCTTCGCGCAGGGTGCAAAGACCGTCATTCTTGATCGAGGGGTTATGATCCGCCAGTGAATTGACCTGAATGTCGGCGGCATAAACCTGACCAGTCATGATCGCCAGGATGCCTGCCAGACATAAGGTTTTTCTTCGCCAGAGCCCGGCAATGACCGCAATGATCAGCAGGCCCGGCCCCCATGAGCCGCCACCGCCATCCAGAATACCCGAGTCATCGGTCAATCCACTGGCCGGGTCGGAGACAAAATTGACCTGTTCGTTTTGATCCTGATTGGCGTCCGCGCCCCCCACAAACGCTTCCTTGGCTACCAGGTAACGCATACTGTCCACCCCTTGATAGGGTTTGAAGGGGGTATAGAGCAAACGGGGGTAATGGTTGGCATCAATCTGAACCGCCACACTGCCCTTTTCCGGTGGAACCAGAACTTCCATGCAGGCTTTCCCGGACGGCACTCGAGAGCAGTCAATCAGGCTGTCGTTAAGATCATTTTGAACCACGTCAGCCAGCACCTGCTGCCCGGATATCAGATTGATTTCATCCGCCTGGGCCAGGGCTCTCAAGAATTCCACCGCGCCCACATCACACCGGCCACCGGCGCCACCGCGTGACTCACCGCGCATATCCAGGGCATCACACTGATCCTGCGCCACGTTTTCCGGATTGGCGCGATCAAACAGGCTGGCGGTATCCGCAGGCATCGCCGGATCGTAGCCGGAAGGGGTGGGATTGGGCAGGAAGCCAGCAAAGGGGCCGCCGAGCAAAGCCGCTGGCATCGGGGTGCAGCTGCCCGCACCCATGGCATTAACCGCACAAGGGGTTCTATTGCCGTCGGCATTCACCCCGATCAGCACATCCGAATTCGCCTGGTTCGGGTAATTGGTTACCGGCACCGCTTCTTGCGGCGTCGGGCACCCTGAATCATCGGTGATAGTGAACAACAAACGGGCATCCGCAGCATCGCCGCCGGACAAAGCGGTACCGGCACATTCACCACCGCTGTTACCGATCAGGGCGGTGTGAAGAATCTGGTCTGTCGTTTGCGCATTGGCGGGATCCGCAAAAACAGTCTCGGGCAAATCAAGGGCCACGCCGTCATTGAACGCGATGGTCATGTTTTCAAGGGTAACCAAATGCGTATCTGCCAGAACCTTGATCACCCCACCACTGTTACCGGTCATGGTGCCGTCGGTAAGGCCAAGTGCGACCGGTTTGGCACTGGCACCATTGAGGTAAATGGTGCCACCGCCTGCTGGCGATACATTGTCGCCCATATAAAAGCGATAACCGGATATCAGCCCGTTGAAGGTTGCGGCGGTGGCGATAACCGAGCCGTTCAAGGACGCCTGATTGTTTTCAAAACGGCTGCCCTTGGTAAAACTCAGCGCGCTGTTCTGATCCAGATAGATCGCCCCCCCACTAACGGCTTTGCCATTTTCGAGCACGGTGCGGTCTGCCAGTATCAGTGCGCCGCCATTGTAAATCAGACCGCCATTTTCCGTACCGGCATTACCATCAACCAGATTCAGGTAGGATAGTGTCAGGGACGCCTTGCTGTTGACCGTCAAAAGGCGTGAATTGGAGCCAGCGCTGATAACAGCGTTGGGCTTCTTGTCCGGCTTTTCGAACACATCCAGGAATAATTTGATATTGACGCTGGGGTTGATCAGCGCATCATCGGCGGAGGCGCTGGGTTGGGAGACGCCGTTGGCATCTTTACTGAATGTGACTCGTTTGCCGCCCCCCACTGGCAGGCTGCCATGGGTCAGTACATAGGTCTCACCGGCGATCAGCTGTATGCTATCGTTACCGGTGCCCGCCGCGCAGCTGTCCACATCCTGCTGATAGTCAATCGCGTAAAGAGCTTCACGAAGAGAACACTTGCCATCGAGATCACCAGCGGCAACCGATACTTGCCAATGGGTATTGTCACCACTGCCGACTCTGGCAGCAGACACCTGGGAATCCGCGGTATTGGTAATCTTGTAAGAGGTGGCGTAGGACGCCCCAGCGCAAAGAAAGGCGCAGCCGGCAAGGCTTAGCCGTAGCCAGGGGTAGCGCATAATGTTCTCCTGGGGGCCGCAATGCGGCCTTATTGTTCTAATAAAGGGTCTTGCACGTAACTATCTGTAATAAGCGACAATTTTAACGCTTATTCTGGTATCTTAATGTTACTTCTTTGTAAAGCGCCCCTTTTTACCACCCGAGCGCCGACTTGACAAAGGGAATTGTCAAGGAGCGTTGGCGCGCCAGGGCCAGCCGGTCAAGCTCTTCCAGCAGTGCCACCAGCGCTGACGGTGATCGCTCGCTACGGGTGACGATATAGTGGGCCACGTCCTGCTCCAGGCGCAGGCCACGGGCCTGAGCGCGGTCAATCAGTAGCGCCTGCAGGGCGTCATCATCCAGCGATTGCAGGCGATAGACCGGCCCCGCCGCCAGTCGCGTGGCGAGATCCGGTAACAGCAGCCCGAGGGCGCCAGGCGCAGCATTGGCGGTAACCAGAAGCCTGCCACCCCGGGCCATCAGGCGATTGTAGAGGTGAAAGAGTGCCTCCTCCCAGTCCGCCTGGCCGGCAAACAGCTGGCAATCATCCACTGCCAGCAAATCAAACTGTTCCATGGATTCAAGCACCGCCGGCACCAGCGGGATGATTTCCGCCGCCGGCAGCAGACAGGCATCCTCACCCTGCTGCTGGGCCTGGCGAACCGCCCCTTCCAACAGGTGGCTCTTGCCCTCGCCGGCCGCTCCCCAGACAAACGCCTGCTGGTCATTGCCCGCTATCACTTCCCGGACACCGGCCAGTAGCGCCGCGTTGCCACCGACCTGGAAGTTACTCAGCTCATGGCCCTGGCGCAGTTGCAGGGCAAGAGGTAACTGTGCGGCCATGGTCAGGGCTGCCAGCAGTAATGAAGCTGTACGGTTGTAGCCTGCGCAGACGGACAAGCCTGCAGATGCGGAAACAGCTCCAGCTGACGGCGCAACTGGCTGTCACTGGCGGCATAATCTAAGGAAAACCCGTAACGCTCACCGTCCACGGAGACCAGCTGTATCTGCCGCATCCCGGTCAGATCTTGCAGGTAGCGCTGAATTTGCTGCCAGGCAGACAGACCATTTACCTCATCCACCACCAGCATGCTGCGGTCATCGTGATCATTGGCACGGACGGCATAGCGTGCCGCCAGTTTGTCGGTAATGGCGTCGACCATCGCGGTCACTGCTTGCCCATCATTGTCACCACTGACGCTGCCCTGCTCCAGGGTGCGCGTCGCATCCAAAACCCGCCAGCGAAGGCGTACCGGCGTCCCCTCGTAAAGCACCGCCGCAGCAATCAAATCATGGGGATAGCGCTTTGAAGCATCGCGCAAACGGTCATCGAAACGGCCACGGATATCCGCCAACGACAGGGCTGAGCGGTCCTGCTCATCCCATTTGGGGACAGTCAGGGGCAGCCCGCGCTCAAGCGCCTGATCGGCCAGTGCCGGAAACAGGGGGTGATTCTTGGTGATCAGCTGGGCCCGGCCGCCCTCCTGCCTGACCAGCCAGGTCACCAGCGTTGGACGTGGCATGGCCCAGATCGGCGCGCCATGCACTTCCAGGAAACGGGTCAGACCGTCCAGGTCATAGTGCGCATTAAGACTATCAGGGCCGTCATAGTGATAGCTTTCCACCCAGCGATCGATATCGCCACGGGCATCGTTGACACCGGCCAGCCCGTCCAGGGCCCGTTGCCCGGTAATCCGTATCATGACCGTATCGAGTCCCTGCTTCAGGGCATCCTGTAAAGACGCCTGGCTGCTGTCTGTCACCGGTATCTGCACGGTATCCAGCGGAGCGGCTCGCAGGGGCGCGGCCAGCCATATCAGTAATCCCACCAACAACCCAAAACGCATTAGTCATGACCCTGCCTGTAATTTCAGGCGCAACATTACCATCTCTTGGGACCGTCCTGAATATCCCGGGTTCATTCGCTCTCGCCAGTTTCCAGCGCGCGGGCCGATTGCTAGAATACGCGCCTTCAGAAACCCGGAGCCCCCCATGACCGATCAGAAACGGCCGTTAACCTATCGCGACGCCGGCGTAGACATCGATGCCGGTAACGAACTGGTAAAACGTATTGCCCCCGTGGCCAAGCGCACCCGGCGCCCCGAGGTCCTGGGTGGCCTGGGCGGCTTCGGCGCTCTCTGTGAACTGCCCGGCCGCTACCAGAATCCGGTACTGGTAGCCGGTACCGATGGGGTCGGCACCAAGTTGCGGCTGGCCATTGATACCGGTCGCCATGACAAGGTTGGTATTGATCTGGTCGCCATGTGCGTCAATGACCTGATCGTCGGTGGCGCCGAGCCGCTGTTCTTCCTGGATTACTACGCCACCGGCAAGCTGGATGTGGAAATTGCCACCAGCGTGGTCACCGGCATTGGCGAAGGCTGCGAGCTGGCCGGCTGTGCCCTGGTCGGCGGCGAAACCGCGGAAATGCCCGGCATGTACGAGGGCGAGGACTACGACCTGGCCGGCTTCTGTGTGGGCGTGGTGGAAAAGGACGGCATCCTCGACGGCAGCCGGGTCCAGGCAGGCGACAAACTGATCGCCCTGGCCTCTTCTGGCCCCCACTCCAACGGTTACTCCCTGATCCGCCGTATCATGGCCCAGGCCGATTGCCAGGTGGAGCTGGACGGCAAGCCATTGATCGAGCACCTGATGGCACCCACTCGCATCTATGTGAAATCGCTGCTGAAACTGATCGAGCAGCTTCCGGTGCATGCCCTCGCCCACATCACCGGCGGCGGCCTGCCGGAAAACCTGCCAAGGGTGATGCCGGACAACACCCGCGCGGTCATCGATACCCAAAGCTGGCAATTGCCGCCGGTGTTCCAGTGGTTGCAACAGCAGGGGCAGGTGCCGGCCTTCGAGATGTACCGTACCTTCAACTGTGGTGTCGGCATGGTCATCGCGGTGCCCGCAGACCAGGTGGACCAGGCCATTGCCCTGCTGGAGGCCGAGGGGGAGACCCCCTTCCTGATTGGCGACATTCAGGCCGCCGACGGCGAACCTGACGTGGTACTGGAGGGACTGCCGGCGTGAGCCACCGTCTGGTAGTACTGATCAGCGGTTCCGGTACCAACCTGCAGGCCATTATTGATGCCAGTGACAAGGGCGAACTGGACGCGGAAACGGTACTGGTACTGTCCAACCGAGCTGATGCGCCGGGCCTGCAACGGGCCGAACAGGCTGGCATTGCCACCGCCAGCCTGGATCACCGGGCCTACCACAGCCGCGAGGCCTTTGATCAGGCAATGATCGAGATTATCGATGCCCAGCAACCGGACACGGTGGTACTGGCTGGCTTCATGCGTATCCTTTCACCGCTGTTCGTACGCCACTACGCCGGCCGCTTGATCAATATTCATCCGTCCCTGCTACCCAGGTACCGTGGCCTCAATACCCACGCCCGCGCCCTGGAAGCCGGCGATCACGAACATGGCTGCTCGGTGCATTTTGTCACCGAAGAGCTGGATGGCGGCCCGCTGATTGCCCAGGCCAGCATACCCATTGCGGCGAACGATACCGTAGAATCCCTGTCAAAGCGGGTACAACAGAGAGAACACCAGCTGTATCCGCAGGTTTTGCAGTGGCGGGCTCAACAGCGTCTGCAACTGACCGATACGGGAGTGATACTGGATGGCAAGCCTCTACCCAAGCAAGGCTACCGGCTGGACTAGCGTTCTGGCCCTGCTGGCCATGATGCTGAGCCGGCCGGTATTGGCCGACCCGGCTCCCGTCCCCCCCTTCAGCGACCACTACCGACTGAAAAGCCAGGGCATCCCCTTTACCATCGAGGCCACTCGCACCCTCCGCCGGGTGCGCGACGGGCTCTGGGAAATGAATGTGCATGCCAAGAACTGGCTTGGCGAAATCCGTGAAACCGCCCTGTTCAGCTGGCAGGATTGCATGCCGGAAACCAGCTTCTACGGGTACCGGCGGCGTGGTTTGGGCCGGGTCAAAAAGGCCGAGGTGCATATCAATCGCGATACCGGCGTCGCGGTCAGCGAGCGCTCCAACAAACCCATGACCAGTTACGAGGTCGGCAGCAATGCCACCGATGACCTGTCGCTGACCCTGGCCCTGCAATGCCGGCTGCGCCAGGGTGCTAATGACATTACCCTTGATGTGGCCGATGATCGCGGCCTCAGCACCCATCATTATCGGGTGGTGGGCAAGGAAAAGCTGGACATAGACCACATGGCGGTGAACACCGTCAAGGTCAAACGAGTTAGAGCCGCCGACAGCAAACGCCAGACGTTTCTATGGTTTGCACCGGGCAGGGATTACGCCCTGGTCAAACTGGAGCAACAAAATGCTGACGGCAAACACACCATGACCCTGATGGATGAAAATTAAGCATGCGTGTCGTACTGTCTTTGATCGTTCTGCTGGCCAGCGTGGCCAGCCATGCCGAGCCGCTGGCACCATTCGCCGCGGATTTTCGCATCTATGTGAACAAGTTGCCGACCCCGGTCAAGGCCAAGCTGGTGCTGGAACCGGCCGGCGGCAAGGACTACTACCACATGCTGCTGGAGGCACATTCCTTCCTGCTCACCAACAAGGAAGAAAGCTACTTCCACTGGCGTAACTGTCAGCCTCGCACTGAGCGCTATGTCCACGAATTCAAGGGCTTTGGTCAGCACCGCTATCATCACATGACGTTCCAGTGGGATCCGCCCCGGGTGCATAACGAATCCGAGGACGACGCGGCCAACATGGATATTCCACCCAACACCCTGGACGAGCTGACCATCCTGCTACGGGGCCGCTGCGTGTTTGCCCGCGGCGACAAGGAGTACACCGTACAGAGTGCCTATGGTGACGACCTGCGCACCCACCACTTCGTGGTCATAGATCGCGAGACCATCGACAGCCCACTGGGCAAGCTGGACACCCTGGTGGTGGAGAAAAAGCGCGAAGGCGACAGCAAGAAGAAACGGCGCACCCTGTTCTGGGTGGCGCCGAAGCTGGATTACATGGTAGTCAGGGCCAAGCACATTGAAAGCACGTTCCTGAAAGCCGAACTGATCATGATCGACTATCACGGCCCCATGGTGGCGAGCACCGATACCGACAGCAGCACTAAGCCAGGGGCAGAGTAACACCCCGCTGGCCCTGGTACTTGCCGCCGCGATCCACATAGGAGGTTTCACAGACCTCATCGGATTCGAAGAACAGCATCTGCGCCACCCCTTCGTTGGCGTAGATCTTGGCCGGCAGCGTGGTGGTATTGGAGAACTCCAGCGTCACGTGCCCTTCCCATTCCGGCTCCAGCGGCGTCACATTGACGATGATGCCGCAGCGCGCATAGGTGGACTTGCCCAGACAGACAGTCAGCACATTGCGGGGAATGCGGAAATACTCCACCGTCCGCGCCAATGCAAAGGAGTTGGGCGGAATAATGCAGTATTCGCCCTTGATATCGACAAAGCTCTTTTCGTCGAAATTCTTCGGGTCCACCGTGGCCGAATGAATATTGGTGAACACCTTGAATTCGTCCGCACAACGCACGTCATAGCCGTAACTGGAGACCCCGTAGGAAATCAGTTTGTTGCCCTGCTCGTCGGCACGCACCTGCCCGGCCTGGAACGGCTCGATCATGCCGTGCTCCTGGGCCATCCGCGAAATCCAGCGATCCGATTTAATCGTCATTACAGCCTCGTCTTGTCTCAGGTGGGCAATTGACTCAAGCCGCCCATACTACCTGAACGGTTTTAATGTTGGGTAATTTTGGGGAAGGCCCGCTTGCCTTCTTCGGTCAGTGACAGCCGCGCCGCCAAACGCCGGGCCGCCTGGCGATACAGCGCCGCCTCTTCACTGTCCGGGAAAGCCTGTACCACCGGCACCCCGCTGTCCGCCTGCTCACGGATGCGTAGCGACAGCGGCAACGCCGCCAACACCTCGGTGTCATAATCCTGTGCCATGGCCGCGCCGCCACCCTGGCCGAACACATGCTCCTGATGGCCACACTGGCTACAGACATGGACCGCCATGTTCTCGACAATGCCCAGCACGCGGATATCTACCTTGCGGAACATCTCCACGCCCTTGATGGCATCCAGCAAGGCGATATCCTGTGGCGTAGTCACCACCACCGCCCCGGCCACCGGAATTTTCTGGGCCAGCGTCAGCTGGATATCCCCGGTGCCCGGCGGCAGATCCACCAGCAGGTAATCCAGCCCTTGCCAGAGCGTCTGCTCCATCATCTGCACCAGCGCGCCGCTGGCCTTGGGCCCCCGCCAGACCACTGGCGTCTGCTTGGTGGTCAGATACCCCATGGACATGGTCTGCAGCCCATAGGCTTGCACCGGCACAAACTGTTTGCCATCCACCACCTGCGGACGGGTGCCGTCCGGCAGGCCCAGCATCAGCGGCTGGCTGGGACCGAACACATCCGCATCCAGCAGTCCGACCCGCGCCCCCTCCGCCTGCAATGCCAGCGCCAGATTCACCGCCGAGGTGGACTTGCCCACCCCGCCCTTGCCTGACGCCACCGCAATCACATTGGCCACCTGATCCAGAGCAGGCATGCTATGCTGGGCGCGATGGGGGCGAATCGCACTGTCCAGAGTGAGACGTAATTGGCGTTCCTCGATCAGCGGCAATAAATGATTATAAATTCGCTGATATAACTGCTCCTTTACGCTGTCACAGGGAAAGCCGAGGGTCAGTGCAAGCACCACTGCCTGATCTTCCACCCGCAGCTCACTGATGGCATTGGCACTGACCAGATCCACGCCCAGATCGTCCGGGACAATCGTGGCCAGTTGCTGCCGGATGCGCTGCTCGACGTTACTCATGATTGCCTCCAAATCGCGAGCTGCGATGATAGGGGCTAATGCTACGACAACCAAGGGCGACCACCACGTCCCCTGCGAAATACGCCAAGGAGAGCCCATGCGACCCTCACCCCTTCCCCTGCTGTTGCTGACTGCCATGCTGGCGCTGGCCGGCTGCAACAATCAGACCGCCCCGGCCAGCCGCGACAGCATATCGGTCTCCGGGCATGGTGACATCAAGGCACAACCGGATATTTTTCGGGTCGTCGCCACCCCTCGCCGCCAGGGCGATGACATTGATGCCATGAAGCAGGACGTGGATGACCAGGTCACACGCATGCTGGATCTGGCCGACAGTCTGGAAATCGCCAGGAAACAGGTCACCGCCAACGAGTTGCGGGTAACCCCTGTCTGGCAGTATCAACCACAACGCAAGCTGACCGGCCATCAAGTCAGTCGTCAGGTCAGCTTCCGCGTTGACGGTCTGGAAACCTATGCCCGTCTTCTCGATGGTCTGAGCAAACTGGGCGTGCGCGATATCCGCCCCGCTGGCAGCGAAATCAGCAATCAGGAGGCGCTGGCCAAACAGGCACTCAAGAAGGCCGTGGCCGATGCCCGGGAGCGCGCCACCATTGCCGCCGAAGCGGCCGGCCGTAAACTGGGCAAGGCCATTCAGATCCAGGTCCAGGGCCGCCACCTGCCGCAGCCGGTGATGATGATGGCCCGCGCCAAGGACAGCAGTGCGGAAAGTTATCGCGCCGGCGAAAGCCAGGTGACCGCCCAGGTTCAGGTCACCTTCGAGCTGGATTGACACATGCCGCACGATCTGGGGGAAATCAGCAGCGCCGCACTAAAACAGTATCTGGCCCATGGCGACGCCTGCGGGCTGGATACCGAAGCGGCCTTGCTGGCGGCCGGGCTGTCCAGCGAACGCATCCTGCAACCGGAAGCGCGCATCGCCGGCCATGCCTTCCAGAGCCTGCTCAACGCCCTGGTGCGTGACGCCGGCGACCCGCTGTTTGGCCTGCATACTTCTGAATTCGTCCAGCCCGGCTCTTACAACGTCATGGGCTACATTGCCATGAGCGCGGCAACCCTGCTCGAGGCCCTCTCGAAAGTCAGCCTCTACGAGAAACTGGTGGGGGACATGGGCACCACCGAGACCCTGCTGGACGGGCCGGAAGCCCGTATTGTCTGGCATTGCCTGTACCCGGAACAGCCTGCCAGGCGACACCTGATCGACAATGTGCTGGGCTCCTGGCTACGCTATGCGCGCTGGCTCACCGGCAATGACCGGCTGTCACCGGAGCAGGTCTGGCTGGAGCACCCCGCACCGAGCGACCCGGCGCTGGTGGACGAATACCGGCGAGTGTTCCTCTGTGATGTGCTGTTCGGGCAATCCTGCTCGGCCCTGGTGGGTGCCCGCGGTCTGCTTGACCATCCCCTGACCCAGCCGGACCCGCTGCTGCTGTCGACGCTGGAAGCCCATGCCGTGGCTCGTCTGGGTGAACTGGGTGTCGCCACCAGCCTCAGTCAGCGGGTGCGACAATGCATACAGGACGCCATTGGTCATACCCTGCCACGCAAGGAACAGGTCGCCGAACGACTGGGCATGAATGTGCGTACCCTGCACCGGCGGCTGGCCGACGAGCAACAAAGCTGGCAGCAACTGCTGGATGCGGTCCGTTTACAGGAAGCCAAACAGCAACTGGCCCATACCGACCTGCCCCAGGCGGAGATTGCCGATGCGCTGGGTTACTCCGACATCCGCTCCTTCCAGCGCAGTTTCAAGCGGCATACCGCCCTGACGCCAGGCCAATACCGGCAACAACACCCACGCCAATAAGACATTTTTTGAATAAAAGAAGAACGCACCCCGATTTTTCCGGTCAATTTGTCCTACAAGAGCCTCTACGTCGCCTCTTGTCATGGCTATACTGCCATTCAACAATGACAACATTAATGCGCACGGAGAGATTGCATGAAGGGCACCCTCAAACAAATCGAACGGGCCATTGAACACGCGACGACCTACCAGGAATGGTACGAAGCCAGCCGTGAACACGATCGTCTGTCCGGCGCAGACGAATGGAAAGAAATCGATCGCTCGCCCTTTTATGACTACGAGCTGATCCGTAACCGTCTCTGGCAGATTCGCCAGGCCCGTGAGCGCCATGACATCAACAAGCTGGTGTTCCACCTTCATGAAGGGCTGCATGGCAATCTTGGCAACATCTCCAATCCTCGCCTCTACCTGCACACCCGGGTAGGCACCAAACGCCTGATTGAAAACTACCTGTCCGAGGTCTGCACCGCGCTCAATTATCTGTGCGACACCAATGCCCCGGGCTTCACCCTGAAGAACAAGCTGGAGTTCTTCGAAACCACCGGCGAAGCCTTTGGGCAGAGCTGTCTGATGCTCTCCGGCGGCGCCGCCCTGGGCCTGTTCCATATTGGCGTGGCCCGCACCCTGTGGGATCAGGGCCTGCTACCCACCGTGATTTCGGGGTCCAGCGCCGGCAGCATTATTGCCTCGGTGGTCGGCACCCATAACGATGACGAGCTGCGCGACAAGCTGGAACCGGAAAACATTTATCTGGAAGCATTCAAGGTGGTGGGCTGGAAAGGCATCATGCGCGGCACACCGGTGCTGGACGGTGACCATCTGGAGGCCTGTCTGGAAGAAAACATCTATGACATGACCTTTGAAGAGGCCTACCGTCATACCGGCCGGGAAATCAACATTACCGTCAGCCCCTACGACCGTAACCAGCATGCCCGGCTGCTCAACCACCGAACCTCGCCCAACGTGCTAATCCGCAAGGCATCACTGGCCTCCTGTGCGATTCCCGGCATCTATCCGCCAGTCTCACTGTGGGCCAAAAACATGGATGGCGAGCGAGTGCCGTACATCCCCGGGCGCAAGTTTGTCGATGGTTCGATCTATGACGACCTGCCGATTCGCCGCCTGGCCCGTCTCTATGGCGTCAACCACTCCATCGTCAGCCAGACCAACCCCCATGTGGTGCCTTTCCTGTCGCGCAATGAAAACAGCGGCAGCAGCCTCAATACCCTGACCGACTGGGGGCTGCGCAATGTCTCCATGAATCTGCGTTACGGGCTGGATCTGGTACAGCAACGGGTGGCCTCCAACGACCTGGGCCTGATCATCGAAAAGGCCAAGAGTATGGTCACCCAGAAGTATGTGGGCGACATCAACATGATTCCGCCACGCCAGCCCATGAACGTATTGCGCGTGCTGACCAACCCGAGCCTGGAGGACGTGCGCAACTTTATCCGTCGCGGCGAACAGGCCACCTGGCCAAAACTGGATATGGTGGCCAACACCACCAGTATCAGCCGTACCTTCCGTGACTGCCGGGCACGCCTGGGCCGCATCGAAGAGACCATGCTTGATCGCGCGCATATTTCCGCTGTCGCCAACTGAAGCGCCTCCCCGCCGCGGGATATTCCATAACGGCCCTGGCCAGCGGCGGGGCCAAATCCACACCAGCCACGGCAAGCGCCAGCAAATGGCGCAAAATGCCAGTGCTCGCCAACCCCCAGTGCGGACCAACGTTGGCGAGCATTTGCGGTGCCGTCCTTCAGGGTGATGGCAGCAACAGTGGCCTAGCGCACCACCGGAATATCCTCCAACCGGGTGGTATAGGCCGGCGACAGAAACGCACGCCGCATGGCCCAGTGACACTCCCTGCCCGCCTTCATGCCTCGCCCGGCCAGCCATACCCGCCCGTGACCCTGCTGATTAATGCGGTCCATCACCGCCATCAAGGTTTCACTGCGCTGCCGCGCGGCTTCCTTCTGCGAGTCAAACAGGCCGGCCTGACGAACGCCCTGGCGGGATAACCCCGCCAGCCAGATGCCGGCCTTCGCATAACGGTGCCCCGGTTGCCAGAGCTGCTCAAGCAACTGCAAGGCAGCACGGGCAAGAACCCGGGTATCGGCACTGGGCAAGGACAGAGCACAGCCGCTACTGCCGGGATGTAGCTGCTGAGGCAGATGCACCGGCGCGGTACGAAGATAAAGCCCCACCTGAGAGGCCTCCAGACCATGGCGGCGCAGCCGTTCCGCGGCCCTCGCGACATAATCACTGACCACCTCATGCAGACTCGACTTTGTCACCTGGGGGGTGCCAAAGGAACGGGAATAAATAATCTGGCGCCGCTCCACCGGCTGGGTCTCCAGTGTCAGGCAAGGCTCGCCACGCAGCTCGCGTACCATTCTCTCCTGGACCACGGAAAAGCGGCGACGCATCGCTGCCGGCTCGGCATTGGCCAGGGCCAGCGCGGTCTCCATTCCCATCGCCTGGAAACGCCCGGCCAGGCGCCGACCCACCCCCCAGACGCGGCCAACCGGCATCCGTGCAAGCAGCCACCGGCGCCGCTCAATCGTGTCCAGCAATACCACGCCGCCTGTTGACGGGTACTGCTTGGCGGCATGGTTGGCCAGCTTGGCCAGCGTCTTGGTCGGTGCGATACCCACACAGACCGGCACCCCCACCCAGCGATCGATCCGCTCACGGATAGTTCGCCCCAGGTTAACCAGGCTCTCCAGCGGCAAGCCGCGCAGATCCAGGAAGGCCTCATCAATGGAGTAGGTTTCCACCTGTGGTGCCAGGGTTTCCAGGGTCTCCATCACCCGGGCAGAGAGGTCGCCGTAGAGCGCGTAATTGGAGGAAAACACCACCACCCGATGGTGCCGAATCGTCTCCCGGGCCTGGAACAGCGGCATACCGGTCTGCAATGCCAGCGCCCGCGCTTCCCGGGAAGCCGCCACAATACAGCCATCATTGTTGGATAACACCACCACAGGCCGCTGGCGCAGATCGGGGCGAAACACCCGCTCGCAGGAAGCATAGAAACTGTTGCAATCCACCAGCGCAAACATGGTTAACCCGGTTTACGGAAAAACCGCAGGCAGCAGGTCACCACTCCGACCAGATCGAGACTCTGGCCATCGGCGAATTCCAGCGCAGCAAACGCCGGGTTACGCGGCAACAGGCGCACCCGAGGGCGCAGTGCCAGCTCCTTGACGGTGAATTCCCCGTCCACACAGGCCACCACGATATCGCCATGACAGGCATCCAGAGAGCGATCCACCACCAGCATATCGCCATCATGAATGCCGGCCTCCAGCATGGACTCTCCCTCCACGCGGACAAAAAACGTGGCTGCCGGCTGGCGAATACACAACCGGTTCAAGTCCAGGCGGCTTTCCAGATAATCCTGTGCAGGGGAAGGAAAACCGGCGGACACCGGCTGCGTGAAAAGGGGAAGGTGCTGCGCCCCTGCAACCCTGTCCTGATCGCGAGAACCGCGTGTCATAGCTCACCTCAAAATACTGACCATATGAACAGTATAAAGAAGGGGCCAAGGGGGGAAAAGCATTAACTGCGGTCATGGCGGGCCATAAAAAAAGCCGCCCGGTTGGGCGGCTTCAGGATTCTGGAGCGGGTGATGAGAATCGAACTCACGTATGCAGCTTGGGAAGCTGCCGTTCTACCATTGAACTACACCCGCACAAGTGAAACGGCAATATAATCAAAAACTTATCCCGAATCCAGTCACCGGCAAAAATATTCTTGGTCTAACCTAAGCCACTGTTTTAAAAAGCATAAGTGCGGTATCGCTTGCCTGATCCAGCACGGGCCGGTATAGGTAGGGGCTCTGTCATCATGCCTGGGGGGAAATACCGTCATGCCAAGCGCCTTTATCA
Source organism: Alcanivorax sp. (assembly GCA_033723495.1). Taxonomy (GTDB): domain Bacteria; phylum Pseudomonadota; class Gammaproteobacteria; order Pseudomonadales; family Alcanivoracaceae; genus Alcanivorax. The sequence continues at coordinate 3,912 of JAWVWY010000043.1, read as the reverse complement.
GCGGAGGCCGCGGTTTTCTGGGCGGCCATATTATCAAGCAGCTGCAGGAGGCGGGTTGGGACATCACGGCCCTGGTTCGACCTCGTAGCGATGCCAGCGCGTTACAGAACCGGGGCATCAACGTGGTCCAAGCGCCCCTCACCAATGCCACCGAGCTGGCTCTGGTGATGCCGGAAGGCGTGGATGCGGTTTTCCATGTGGCCGGCAATACCAGCCTGTGGCGCCGCGGGGACCACCAGCAATACCAGGACAATGTGGTCGGCACTCAGGCCATGGTGACCGCCGCCCTGCGTCGCGGGGCACGACGCTTTATCCATACCTCCTCCATTTCTGCCTGGGGCATCCAGGACCACACCATCACTGAACAGACGCCATCCAATGCCGCCAACGACTGGATTTCCTACAACCGCACCAAGTATCTGGGCGAGCAGGAAGTACTCGACGGCGTCAAACAGGGCCTCGATGCGGTCATCCTCAACCCCTGCGGCATCATCGGCGCGGGCGACACCCATAACTGGTCACAGATGATCAGCATGATCAACGCCGGCAAGCTGCCGGGGGTACCGCCGGGAGGCGGCAGCTTTTGCGCGGTGGAGGAAGTCGCCCGCGCCCATATCCAGGCCCACCAACAGGGCCTGCGCGGCGAGCGGTATATTCTTGCCGGTATCGAGGCAAGCTTTATGGAACTCGCCAGCACCATCGCTCGCCTGCTGGACAAGCCGATACCGCGGGTGCTGCCAGCCCGAGCATTGCAACTGGCCGGCCGCCTCTACCCGCTGGCTAGCTGGTTCACCGGTAATGAACCTAGCCTGACACCGGAAAAGGTGGCTCTGATCACCAGCCGGGTACAGGCTGATGACAGCAAGGCGGTCGCCGAACTCGGTTTTAACAACCAGGTACCGCTGGCCACCATGCTGGAGCACTGCATCGACTGGATGCGCCAGGAAAATCGCCTTTAACAGGCGCTTGAAAAACGGCCTGCGCTGGCGTCCAGGCCAGCACAGCAGGAACAAGAAACGCCGCCAGCATTCGATTGTTGGTACCCATCGTTACGCACCGGCGCCGCAACGATGGCATCAAAAAGGCCCGAAGAGAGGTTTCCCACACCCGCCTAGAGACTGGCCCGGTAGACCCGGAAGCGGTTGCTTTCAGTGACAATCTGCACCTTGGCAAAGGCCTGCTCCAGCCACTGCATATACGGCAGTTCCCGGTTGGCCACCAACCACAGAACCCCACCGGGTTGCAGATGGGACGGCGCCAGCTCGATCAACCGCTGGCTGATGCCGGTGGTACGCTGGCGACCTTCATGGAAAGGGGGGTTGGTCACGATCACGTCAACGCGCCCGCTCACCGGGGAATACAGATCCCCACCCATGACCCTGCCCTGCAGACCATTACGTTCAAGGCTGTGGCAGCTGGCTGCCACGGCGGCGGCACTGACATCCACCGCCTGCATCTGCCAGCCCTGACGCGCCAGACTGAGGGTAATCAGGCCGGCACCACAGCCAAGATCCAGCGCCCTGCCGGGCGCCGGCAAGGCGCCGTCCATGGCCGCCAGCAGCATTCGGGTTCCTTCATCCAGACGACCATGGCTAAACACCCCGGGGTAGCTGACAGCCTCCAGCTCACCACAGGGGATGACGCTGCCCCAGACAGCCAGGGACTGACGCTCACCGGGCTGCAACATGCCCCGGTACAGCTTGCAATGACGGGCGCTGTCCACCAGCTCGGCGGCATCTACATGTTGCTCGAGATACTTCAGCGCCCCCCGAATGCCCCCCTTGGACGGCCCCAGCAGCCATAGCTCACAGGGGCCACTGATCTCGCCGGCCAGCCAGTCAAGCAGAAAGCGCAACCGCTCGATGGATTTGGGTAGCGGCAGTACCAGCAGGTCGACACCGTCCGGCAGGGTCGGGGCCGGCGCCCACTGCTGGGCACCGACAGTGAAATCATCGGCATGCAGGTGCAAAGAGGCGCACGGCAAGGATGCCAATGCCGGATCATTGGCGTCCACCACCAGCACCGACCGCTGCGACAACAAATCGGCCTGCCGTTCCAGTAATCGGGTGGTATTTTCCATGCAAAACCTCACAACAGGCCGTCACAGCGGCAATCAGCAAAGCACGCGAGTATAGCCGCAACAGCCTGACGGTGTCAGGACGGGGAAGCATGTGCCAACCGGTTCACAAAGCACCATGGTCCGCGAAGTTTTTACATAAACACCACTCCAGAGCCAGGCCAGCATCGGTAAAATGAGACCATTACAGATGTTGTTGTGGAGGCAAGGGATGGTCCGTTCCGCAGTTCTGATTATGTGCTGCCTTTTTTTCTCCCCCATGGTGCTTGCCAGTGCCCGGGATACCTTTGCGCAGGCGCTGGACGCCGCGCGCAATGATGACTGGCAAACGCTTGCCGAACAGCAGAAGAAGCTGGGTGACGACTACCCGTTGCAGGCCTATCTGGACTTCCACCGCCTCCGTGCCGCGCTGCCGGATCTGCCCCCGGGCCGCATCAAGGCCTATGCCGCCCGCTACCCGGATTCCCCCCTGCCCCGGGATATCAAGCAACAGGCCATCGTCGCCTATGCCAAGGCGGAGAAATGGGATGCCCTGCTGGATATCGCCACGCAGCCTCCCAAGGCTCTGGAACTGCGCTGCTATTACTACCGGGCAAGAATCGACACGCATCGCAAGGACAGTCTCAAGGCCGCCCGGGAGCTGTGGCTCAGTGGCCAGTCGCGCCCGGCCAGTTGTGACCCGCTTTTTGATGAAGCCCGCAAGGCGGGAGTGATTGACGACCAGGCCATCTGGGAACGTCAGAAACTGGCTTTTCATGCTCGCAGCAGTGGCCTGCAACGCTATCTGAACCAGATGATGGCTGACAGCAAGTTGATGGCTGTCAGCGACTGGCTGATGAAGCTGTATCGCGACCCGACCCAGGTCACCGCCCTGCCGGCGTTTCTCAACAAGAAACAACGTCAGGCCCTGGTTGCTGCCGGTGTGCGCCGTTGGGCCTATGTGGACACGGTCGCCGCCCGACAATGGTTCGAGCAACATAGCCGTGAGCAGGGCCTCACCGATCCGCAACTACGCCAGCAAAGCGCCCGTCGCATTGCCTGGTATTCCACCATCCGCGGTATCAAGGAAAATCGCGACTGGCTGGATCACTGGCTCAAGGACAATGCGGACCCGGCGTTACTGGAACAACGTGCCCGCCTTGCCATCGTCGAGCAGCAGTGGGCCCAGGTAAATCACTGGATCTCGCGCCTGCCCGATGCCGACCAACAGGACGCCCACTGGCTGTACTGGCACGCCCGTGCGCTGGAAGAGACCCATCAGGAAAGTCAGGCACGGGCGCTTTATCAGCAAGCTGCCCGGCAACGTAATTTCTTCGCCTTCATGGCCGCTGACCGTCTGGGCGAACCCTACCGCTTCAGCAATGCCAGTGAGACAGCCGACACCTCAGAAAAGCAGCCAGCGCTGGTACGCATCAAGATTCTGCGTGCCATTGACGAACAGGCGCTGGCCCGCAAAGAATGGCAATGGCTACTGTGGCACAGCGATACCGACAAGGTTAAACAGCTGGCACAGACGGCACTGAACAATCACTGGTATGACCTGGCGGTGCAGGCATCCATTGATGCCGGCGCCTGGGACATGCTGGCCTGGCGCTTCCCGCCGGCCTATGAACAACAGTTTAAGCAAGCCGCCCGCCAGTACGATCTTGACCCCTGGCTGGCCATGGCGGTGGCGCGCCGGGAAAGCGGCTTCAACCCCCATGCCCGTTCCTCGGTGGGGGCACTGGGGCTGATGCAACTTATGCCAGCCACCGCCCGCAAGGTGGCCCGCAAAGCCAACCAGAGCCTCACTGACACCGACCAGCTATTCACACCGGCAACCAACAGTGCGCTCG